>UWSJ01000008.1 GCA_900549525.1 uncultured Coriobacteriaceae bacterium | reverse complement strand
AGGTCGTCGTGGTGCCCACCAAGACGGTGCCGCAGGCCTTCGCCGCCATGTTCGCCGTCGACGCCGAGGCCACGGCCGAGGAGAATGCCGAGGCCATGACCGACGCCATCGCCGACGTGCGTGACGGCGAGGTCACCCACGCCGTGCGCGACTCCCAGGCCGCCGACGGCAGCCCCATCCACTCCGGTGACGTCATGGGCATCCAGGGCGGCGCCATCACCGTCGTGGGCTCCGACGTCGACCAGGTCGCGCTCGACCTCATCGCCCGCATGCAGGACGAGGAGGAGGGCGACACGCTCACCATCCTCGCTGGCTCCGAGATGGACGACGCGGCCTTCAAGGCCCTCTGCGACCGCATCGAGGAGGCCCAGCCCGACCTCGAGGTCGACGCGCATCGTGGCGGCCAGCCCCTCTACCCGGTCATCTTCTCGATCGAGTAGCGACTGCGGGAGCGCCTTGGGCACCCTTCCTAACATCGGCGAGGCCGCGGGGCGGCTCGCGCGTACGGAGGCGTGGGACGGCGACGTCTCGCGCCTCCGCTTTGCGTCGGGCAAGCGCGCCGAGGCCCTGCGCCGCCTCGGCATGGACAGTGTGCGCGACGTGCTCGTGCACGTGCCGCACCGCTACCTCGACTTCACGCGCGTCACGCCCATCGGGCTCTCGACCGTCGGGGCCGACGCCACCGTGGTGGGCACCGTCGACCAGGTGAAGCTCAAGCGGCCACGCCCTCGCATGCAGCTCGTCGAGGTGTCGCTCGTCGACGACACGGGCGTGCTCGTGTGCGCCTTCTTCAAGCAGCCGTGGCTCGCCGAGCAGCTGCATGCGGGCGACGTCATGGCCGTGTCGGGCAAGGTCACCTTTGCGTACGGCTTTCGCCAGATGCGCCCGCAGTTCCACGAGGTCGTGGGACGCGCCGACGACGCGGTGGGCGGGGCTACGGGGGTGGCCACGGCAGCGGGGCGCTACGCGCGCCTTTTGCCCGTGCACCCGGTGGGGGAGGGCCTGAGCCCTGCCTGGATGCGCCGCATCGCCTCCGCGGCCCTTGCCGACTGCGGCGACGCCTGCGACTTCCAGCCCGCTGGCCTCGTCTCGTCCCATGACCTCATGACCCTGGCGCGGGCGCTGCGCGAGGCGCACTTCCCCTCGTCGGCTCCGGCCGCGGAGCGCGCCCGCAGGCGGCTCGCCTACGACGAGCTGCTCTGCCTCCAGGTGGCGCTGCTCTCGCGCCAGGCCATCGCCCTCAAGGACGTCGAGGCGCATGCCCACGTCATCGACGGCCCGCACGTGCGCGCCCTGCTCGAGGCCCTGCCCTTCTCGCTCACGGGCGAGCAGCGCCGCGCCGCCGACGAGATCCTCGCCGACATGGCGGCCCCCCGGCCCATGAACCGGCTGCTGCTTGGCGACGTGGGGACGGGCAAGACGGCCGTCGCTGCGGTGGCCCTTGCGGCCGTGGCCGACACCGGGGCCCAGGCGGCCGTGATGGCTCCCACCTCGGTGCTTGCGCGTCAGTACGCCGAGAAGCTCGGCCCCGTCTTCGACCGCGCGGGCGTGAGCTGGGCGCTTATTACCGGCTCCACGCCTGCCGCCGAGCGAGTCCGCATCACGGCGTCGGTCGCCGGGGGCAACACGAGCGTGGTCTTTGGCACGAGCGCCGTCCTCTCCGACGACGTGCGCTTCTCTGACCTCTCGCTCGTCGTGGTGGACGAGCAGCACCGCTTTGGCGTGGGGCAGCGGGCGGCCCTGCGCGCCAAGGGCCGGGTGGCCGACCAGCTCACCATGACGGCGACGCCCATCCCGCGCACGCTGGCGCTTTCCGTCTACGGCGACCTTTCCTGCTCGCACATCACTGAGCGGCCGCATGCGGGGGCGGGCGTCACCACGAAGCTGCTCACGCCCGAGAACGCCGACGTGGCCCACACGGCCATCGCCGAGGCCGTGGCGGCGGGACACCAGGCCTACGTGGTGTGCCCGCTCGTTGACGACGCCGACGACGGCTCGGAGCTCGATGACGTGCCGGAGGCCGAGCGCGCCACCGAGCGGCCCCACTCCGCACAGGCGACGTTCGAACGGCTCCGCGACCGGGTCTTTCGCGACCTGTCCGTGGGGCTCGTCACCGGGCGCATGTCGGCCGCCGAGAAGGACGACGCCATGGCGCGCTTCCGGTCCGGCGAGACGCAGGTGCTCGTGTGCACCACGGTGATCGAGGTGGGCGTCGACGTGCCCAACGCCACGGTGATGATGGTCTGGGACGCCGACCGCTTTGGTCTTGCCGCCCTGCACCAGCTGCGCGGCCGCGTGGGCCGCGGGGAGTGGGCCGGTACGGTCTTTCTCGTGAGCGCCGCGCGCGGCACGAGCCCCGCCAAGCGCCGCCTCAAGGCGCTCGAGCGCACCTCTGACGGCCTCGAGCTCGCCGAGATGGACCTGCGCTTGCGCCACGAGGGCGAGGTGCTGGGGTATCGTCAGAGCGGCGGCGTCACGCTCCGGCTGGTCGACCTCGTGACCGACGAGGACCTCGTGGAGGCGGCGCACGCCGACGCGCAGGTGCTCGTGAGCCGCGATCCAGGGCTCGCGGACGTGCGCAACCGCCCGCTCGCGCGCGAGGTCAGACGCAGGTTCAAGGCATATTTCGAGGGGGAGCGATGAGGATCGTAGGGGGACAGTGGAAGGGCAGGCCCATCGAGGCGCCCGAGGGCCGCGACGTGACGCGCCCGACGACCGACCGCGTGCGCGAGGCCGTCTCCTCGATGCTGCTTTCCGCTCGCGACCTTTCGCTCGACGGGGCGCGCGTGCTCGACGCGTACGCGGGCTCCGGGGCGCTTGGGCTCGAGCTGCTCAGCCGGGGCGCCGCATGGTGCACCTTCGTCGACGTCGACCGCGCCGCCCAGGCGCGCGTGCGCAGAAACGCCGCTACCCTTGGCGCCAGCCCGGGCAGCTACGCCATCGCGAGGGGTGACGTCGAGCGGCTCGCGGCGTCGGGGCGCGTGGGCGGCTCGCCCTTCGACGTCGTCCTCCTCGACCCTCCCTACGCCACGGACGTCGCCCGCGTCACTGCCCTCGTCGAGGCGCTCGCGCATGCGGGGTGCCTGGCCCCCGGGGCCCTCGTGCTCTACGAGCGGAGCTCCTCGGCGCCCACCATCGATCCCGTCTCGTTCGTCCCCCTCAAGCAGAAGCGCTACGGCATCACCGCCGTCGACCTACTCCGAATGGACTCCCAGCATGACTGACACCGTCTCTTCCCGTACCGGCCGCGTCGAGCACGTCGTGGTGCCCGGCACCTTCGACCCCATCACCTACGGCCACATCGACGTGGTGCGCCGCGCCCGCCGCATCGCCGGCCGCGTCACGGTTGCCGTGGCCGCGAGCCTCGGCAAGAACGGGACCGGCCCCACGTTCTCCATCGACGAGCGCGTGGCCCTGGCCCGCGAGGCCCTGGCGGGCGAGGGCGTCACGGAGGGCGTGGACGTCCTGCCGCTCACGGGGCTGCTCGTGGACTTCTGCCACGAGGTGGGGGCCGGGGCGGTCGTGAAGGGCCTGCGGGCCATGACCGACTTCGAGTACGAGCTCCAGCAGGCCGACCTCAACTTCCGCCTCGCCCCCGACGTCGAGAGCATCTTCGTGATGAGCAACCCGTCCTACGGCTACGTCTCCTCATCGATCGTGCGCGAGCTGGCGGGCCTCGGCAGCGACGTCTCTATGCTCGTGCCGCCCTGCGTCGTGGAGAAGCTCAAGGGACGCTTTGGAGCGCATAACGCATAAGCCAGCGCGTATGGTAGAGTTGTTGGGATAGGCGCGCGGGTTCTGAGTGTCCCGCGCGCGTGCGTTGAGAGGGTTTGTGGGCCGGAGGCCATAAGGCTCCGCCCTGGCATGAAAGGAGCCTGCGCATGCAGCCGGGCGAGGAGATTGAGAACCTGGTCGACGAGCTCGAGGGCATCGTCTCTGACGGCAAGAAGCCGCTCATGGGCGGCGGCCAGGGCGACATGAGGATCGTCGACGCCAACGACGTGTACGAGCTGCTCGACGAGATCCGCCGCGTGTTCCCGGAGGAGTTCCAGAGCGCCCGCCGCATCGTCAAGGAGGAGGACGAGATTCTCGCCCGTGCCCACCAGACGGCCGACTCCATCGTTGCCGACGCCCAGCAGCAGGCCATGATCCTCGCCGGCGACCAGGAGGTCGTGCGCCTTGCCAACCAGCAGGCCGACGAGATCCGCGACCAGGCCTCGCAGTACGAGCGTGACCTGCGCTATCACATCAACGACTACGCCGAGGGCGTGCTCACGGGCATCGAGGACAACCTCAAGAGCGTCATCAGCCAGCTCCAGCGTAGCCGCCAGGCCCTCGACGACGGCTCCAACAACCGCAGGTAAGCCATGAAGCCAATCATCGTTTCCATTGACGACCGCCTCGAGGGTGCCGGGGCGGTTCTGCCGCTTTCGGGTCACCTGGACGAGACGGGCTACGAGCTGGGCGAGCACGAGTTCTCCCTGCCCGAGGGCATCGACTACGACCTCGTGCTCACCAACGCAGGCGAGGGCATCCTCGCTTCGGGCATGGTGCGCGCGCATGTCGTGGGTACCTGCGACCGCTGTCTCGAGCCCGCCGAGTTTGACGTGGCGAGCGAGGTGGACGAGTACTTCCTGTTCAACGCGCCCGAGGAGGCCACGCTCGCCGATGACGAGGACGAGGTGGACTTCTCGCTCGTCTCCGCGGACAACACCATCGACCTTGCGGAGCCCATCCATGCGGCCCTGCTCATGGAGACGCCGTTCCAGGTGCTCTGCCGCGAGGGCTGCAGGGGTCTGTGCCCCACCTGCGGGGCCAACCTCAACGAGGGCGACTGCGGATGTGCCGCCAAGCGCGCCGCGGAGGAGGAAGAGCAGAACCCCTTCGCCAAGCTGAAGGGCCTCAAGCTCGACGACGGAGAGTAGCCTTCGTCCTTTCACATGATGTCCCTCACAGGGCCGACCCCGAGGGGTCGGCCCTTTTGCTACTCCGTGACCGCGCAGGCCATGATGAGCATGGCGTAGGCCAGCAGCATGCGGTCGTAGGCGAAGGGGTTCGTGTCGAAGTCGGCCCCGTGTTCCAGCAGCGTCATAAGGTCATCGACGAGGTAATAGTGCCGACGCAGAAGCTCGGACTTGCGTGCCCCCTTCCCGCTCTCGAGGTTGAGGACGTCTCCTACCTCAGTGTTTAGGCGCTCGAGCTCGCTCAAGGTGCGCACGCCTCGCCAGCCCTGCGAGCGGTAGAAGCTGTTCCAACGGACGTGCTCGATGTCGCCGAGCTCACAAAGGGTGGGGTAGCTGTTAGGAAGTCCCTGCCGAAGCCCCTGATCCTGTGCGAGAAACGCCGTGAGTGCCGCTTGAGCGGAATCCTGCTGACCTGGGGTTGGCCCTTCGAGCAGCGGGCCCGGAACCTTCTTCCCAAGCCTCCCGAGCTTCTCTCGGGCTTTGGGTCCAGGAGACTGCTCGACCTCCTGGAGCTCCATCATGCGCACGAGGCTGTCGGTGACCTTGATGGCCGAGTGGACGTTCCTGCTCGTGTCGCCGGTGATGGCGAGGTAGTGCACGTGGCACCTGCTGCGCGACCGCACGGCGAGGTCGTCGGGTATGTCCTCGATCGCGACGGGGGGGTGAACAGCACGGTTGCGACGGAGCCGCCCTTCTCGCGCAGGGCCTGTCACCGGGCGTCGGTGTCCGGGAGCTCGTCGGACGCGATGTCGCTGAAGACGACGAGGGGCTTGGGGGCGTCTTCTTGGGCGGCCTCAAGCCGCGCGAACACGCTCGAGGCGAAGGTGCGGGACCTTTCGCCGAGCCCTTGGATGACGTAGATGTCGCTGCCGGTATGGGCGAGCCTGCGGCTCGACGCCCTCAGCACGATGCCGGACGTGTCGTCGATGAGGATGGTCAGTGCGGTATAGGCGGTGACGACGGGAAGGACGAAGGCGTAGGCGCAGAGTACGACGTCGTAGAGCAGGGCGAGCGCAGAGGCCAGCCCCGCCGCGCCGACGAGTAGGGCGATCACGCGCGCGTAGGACTGCAGGCCCGCTGGCAGGGCGTGCCGGAGCTTGCCGTGGAGCTGCGGGAGCAGCGCGGCGCAGAGTCCCAGGACGCCGCCCACAAGCCCGAGAACCCAGAGGCCACCGAGCGCCGAGGCAATGAGGATGAGGGCGACGACTGCAAGGACGGCAACGATTACGCTTGCCGTCGTCGTGACAAAGACTCGCTTCATGGCGTCTCCAAGCCTGAGTGCCAGGCCTCGCTCGCCGAGCTTCGTCTGCGGCGGCCCCGCGTGGTCCGCAACGAGCTTACGTCACGAGCCGAGCAGCGTGTCGAGAAACGCGGCGACCGAGCGCTTCGGGCCCTGGGGCCCGAGGTCGACGACGCCGCAGGGAGTGAGGCCACGGCCCCGGGCTCACGGGGACAGGCGGACGGGCATGAGGCCGCCCTGGCCCGAGCTGCAGGCGATACAGACGGCGGACGCCCGCGCCGGTCTTGGCGCCCATGCACTCGGCAAGGTACTTGCGCTGCACCCGCTCGAGGGGCGACTCGGCGCTTCGCACGGGGTTCGAGCCGGAGGGGCGCGACTTCCAGGTCACCGTCTCCTCCGCCGAAGCACGCGCGGGAGGTAGGGGTCACGCTGCCTCCTTTGACGACGGGCCTGGGCGACTCGCTTCTGGACGTGTGCCATTCTCTCGCTTGGGTGACCGGCATGTTCTGCGCAAGGCGGGTTTTGCGCCCCGGATTTGCTAGAATCTGGCCGTGGCGCATGCCGTCCACCTGCTGACGTGCGAAATCTCTCTCGGATGTCTGTGTCAGTATGGTGTTGCCGTGCGATTTCGTGCTATCATCCCCGTTTGTCTGTGAAAGACCGTTCCCGGCACGTGGGACGTGAGATTCGTAAGAGAGGTCAACCATGGCAGTACCCAAGCAAAAGAAGGGCCGCGGCGCCACGCACGCCCGCCGCTCCGCAAACAGCAAGCTCGAGCTCCCGGCTCGTTCCACGTGCCCGCAGTGTGGTGCCGTCAAGCTTCCGCACCGTGTGTGCCCGAGCTGCGGCTACTACAAGGGCCGTCAGGTCATCGTCGTCGAGTAGCCTGAGGTTTCAAGTGCTGTGAGGGCCGGCCCGCGTGGTCGGCCCTTTTTCGTAAGAGGGAGAACGTATGACTCGCGTGTGCGTTGACGCCATGGGCGGCGACGAGGAGCCCAAGGTCGTGCTCGATGGAATCGCGGCGGCGCTCGAGGCCGACACCGACCTCGAGGTGCTGGTTGCCGGCAACGAGGACGTCGTGGTGCCGTTCTGCGCCAAGAACTCCCGGGCCGAGGCGCTCGTGACCACCGAGGTCATCGGCATGGCCGAGCATCCCGCCCAGGCGGTGCGCCACAAGAAGGACTCCTCCATCGTACGCGGGTGCCGTGCCGTGCGCGAGGGCAAGGCCGACGCCTTCTTCTCGGCGGGCTCCACCGGCGCCATCCTTGCGGCGGGCACGCTCGTCGTGGGTCGCGTCAAGGGCGTGAGCCGCGCGGCGCTCGCGACGGCCATGCCGGGCGTGGGCGGCCACATGACGACCTTCCTCGACCTTGGTGCCAATGCCGACTGCCCGCCCGACATGATCGTGCAGTTTGCCCACATGGGTTCGGCCTACGCGCACGTGGTGCTGGGCGTCGAGAAGCCAGCGGTGGGGCTTCTCAACAACGGCACCGAGGAGACGAAGGGCTCGGAGGCGACCCTTGCCCGCCACGCGGCGCTTGCCGCCGACGAGGCGCTCAACTTCCAGGGCAACTGCGAGGGCCGCGACATCCTCACGGGCCCCTTCGACGTCATCGTGACCGACGGGTTTACGGGCAACATCGCGCTCAAGACGGTGGAGGGCACGGCGAAGTTCATCGTCGCCGCGCTCAAGTCCGAGGCGGCGGCAAGCAAGAAGGTCGCACTGGGCGCGCTCATGGTGAAGCCGGCGCTCAAGGGCGTGGCCGACCTGCTCTCCGGTAACCGCTACGGTGGTGCGGCCCTGCTGGGGCTCAAGGCCCCCGTGCTCGTGGGGCATGGCGCCACCAACCCCGAGGCCATCAAGAACGGCACGCTCACGGCGGCCCGCTGCGTGCGTCAGGATCTCTGTGGCAAGCTTGCCGAGGCCGTGGCCGCTACGGTGTAGCTCCGTCATGTTTGCATAAGGAGGTAGTTGTGAAACACAAGGCAACACACAGGGAGCATGTAGGGGGGGGGTTGGCTTCTCGACGCTGCCTGCGTTTTGGTTCTGCTTGTCCTGACTATCATCTGTTTCCATAACCTTGCCGATGCCCCTATCTATGACTATGACGAGGCCAGGCATGCGGCGAACGCCTATGAGATGATGCGTGACGGTAACCTGTTAGTGAATACGTGGGGTGGCGAGGCCGACTATTGGAACCTCAAGCCTCCACTATCCATGTGGCTGATTATGGTGGGTTACGCAGTCTTCGGCTTCACTCCTTGGGGCGTGAGGGTTCCGTCGGTGGTCTGCTACATACTCACGATCGTCATCATCGTCTTGACGGCCAGGAAGACCTGGGGACGTGGGGCGGGTTTGTCCTGTTGTGTTCTCGCACTTGCCCTTACTAAACCTCTCGAGGGCCATTGGGCCCGCACCGGCGATCCTGACGCGTTGTATCTGCTTTTATTCACTGGAGCTGTGTTCCTGTTCGCCCTTTCGGCTAATCGCCGTTGGCTTGTGTATCCGGCGGGCGTTCTGACGGGCCTGGCATTTCTAACGAAGAGTTGGCATGCGGCTCTCATCCCCGTCTCCGTCTTTGTCTATCTCTTCGTTGCCGGCCAGTGGCATCGGTATCGTGTTCGAGACGCGCTGGGCTACCTTGCCTGTACGTTGCTTGTTGCTGGGGCTTGGGCTCTTGCTAGGTTCAGCTACGACGGGGATTCGTTCTTGGTGAAAATGTTTACGAACGACGTGGTGCGCAGAGGGACGTCGAACCTTGAGGGGCACGGTGCGCCCGTTTCGCTTTATACGAACACCATTAGCTCAGACAAAGGGGCCAGAGCCGCCCTGCTACTTGCTGCAGGGGCCCTGTGGTACTTCGTCACCAGCCGAATCGCGGCGGGCGAGCGGCGGCCGTGCGTGGCACTGAGGCATGCGCTTGCTTACGTCAGGTCGGGCGGGGACGGGTCGAACATTGTCGTAATGGCGATAGTCGTTTCGCTCGCTACGTTCGCTGTCTTCGGCGTGTCAGTTTCCAAGGCCTGGTGGTACATCATGCCCATCTGGCCCTGCCTACTTTTGCTGGGAGGCTTCGGCGGCTCACGCCTTGCGGCGTCAATATTGGAACGGGAAGGCGTGTGGCAGGTCGCCCTTGCGTCCCTACTGCTACTCTATGCCGCGGTGCCGGGTATCCAGGGGTTCGAAATGAACCTCAACATCGTGCGTACACCCAAGCAGACTGCCGAGGCCAGAAAGCAGCAGGCTATTGCGACGGCGTGCGAGGACGGTACCGTTGAGAAGGGGTCGGCCGTCTATTACGCGGAGTACAACTCCAAGACTGGCGAGGAAACCACCCGGATTAATCAGGGTGCATACGTTGTCGGGGAATGGAAGGGTGACCTTCGTCTTGCTGACGGCGGAGTCAAGTCCTACCTGTCCGACAAGGGTGACGCTGCCTTGCTCGTCAGCGACGCCGATGCCGAGAGGCATACCGAGTTGAGCGGTCTGTCCTACTCGTCTTACGATGGCTTCAGGGTCTACGCGAGGAGAGTCCAGCCCTGACGACGGTGCGCCGGGGTTGCGTTTGGGTGTTCTTCGGGTGAAGGGGCAGGGCCCAGCGTCGTGCGGCTACAATGGATGGCTGCATAACTCTGTACGCCATCGCACGAAAGGCAAGGGGAGCGCATGCCCCAGCTCACTGAGCACGAACGCATCCGGCACATCGAGGACATCACCAACCATCACTTCACGAGGCACGACCTCGTGGTTGCCGCGATCACGCACCCGAGCGCCGTGGAGCACCTGCCCGTCTCGGCCTCCTACGAGCGGCTCGAGTTCCTGGGTGACTCCATCCTCGGCGCCATCGTCGCCACCGACCTGTTCGAGCGCTTCGGCTCCATGGACGAGGGCGAGCTCACCCGCCTCAAGATCTCGCTCGTCTCGGGCAAGATGCTCTCCGAGGTGGCGGCCGACCTTGGCATCGGCGACTGCATCGTCTTCGGCGAGTCCGAGAAGGGCACGGGGGCCCGTGGCCTCCACTCCGCGCTCGAGAACGTGTACGAGTCGGTCGTGGGTGCGCTCTACCTCGACGGCGGCTATGACGTGACCCACGACTTCGTGCGCCGCACGCTTGGCCCCCGCATGGTGCCCGAGCTCGCCGAGCGCCCGCAGAGCCCCAAGAGCCGCCTGCAGGAGATCACCCAGCGCGAGCTGCGCTGTGCCCCGGAGTACAAGCTCGAGGGCGAGGAGGGGCCCGCGCACGCGCCCACCTTCACCTCCGTGGTGCTCGTTGGCGGGCGTCGCGTGGGACGCGGCTCCGGCTCTTCGAAGAAGGAGGCCGAGAGCGTGGCCGCCGCCGACGCCATCGAGCGTCTCGCCGAGGAGGGCGTCCGTTGTTCCTGAAGTCCCTCACGCTGAAGGGCTTCAAGTCCTTCGCGGACCGCACCCACATGGTGTTCGACCCGGGCCTCACCGTCGTGGTGGGGCCAAACGGCTCGGGCAAGTCAAACGTCTCCGACGCGATCCTGTGGGTGCTGGGCGAGCAGAGCGCCAAGATGCTGCGCGGCCAGGCCATGGAGGACGTCGTGTTCTCAGGCTCCTCCGCGCGCAAGCCCGTGGGCGTGGCCGAGGTCACGCTCGTGCTTGACAACTCAGACCACACGCTGCCGGTCGACTTCTTTGAGGTGGGCATCACCCGTCGCATGTACCGCTCGGGCGAGTCCGAGTACCTCATCAACGGCGCCCCGGCTCGCCTTATGGACATCCAGGACATCCTGCACGACTCGGGCCTTGGCAAGGACACGCACTCGATCATCTCCCAGGGCAAGCTCGACTCCATTCTCGCGAGCCGCCCCGAGGAGCGCCGCAGCCTCATCGAGGAGGCCGCCGGCATCTCCAAGCATCGTCGGCGCAAGGAGCGCTCGCTCAAGAAGCTCGCCGACATGGACAAGAACCTCGTGCGCGCCCGTGACGTCGCGCGCGAGATGAACCGCCAGCTCCGGCCCCTCGAGCGCCAGGTCGACCGCGCTCGGCGCTTCAACGAGCTCGACCAGCGCCTGTCGGACCTCACCTGCCAGCTGGCCGTCGATGACGTCCGCAGGCTGCAGCGCCAGTGGGCCGAGCTCGAGGGCCGGCAGAAGGAGGCCGCGGCCGCCATCGAGCTTGCGCAGTACCGTGCGGACGAGAAGTCGCGCGAGCTCGAGAAGCTCCAGAGCCTGCTCGAGCAGAAGGGGCTCTTCGTGGGTGACCTCGGCGAGCAGCGCCGCCGCTGCGCCGACATCCTGGGGCGGCTCGACTCCGACATGCGCCTGCTCGAGGAGAAGGGGCGCAACATGGTGAGCCGCCTCTCCGAGACGCGCATGCAGCTCTCGCAGGTGGAGCGGCAGCGCACCGAGGCGGCCCGCGAGCTCGACGAGGTCACGGGCAGGCTCTCGGACACCCGCGTGGCCGTCCAGGGGCTGCACGCCGACGTCGAGCGGCTCGAGCCGCTGGCCAAGGAGGCCACGAACGCGCGCCGCGCCGCCGGGTCCGAGCAGGCTCGCCTTGGGGGCGAGCAGCGCAGCTGCCAGGCCGAGCTCGACCGCGCCACGCTCGACCGCGCCAAGCTTGCCGACGAGATCAGCAGCGCCGAGGTCGAGGACCAGATGTTCCAGAGCCGCCTCGCCCAGATTGATGAGTCGGTCGAGACGGCCGAGGCCGCCCTTGCGAGCAGGAAGGGCCGTCTTGGCGAGCTTGCCGAGGAGCTGCGGGCGGCCACGGAGACGGCCGACGCGGCCAAGGCCGAGATAGCCGAGCGCTCCCAGTCGCACGAGGCCGCGCGCGTCGCCTCCCGTGACGCCTCCGCCGGCCTCGACGCTGCCCGCGCGGCGCTCGCCGGCGCCAATGCGACCCTTTCGGCCCTGCGCACGGTCGACGCACAGCTCTCCGGCGGGACGGACACGCTCGAGGGCAAGGTGCTCTCCAACAGCGAGCTCGCCTCGCTCGTGCGCTGTCGCCTCGCCGACGTGGTGAGCGCCCCGGCCGAGCTCGACCAGGTGGTCGAGCGGCTGCTCGGTGGCGTGCTTGGGGCCCCGGTCGTGACGGGGTCGGACGAGGTGTCGCGCATCATGGAGGCCGCGGCGGCGTCTCGGCGCGCGCAGGGCTCGCTCACGGTCCTGTCGCTTGCCGAGGGTGGGAGCGACGCCGCGCCCGCGCCCGGCTCGCTTGCCGCCAGGCTTAAGGTCTCGAGCGAGGCCCAGGGCCTCGTCCGCGCCCTGCTCGGCGACGTGCGCGTGGTGGCGGACGCCCGCTCGGCGGTGGCCGCGCATGCCAAGGATCCGTCGCTCACCTACGTCACCCCCGACGGCGTCGTCGCCTATCCCGACGGCCGCACGGTCGCCGGCGTCTCGGCGGGAGCCGCCGCGGGCACCCTCGAACGCCGCCGCAAGATCGAGGAGCTCGAGGCTTCCATGGCGGGTCTCGAGGCCGACGTTCGCGAGGCCCAGCAGGCCGTCGCGGACGCCTCGGAGCGGCAGGAGGCATGCGCGAAGGCCCTCGCCGACGCGCGCGAGCGCTCGGCCGAGGCCGCAGGCGAGCTCTCCCGCAGGCGCGGCGAGCACGACTCCATTTCGGCCGAGATCGGCCGTCTCGAGGCGCAGGTGTCCCGCGCACATGACGAGCGGACGCAGGTGCAGCGCAAGCGCGAGGCCACCTGCAGGCGTGCCGAGGAGGCGCGACCGCGCCTGGCGGAGCTCGAGAGGAAGGCGTCCGAGGCGCGGGAGCGGCTGCAGGCCATCACGCGCGACTTCGACGAGGCGCAGGCACGCCGTCGCGAGGCGTCGAGGGCCGAGGACGAGGCCGCCAAGAAGGTCAGCGACGCACGCCTGAGCCTCGCCACCTCCACCGAGCGCCTGCGCCATCTTGAGGAGCGCGAACGCGAGCTCACGGCGCGCATCTCCGAATTCGTCGAGCGCCGTCACGTGGCCGAGGACAGCACCCGCTCGCTCGAGGTGCTGCGCCTGCGCATCGACCCGTTGCACGAGCGCTACGAAGCGATCCGTGCGGCGGCACGCACCTGGGCCGAGCGCCTGCGCGACCGCGCGAGCCTTGCCGAGGCCGACTCCGCGTCGCTCAAGAAGACCATCGGCGACGCCAAGGCGCAGGTTTCGGCGGCCGAAGGCGAACTCGAGAGCGCCAAGGCGGCGCAGGGCGAGCTCAAGGTGGAGTCCGGCAGGCTCGAGGTGCGCGTCGAGCAGGCCATCAAGGCCATCACGGCCGACGGCAGGCACGTGCTCGAGGAGGCCCTCGAGATGCCGGAGCCCGACGACCGCGAGGCCACCGAGCGCGAGGTGGCGAGCCTCCGCCGCCAGATCGAGGGGCTGGGGCCGGTCAACCAGGTGGCCATGGACGAGTACACCAAGCTCAAGGAACGCGCCGACTACGTGGCCGAGCAGCTGGCCGACCTCGAGGGGGCCAGGAAGGCCCTCACGAAGATCACGGCCGCCATCGACCGCAAGATGCGCACGGCGTTCCTCCAGACCTTCGACGCGGTGAACGCCAACTTCGTCGAGATCTTCTCGATGCTCTTCCCGGGTGGCAAGGCAAACCTCGAGATGACCGACCCCGATCACCCGGCCGAGACGGGCATCGAGGTGGTGGCACAGCCCCGGGGCAAGCGCATCGCAAAGATGACCCTCATGAGCGGCGGCGAGAAGTCGCTCACGGCGCTGGCCCTGCTCTTCGCGGTGTATCGCACGCGCACCGTGCCGTTCTACGTCTTCGACGAGGTCGAGGCGGCGCTCGACGACGCCAACCTCGACAAGCTGCTCGACGCCATCGACCAGCTCAAGGAGACGACGCAGCTCATCGTGATCTCGCACCAGCGGCGTACCATGGAGCAGGCCGACGTGCTCTACGGCGTCTCCATGCAGGCCGACGGCGTGAGCCACGTGGTATCCCAGCGGCTTGACCGCGCGACAGGAAAGGTGGTCGACGCCTGATGGGCTTAGCCGACCGTTTGCGCAAGGGACTCGAGAGGTCCCGCGAGGCACTGAACGAGATCTTCTACATGGGCGGCGAGGTCGACGAGTCGTTCTGGGAGGATCTCGAGGACACGCTCGTCATGGGCGACATGGGCGCCGAGCTCGCGCTCAAGGTCACAGACGACCTGCGCGAGGAGGCGGCCCGGAGGAACCTCCATACCTCCCGGCAGCTCCAGGAGGCCCTGGCTACGCGTCTCGCGGCGGTCTTCCCCCAGCCCGCGCGCGACCCCTTCGACGACACGCCGAGCTGCGTCCTGTTCGTGGGCATCAACGGGGCGGGCAAGACGACGACGGTGGGCAAGCTCGCCGCCGCGGCCAAGGACAGCGGCAAGTCGGTGCTCATCGGCGGTGCTGACACTTTCCGCGCCGCAGCCATCGAGCAGCTCGAGGTGTGGGGCAAGCGTGCCGGCGTTGCCGTCGTGACGCGCGAGCGCGGGGCCGACCCCGCGAGCGTGTGCTACGACGTCGTCGAGGCGGCCGAGAAGGACGGCGCCGACCTCGTGCTCGTTGACACGGCGGGCCGCCTGCACACGAGCGCCGACCTCATGCGCGAGCTCGCCAAGGTCGTGAGCGTCACGCGCAAGCGCGCGACCATGCCCGTCACCGTGGTACTCGTCGTCGACGCCACCACCGGCCAGAACGGCCTCGCCCAGGCCAAGGAGTTCAACGACGCCCTCGACCTCGACGGCCTCATCGTGACCAAGCTCGACGGGACGGCCAAGGGCGGCATCGCCGTTGCCATCGCCGACCAGCTGGGGCTTCCCATCTGGAGGATCGGCGTGGGCGAGGGCATCGAGGACTTCCAGCGCTTCGACGCCCTTGAGTTCTGCCGTGCCCTCGTGGGAGAGAACCAGTAGGAGACCACATGTTCAACAACCTTTCTGACCGCCTCGCTGACACCTTCGACAAGCTGCGCGGCAAGGGCCGTCTCACCGAGGACGACATCAATGTCGCGATGCGCGAGATTCGCATGGCCCTGCTCGAGGCCGACGTCAACTTCCGCGTGGTCAAGGAGTTCGTCGAGAAGTGCAAGTCCCAGTGCCTCGAGGCCGACGTCCTCGACTCGCTCACGCCCGCGCAGAACGTGGTGCGCGTGGTGCTCGACGAGCTCACCGAGCTGCTCGGCTCCACGGAGAGTAAGCTCACGCTCATGCAGAACCGCACGCCCAACGTGATCATGCTCGTGGGCCTTCAGGGCTCGGGCAAGACCACTGCGGCGGCCAAGCTCGCCTACATGCTCAAGAAGCAGGGCCGCTCTCCCGAGCTCGCCGCCTGCGACGTGCACCGCCCCGCCGCCGCCGACCAGCTCGCCACGCTCGGCGAGGAGATCGGTGTGCCGGTCTATCGAGGTGACGGCAAGGACGCCGTTGCCATCGCCCGCGAGGCCGTGCGCGACGCCGTCGACCACCTGCGCGACGTGGTGATCGTCGACACGGCCGGACGCCTCCAGATCGACGAGCTCATGATGCAGGAGGCCGTCGACATCAAGAACGCCGTGAAGCCCGATCAGGTGCTCATGGTGGTCGACGCCATGACCGGCCAGGACATCGTCAACGTGGTGACCGAGTTCGCCAACCGTACCGACTTCGACGGTGTCATCATGTCCAAGCTCGACGGCGACGCCCGTGGCGGCGGCGCCCTCTCCGTCCGCGCCGTCACCGGCAAGCCCATCAAGTTCGTCTCGATGGGCGAGAAGCCCGACTCGCTCGAGGTCTTCCATCCCGACCGCATGGCCAAGCGCATCCTCGGCATGGGTGACGTGGTGGGCATCGTCGAGGCTGCCCAGGCCAACGCCGACGCCCAGCAGGCCGAAGCCGCCGAGCGCATGCTGCGCGAGGGCTTCACGATGGACGACATGCTCAACCAGATGCAGCAGATTCGCAAGATGGGCGGCGTGGGCAAGCTGCTCGGGATGCTTCCGGGCGGCGAGCGCGCCGTCCGCAAGATGGGCGGCGATCAGACCGAGGAGCAGATGGTCAAGATCGAGGCCATGATTCGCTCGATGACCAAGGAGGAGCGCGCCCGTCCGAAGCTCATCAACGGCATGCGGCGCTCGCGCATCGCGCGTGGCTCCGGTCGCTCCGTGCAGGAGGTCAACCAACTCATCAAGCAGTGGGGCGAGATGAACAAGATGATGGGCAAGATGCGCTCCATGATGGGCGGTGCCACCAAGAACCCGCGCCAGGCGAAGCGTCAGCTGGAGAGCATGATGCGCAACATGGGCATGGGCGGCGGCATCGGCAAGGGCGGTGGCTTCCCGTTCTAGAGGGTCATCTGGGCGCGCGCGTCGTCGTGCCGCCCGAGCTTGCCCGCTCCATGTCCGCCTGCGAGTCATCCGCTCGCAATTAATAGTCAACGTGTATACACATGGGCTTCGACACGGCCCTCGCGCTCTATAACCGGCACCCCCCAGGTTGACTTCGGGGCCCTCGTCGCGCGGCCCGTCCGCCTCTTTCTCGACGACTTCTCGAACCTGCGCATCCCGCACTTCGAGGACTACATCGCGGTGACGCGCAGTCGCGAGATCTGGTGCACGATCCTGCACCAGACGATTTCGCAGCTCGAGGCGGTCTACGGAGAGGCGAGCGCCAACACGATCGTGGGCAACTGCTCAACCCAGCTCGTCCTGGGCTTCCGGTACACGCGAACCGCGGGCTACTTCTCGGAGCGCGCCAACCGGCTCGTGAGCACGCTGCTCAATCGCTCGTGGCTCTTCGTGAGCGGTGAGCCAGGAGAGCTCGTGAGGCCTGTCGAACGAAGTGGCACACGGCGGCGCCCCAGTCCGAGTTGGAGCGCCGCCTTGCCCGCGTGCGGCATGTGCACGCGTCTGCTGCCTTGGGCGTGGTCAGGCAGTCTGTGGGCGAGCCTGCCGGAGCGGTGGGCGAAGCCTCAGGAGCGGCGGCTGACCTACTTCCTCAGCTGGCCTTACTTCCTCACGATAAGGATGGGGTCCCCGAGCTTCACGAGCGGTCGTCCCCCGAGCAGCGTGCCGGAGTTGCCCACCTTCTCGATCTCGATGCTGGGATCGGTGTTGGAAACGGCGACCACCACGACGTTCTCGTGACCCGAAGCCTCGATGGCGTCGGGGTCGAAGACGATGAGCGGATCTCCGGCCTTCACGCGCCTGTTCGACTCGACGAGGCGGCTGAAGCCCTTGCCCTCCATCTCGACGGTGCCAAGGCCGATGTGGATGAGGACCTCGACGCCGCCGTCGCCCAGAATGCCGATGGCGTGGTTGGTGACCGTCGTGGCGCCAACGCGACCGTTGACGGGGGCGTAGAGCACATTGCCGCCCGTGGGCAGGATGCCGTAGCCGTCACCGAGCAACCCCGCCGACACGACGGTGTCGTTGATCTCCTTGAGCGGCACGAGCATGCCCGAGAGGGGCGCGTAGACGGTGTCGGGGCGCGTCGCGAACGTTGCCGAGAGCGGCCTGTCCTGTGCGCCGGCGCCCTTGATGCGCTCCTTGATCTTGCCGAGAAGTCCCATGAGTCCTCCCTGGGTGTGCGGGCCCGCGACGAGCGGGAATGTTTGGAACAGCCATGGGACAAAGTCCCATCGTCAAGACATCTTCTCCCAGCGGAAGCGAACGCCTTCCGCCAACTCGCCGAGCGGCCGTCTTGCTCGATGGACGGCCGGGTTCGGTGTAGGCTCGTCGCATAGATTCGAATTCGTGCGAAAGACCGTTCGATGCAAGAGGAAGAACTCATAGGGGCCATGAAGCTCGTGGGGTACGGGTACAGGGGGAGGGTTGACGTTACCAACAAGCCGAGCCGGGGCTCTGAGGAGAAGGTCTCCGTTAAGGCTGCTGACGGGGATTATAAGTACGACTTCTCGCGCGATTGCCTGGGCGAGGAGCTCCGCGCAAGCATCACGGTGTACCACTCCGGAGCGGTCGTCCCTAGGGGGCAAGGGGGCGAGTGAGGCGCGCACGCTTTACGAGCGGCTGGCACCCGCTCTTGCAGACGAGCCGCTGGATTGCCCGCAAAAAGGCAAGGTGCTCCTCGTCTACGGGCACGACCTCGCGGCCAAGCGGCAGGTGAAGCGCATTCTCCGCCTCTGGAACATCGAGCCTGTCGAGTTCGAGCGGGACGCCGATAAGGGTCTGACAATTGTCGAGAAGTTCGAAAAGATGGCGGGCGGCGCCGACTATGCCATCGTCCTCGCAACGCCGGACGACGTGGGATTTGACAAATCAAAGCCAAACGAAGCGCAGCTTCGGGCGCGTCAGAACGTCATCCTTGAGCTCGGGATGATGCTTGCCAGGCTTGGCAGGGAGCGTGTGACGATTATCAAGAGAGATCCGATCCTCCCCTCCAAGGGGGAATCCACCGAAGGGATGCCGGACACGATGGAGCTGCCCTCCGACCTAGACGGGCTCATTCTGAAGTGCTATTCCCACTCGATTGCCGACATCAGCTCCAAGTTGGCAAAGGAGCTCGCGAGCGTCGGGTTTCTCACCGGTGTTCAGTCGCTCGAGTCGCCCGGGCTGCCCTGAGACTACAATGGCGTGAAGGACGATTCGCGTACGAGGAGGCTCGACCATGTCCGAGAAGGATGACCGCAGGGGTACGGACAGGCGCGCCGAGAGGGGCGGCGGGCGTGGCCAGCGTCGTGGTGCGTCCCCCTCGCGCGACGAGCGCCGCGACAGGCGCGCCGCCGAGGCCACGGCTCATGTCGCTGATATGCACGACCGCTTTGCGGCCGAGATAGACCGCGCCGTCAAGGCCACGCGCTTCTTCGACAAGGCACCCGTGGCAAAGGCTCCCTCGCGGGTCGTGGCCCCGGGTGTCGAGGACGCCGCGCCGGCAGAGGCCTCCGTCCTGCCGAGCGTCACCGTGGTCGGGCGGGACAGCGTCGCCGCCGTCATCGAGAACGGCCGCGGCATCGCAAGCGCCTGTGACCTGGTCGTGCTCGACTTCGCCTCCTTCACCCAGCCCGGTGGCGGCTATGAGCGAGGCACCGTGGCCCAGGAGCAGGCGCTGTGCGCCGAGTCGTTCCTGTACAACGTGCTCTCCCAGTACAAGGGCTGGTATGCCGAGAACCGTCGGCGCAACATCAACTGCGAGCTCTACCGCGACCGCGCCCTCGTGGTTCCCAAGGTTCGCTTCGAGCGCGAGCGCTACCACTCCTACGCAGACGTCATCGTCGCGGCCGCGCCCAACGCCCGTCGCGCCAAGGCCGACTACCACGTGAGCGACGAGGTGCTCGAGCGCTCAATGCGGGCTCGCGTGCGCCTGGTGCTTGCCATTGCCGACGAGCTGGGTCACGCAAAGATCGTGCTGGGGGCGTTTGGCTGCGGCGTCTTTGGCTGGGACGCCGCTACGGTTGCCGAGATTTTCCGCGAGGAGCTTGCGGGTGGCTCGCACGTTGCCACGCAGGTCATCTTCGCGGTGCCCGAGGGCAGGCACGATGACCATCTCGCGCGCTTCCAGCATGCATTCGCCACGTTCCCCGAGAAAAACGACGCACCGTTCGTGACGCGCCCGGCCGCGCCCGTCCGCCCCGTCAAATCCGCCGAGGACGTCGAGGGCGAGGAGGACTGGCGCGCGTACCTGTAGCCAGTGCGGCCGTCACCGACGTGTGAGACGGAGCGGGCATTCGCATGCCTCGAGGCCATGCTCCGTGGCCATGCCCCGTGGCAGCGCTAGGCCTCCACGCGTTTCTTGAGCCTCCGCATGAGCGAGCCGTTGAAGCCAGCGAGGATCTGTTGCAACAACGTCCCCACCATGCAGGGCAAGATGACCGGGGTGCCCGGGAAGTACTGACCCGCGATGACGGCCCCTGCAGAGATGTTGCGGATGCCGCAGGCAAAGGAGAGCGTCACCGTGTCGGGTTGGTTCCTTCGCAGCACGCGGGCCACGCCGAGCCCCCAGAGGTAGCCAAGCGAGGAGAAGACGAGCACGAACGCCGCCACCGCGACGAGCTGGGCCGTCGGGTGCAGCACGTAGTCACTCATCCCCGTCGAGTTCGACGTGATGATGACGAGGACGAACAGCTTGATGGCCGGGGCGATGGCGGGGGAGAGCGTGCGCTGGCCCCATCCATGCGAGAGCTGATTGACGAGCATGCCGAGCACGGCGGGCGCCCCTACCATCTCGATCATCGAGAGCATCATCCCGATGGCGTCCACATGAATGACAGCTCCCATGAGAAGCTGCAGCGTAAGGGGGATGGTGAAGGGGGCTATGAGCGTGGAGACGAGGATGGTGCCAAGCGCGAGCGGCGTGTTGCCCTCGTACATCCCCACCCACATGAAGGTGATGACGCCCACCGGGACGCAGTACTCCAGCAGGATGCCGGTCACCACCTCGGGCGAGCCGGGGAAGAACAGCAGCCCGAGCGCGTAGGAGAGCAGCGGAAGCACAACCTGCGACGAGAAGATGACGACGAGCATGAGCCACGGGTGGCGAATGACGTCGGCGACCTGTCGGAACGTGTTGGATAGCGACCCCTGGAAGGTCATGCAGGCGAACAGGAAGGGCACCGCGTAGGTGTTGACGGGGCCGAACACCTGCGGGAGCAAGACGCCGGTCGCCACGCACACGGGGGCGAGCAGCGCCAGGTGCGCCCCGATCCATCCGCCGAGAGCCTGCCACTGTCGCATGTGAGCCTCCATCGTGGGTACTTAGCGCCTTCGGATAAGAAGTGTAGCTCTTATCGGTGAATGGCTTGTATGACCGGCGGGCGGGCGTGTCCTTTGCCGATCGTACAATCGGGCGGGTTGGTCGCGTGAGATGGAGGCTGGTATGTGGGCATACGAGACGACGTTCTACCAGGTGTATCCGCTGGGGTTCTGCGGCGTGCCGCGTCAGAACGAGGCGCTGCCCGCGCTTGGTGCGGAGGAGGCGTCGGATGCGGCGGGTGTGGGCGAGGCCCAGGACTCGCCCGAGGGCAGCGAGGCCCCCATCCTCAGGTTGGGCACCTGGGCCCCCTACCATGAGCGCATGGGGTTTGGGGCGGTGCTGCTCAACCCGGTCTTCGAGAGCGACTCGCACGGCTATGACACGCGTGACCTCACGAGGGTCGACCGCAGGCTCGGCTCAAACTCCGACTTCGCCGAGGTTGTCCGCGAGCTGCATGCGCGCGGCATTCGCGTGCTGCTCGACGCCGTGTTCAATCACGTGGGGCGCGGCTTCTGGGCGTTTCGCGACGTGCAGCGGCGTATGTGGGACAGCCCCTACAAGGACTGGTTTTGCATCAACTTTGACGGGAACTCCGGCTATGACGACGGCTTCTGGTACGAGGGCTGGGAGGGACACTTCGAGCTCGTGAAGCTTAACCTGTCCAATCCTGCCGTTATTGACTACCTGCTGGAATGCGTGCGTGGCTGGGTGAGCGAGTTTGGCATCGACGGGCTGCGCCTCGACGTTGCCTATTCGCTCGACCGGGGCTTCATGCACCGGCTGCGCGAGCTTGCCAACGAGCTCTCCGACCCGGCGACGATCGATGACGGAAGACGGGCTCCCGGAAGCCTCCCCGGCGAGTTCGTCCTTATCGGCGAGACGCTGCATGGCGACTACAACCAGCTCGTCAACGACGACCTCTTGCACTCCTGCACCAACTACGAGTGCTACAAGGGCCTGTACTCGAGCTTCAACAGCGTCAACATGTTCGAGATCGCGCACTCGCTCCACCGCCAGTTTGGCGGTGACCCTTGGTGCATCTATCGCGGGAAGCACCTGCTGAGCTTTGCCGACAACCACGACGTGACGCGTCTGGCGAGCATCCTGACCGATCCGGCTTGCATCCGCTCCGCCTATGGCCTGCTGTTCGGTATGCCGGGGATCCCGTGCGTCTACTACGGCAGCGAGTGGGGCGCCACGGGCGTCAAGCGTGCGCACGACGACTTTGACCTACGCCCTTCCTTTGCCGAGCCGGTCGAGAACGACCTGTCCGCGTTCGTGCGCTCTTTGGCGCTCCTGCGTGACGGGCAGGGGGAGGGGCTCGACGCCCCAACGGCGGCGCGTTCTGCCCGGGCGCTCTGCTATGGCGACTACCGCAACGTCGTTGTCCAGAACAGGCAGCTGCTCTTTGAGCGTGCGTGCGATGACGCGTGCGCGTTCGTTGCCGTAAACGCCGTGGGCGAGCCGTTCACGTTTGGCGCGGGCGAGCTGGACGGCACGTTCGTCGATCTGCTCGGTGGCCGCGAGCGCGTGGCGGGGGAGCGCGTCGAACTCACGGGCTCGCTTGAGCTCGCCCCGTACGAGGCTCGCTTCCTGCTCCGGGTGTAATGGGCCCGGCGGGAGACTTCGCCGGGTGGGGCTTGCCCTAGCGTTGCGAAGTGCGTCCGCGCTGGGCTCGCAGGAACGTGCGCAAGCGGAGCGGCCAGCCCCAGCGGGCGCGAAGCACGCTGGGGCTGGCCTCGTCTGTGCCGCCTGTCTGCCACGAGAACAGCCGCGCCGCGTCGGCGACGCTCAGGCCCGAACGCAGGGCGCAGATCAAGTCGTCGACGCACTCTGAGACGGGCCTTCGGCTCCCGCCCATACGCGTGAGGCCGGGGAGTGTGGTCGCGAGGGGGGTTGCCTCGAGCACGAGCCCGCCCGCCCACGCGAGGCCTGCCCGAGGGCACGCTGCCGCAAGGGCGTCGAGGCCGTCGGTGGTTGCAGACGGTGACGTCATCGCTGCCATCATGCCGTAAACGGCCGCGTTCTGCCTCACTGGGAGGCTCGCGAGAATCCCCGCCAGCTCTTCGGCGTGCTGGCCGTCCGCGTTCTCGGACGGAGCGGTTCCCATGCCAACCACGACGACATCGAAGACGCTCGGGCATGCTCCCGCGCGTGCTGGCGCAGCGGGACAGGCGCTCACGACCTCGACGCAAATCGCCTCTCTGGTCTCGCTGTCCTCGCTCGACTCCATGCGGTCATACGCCGCGAGGGCGTCGGCGAAGTCGGCGAGGGCGAAGGCAAGCGTGGAGGAGACGTCGTCGGGCGGCCGCGCGTCTTGGCACGTGTCGATGACGAGCGCCGAGTGGGGTACGACGAAGCGCCCGGCGTCGCGACGCGGTTGGTGTCTGGTCATGGCGCCTGAACGGCCACGTCTCGACCTACGCCCTGAAGCAGTTGCGGGCGTTGAACTCGGCCTGCACGGTCTTGAGCATGAGGTCGGTGTCGTCGAGGCCCTGGTGCACCTCGTTCTCGGTGGCCTGCAGCGTGCCGCGCCTGCGCGCCCAGTTCTCGAGGGCGGCCGGGCTGGACTCGCGCGGCAGGGTCTTGACCTCGGGGTCGAGCTGTCGGCAGATGTCACGAGAGTCGATGGGGATGACCTTGCCGGCCTTGCGTGCCTCCGCGTAGCCGTCGAGGTGCAACATGAACCAGCTGTCCTCGAATGCGGCGTTGTGCGCCATGAACGGGTACTTCTTCATGAGCTGGAGGATCTTGCCCTGCAGGGCCCGATTCTGGCGGAAGGGCGTCTTGCCGTCCACGTCGGACCAGGTGATGTGGTGGATGCGCTCGAGGGGCACGCCCTTCTCGCGGTACATGTCGGGGATGCCGCAGAAGTGCACGTCGGAGTCGTAGGGCTCGGTGTCGGGGCCCAGGTCCATGAGCTCGAAACCAACGTTGATGATGTAGCCGCGGTCGGGGTAGCGGTCGGTGGTCTCGATGTCGATGCCGAGCACCGCGCCCTTGATGGGCTTGGTGACGTACGCCACGCCGAGGTTGTTGCGGTCGCCGTGTACCTCGCGAATGACCGTGGCCTTCTTGCGCTTCTGCAGCGCGGCGACCTGCGCGCAGAGGTCGTCGTCGGAGAGACCGCGCGCCAGGCTCGAGTCGCGCGTGTTGTTGAGACGGTCGATGCCGATCTGGTCGCAGAGGTCACGATTGCGGTCGGCAAGCTCGCGGATCACGTCAAAGCTGAACGTGGGGTTATCGGCTTTGGCGTAGTCTTCGCGCAGGGTGGCGAGCGCCTCCTCGTTCTTCTTGCGCTCGGCGTCCATGGCGGAAAAGCCGCTGCCGTAGAGAAACTCGGGGAAGAGGAAGGCGTTCGCGTGCTCGAGTGCCTGGTCGAGGTTCATGGGTGGCTGGCTCCTGTTCTGGCGGGGCCGTGGTCATTGACGGCGGACCCGCCTGTTCGTCTGTTCCGCTCGGCATGGTAACACGACGTCTTGGAACAGGGGCGAAGCCGCTAGACGCGCTGCTTGCCGGTGATGACGCACATGACCATGCAGGCGATGGCCGTGAAGGCCCAGAACTTGTGCTGCTTCATGATGTTTGCTCCTCTCGGAATCTTGTCGTTTGTGTCATGCTCTCGTCGAGCTAGGTTGTTTTGGACACATCATGGGCGCGACGCTGGGGAATCTGTCCAAAAACACCGAGTTCGTTGAATAGGGCTCTCGAAGATGGGGCCTAGTGCTCCCGGCCAAATCCCATGGCCGTCGCGAGGACGCCCCAGGGCTCGGTCATCTCGAGCGGGGCGGTGTCCCACAGCTTGAGCGTTGCCCCGTCAACGAAGCGGCGCTCCACCACGACGTCGCCGCCATAGAGCCGGTGCCAGTCGCCGCTCATGATGAGGTAGCCGCCCTTGCAGCTGTCCTTGCCCCAGCTGTTCTCCACGCGCCACGCCGCGGGTCGGCCGTCCTGCCCGATCTGCACGCCTTGGAAGGTCATGGCGTGGGTGAAGCAGGTCTCGTGGGCGTCGAGCATGTCGTGACGGGTCATGCCCAGCTCGACGCCAAAGAGCTTCTCGCGATCGATGGTGCCGAGGGCCAGCGTGCCGGGGAAGTCCTCGAGCCCGCGGCCGAACTCCTGCATGACGTCGCAGGCCATGTAGCAGGGGACGCCCTCCTTGAGCGACGCCACGGCGGCGTTCTCCACGACCTCGGCGCTCACGTTGAGCATGCGCATGGCGCTTGCCCCGGCCACCGTGTCGAGCCAGCGCACGCCGTAGGCGTGGCCCTCCTCGAGGCCCGTCGCCGGCACGTGCACGAGCTCGACGTAGTCGGCAGGGTCAAAGCCCACGTAGCGCTCCACGAACTCGCGCGGGCTTACGGTGGCGCGCAGGATGCGACGGGGCTTCTCGTCGTCGCCGTCACGGGTGGGCAGGGCGGTCTCCAGGCGCGCACCGGGCACGTCGTCGAGCGAGGCCTTGGGCCCCACGGCAAGCTCGAGGTCGAAGGACACGGGTGGCTCGCCCAGGCAGGCGCAGAGCACCCGGTGCACGTCGGCGACCATGGCCTCGCGCGCCGCCGTCACGTCCGTCTCGCCTGCGCCATCCCTCACGAGCCCGCGCAGCTCGACGGCGTCACGGTGCAGCATGCGGCCGAGGGCGGCGTTCATCTGGGCCGACGCCTTCGAGCTGGCGGTCTCGGGCATGGCGTACTTGGGGACCGCGCCCCACTTGGCGACGAGGTTGGCCGCGAACGACCACTCGCCGCCGTCCTGGCCTGCGGTGCCCCAGTCGAGCAGGTACTCGACGGTGCGGTCGTCCCAAGCGAGGCCTGCCGTGGCCGCGACGTTGTTGAGGAAGGCGTTGGCCTTCTCGAGCTTGTCGTAGAACATGCCGTAGGCCTGCGAGAACTCGAAGTCCTCGACGTCGAGGCGGCGCATGGCCCGCGCCCGCAGTACGTTGAGCGTCGAGAAGAGCCAGCAGCGGCCGCTCTGCCGCTGGTTGGTCACGGTCTTGGCCGCGGCGAGGCTCACGCCGAAGGTGTCGGTGTAGGCGCGCATCGCGACGGGGTTGCGCGCCGCCTTGTTGACCCCCATCGACGTCGTGGCGTTGCGAGCCACGGCGTTCGCCCGGTCATCCCCGAACCCCTCCGTCAACGCGTCAATCTCCGCCGTATCGAGCACTGCGCCCGGAATAACGTCCCTACCCACGATTCCCTCCCATAGCAACTAAGCAGCCCTTCGCAGAGTCCCGCTACCGTGTGGCCTCCCCGTGGTTTCCGAAGCGAGGGGATTAGGGGCCTTGCGAAGCAAAGTGACCCCGAGCGGAGGAAACCAAGGAGAGGCCCCTGCGACGTTAGCGAGCGACCCGCGTTAGCGGGCGAGCGACCCCATCGGGTCCCACGGCGCGAGCACCGTCGGCGCCTCGGTTTCGTACGTCCTGCGCTCGTCGTCAGCGAGGAAGCGCCGGTCAACGACCACCTGGTAGACGTACTCGTCAAACCATGCGTCGGTGATGGAGTCGAAGCCGTCCTTGGCGCGCTTGTCGCCCCAGCTGTTCTCGACCTTCCAGAGCGTCGGCCTGCCCGCCGCGTCGAGGTTCACGCCTTCGAGCACCATGGCGTGCGTCATGAGGCTCTCGCCGTAGTCGAGGCGCTCGGCACGGTTCATGCAGGTCTCCACGGGGAAGCCGAAGAGTCCGTCGACGTCGAGCGAGGCGGTGTCCATGATGCCCTCCTCGCGCAGGTAGCTCTGGATGACGTCGCAGCCAAACCACACGGGAAGACCCGCCTGCAGCTGCGCGATGGCGAGCTCCTTCAGGCGCTCGATAGGCAGGTTGAGGTAGCGCACCCCTCCCGCCTCCACCACGTTGCCAAGACGGCTCACGGTGTAGGTGTGGCCGAAGGGCTTGTCGGCGGTGGGGGCCGAGATAACGCTTACGTAGTCGTCGACCGGCATGTCGACCACCTTGTTGAAGAACTCCTGCGGCGTGTAGGTGCCGGAAAGCACGAGTTCGTCGTCCTTGTCGCGCAGACGCACGTCAAATTGTACGGGCGGCTCGCCCAGGCAGGTGATGAGCAGGCTCGTGACCTCGTCCATCATCTCCTTCTTCATGGCGCGCAGGTCGCCCGTGCCCACACCGGCCGCGCGAGCCTCGCGCAGGCGCTTGGCGGCCCCGCGCAGGTAGCGGGTGAGGTAGGCGTCCATGTCGCGGGTGTTGGAGGAGCAGGCCGTCTCGGGCATGGCCTCCTTGGGGACCACGCCGTACTTCTTCACGAGCGCGCGGAACATGTCCCACTGGCCGCCGTCGGAGATGGGGTCGGCGAGCAGGTGCGCCATGAGGCGGCCGTCCAGCGGCTCGTCGAGCGTGTCGAGGATGTTCTCGAGAAACCAGTTGCTCTTCTCGACCTTGTCGAAGAAGAGCGGGTAGGCCTGGGAGAGCTCGTAGGTCTTGAGGTTGTAGCGCTCGATGATGCGGGTGCGCATGGTGTTGAGGCTCGCGAACATCCAGCAGCGGCCGGAGCGCTTCTGGTCGCATCGCTTGCCCTGGCGCACCTCGACGTCGAAGGTGCCGGTGTTGGCGGCGACGGCCTCGGGCACGCGGGCCACCTCGCGGATGCCCTGCGCGGTGACGGCGTTCTTCGCGATGACGTTGGCCCGGTTTGCCGAGAAGCGCGCGCGGGTGGCGGCGAGGTCGTCGAGGGTGACGGACTGCATCTCGTCCATGGGTTCCTCCTGTTCGTGGTGTGACTGATGAAGCGTAGCACGGCCGTGGTATTCTCGGCTGAATCGAAGGGGGCAGCGTGGACGTTCGGACGTCATCTTGTGAGAGGGGCCGCGTGAGGGGCGCTGTCGAGGCGGCCGCCGCGCCGGCCTATGGCCTGGCCGTGCTCGAGGCGCTCGAGGCGGCGGGGCACGAGGCGTGGTTCGTGGGCGGCTGGGTGCGCGACGCCCTGCGTGGCGTGGCCGCCCACGACGTCGACGTGTGCACGAGCGCCCGCTGGCAGGACTCCGAGCGCGCGCTTGTGGCCGCGGGCATGGCCGTGCACGAGACGGGCGTCGACCACGGCACCGTCACGGCGGTCGTGGACGGCAGGCCCGTGGAGGTCACCACCTACCGCGTCGACGGCGCCTACACCGACCGTCGGCATCCCGACTCCGTGACTTTCGTGAGCGACGTGCGCGAGGACCTGGCGCGTCGCGACTTCACCGTGAACGCGATGGCGTGGCATCCCGTGCGCGGCCTCGTTGACCCGTTCGGCGGGCGCGATGACCTCGCTCGCGGGGTTATCCGTGCGGTGGGCGAGCCGTCCGTGCGCTTCGGCGAGGACGCCCTGCGCGTGCTGCGGGCCGTGCGCTTCGCCTGTCGCCTCGGGTTTGCGATCGAGCCCGCCACGCAGGGGGCGCTCGTCTCTGCGGCGCCCGAGCTTGCCGAGGTCGCCAGCGAGCGCGTGGGCTCGGAGCTGCGCGGCATCGTGGGATCGGGTCGCGCCAGCTGGGCGCTTTCGCACGAGACCGACGTGATGATGGCTGCCATCCCCGGGCTGAGGACGCTCATCGGGCTCGACCAGCGCAGCGTGTGGCACAGCTACGACGTGCTCGAGCACACGGCGCGCGTGATGGCGGGGGTCGAGTGCTTCTCCGGCGGCGTCGCCTCCGAGCGGCTGCGCTGGGCCGCCCTTCTCCACGACATCGGCAAGCCCGCGTGCTTCACGATCGACGAGAACGGCCAGGGCCACTTCTATGGTCACCCCGACGTGGGGGCCGACATGGCGGAGCGCATTCTGCGCAGGCTCGCTATACCGAGCGAGCTGGCCCGTCCGGTCGTGGCGCTTGTGCGCTACCATGACCGGCCGATGCGGGCGAATGCGCCCTCCGAGCTCGATGTCATCTCGAGGCTCGACCGCGCGAGCGGGCTGCGCACGACAGGCGAGGTCGTTGCGCTCATGCACGAGATGCTCGACCTGCGCCGCGCCGACGCGCTCGCGAAGGCCCCGTGCTGTCGCTCCTATGCCGTCGAGCTGGACGAGCACGAGCGCGTGCTACGTGCGCTCGCGAGGGATCGCGCGTGCTGGCGCGTGGCGGATCTGGCCGTGAGCGGCTCCGACGTCATGGCTGCCCTTGGCGTGTCTGCGGGGCCTTCCGTGGGTCGGGCGCTCAGGGACGCCCTCGCGGCCGTGATGGCCGGGGACATCGCCAACGAGCGCGAGGGCCTGCTCGCCTGGCTTCGTAGCCGGGGGTTGCCTCCAGGTCTGTTGCAGGCCCGGCGCTTCTGTCGCTGACGCCGTAACGCATCGGCGGTCGCACGTCCTCGCGCGGTGCTGCTCGCATCTCCCCGCATGCTGCCGCTCGCGTGCCCCTACGTTCCGTCCGCCGGGCTGGCTGGCCCGCGCACTGAATTGTGGACGAAGTGTGACGAGGCCTCACCTATGCTGGCCCCATTCGATTCGCCGCGACGCGACGGGGTGGGGCCATGGGCCTTCTTGACAGGTTGCTCCGGTTGTTTGGCCGCAGGGACGTCCTTCCGGATGCGCCGGAGGGGCTTGGCGCCGCCGTAGGGTCAGTAAGCACGGGTTCTGTCCCCGCGCCTTCCGTGCCTGACGGGCCCGAGTGGGTCGAGGTGCCCGCCTTCGTTGACGTGGTGGACGGGGGCGAGCGCGCATTCGTCTCGGCCGTTGCCGCCGCCATCGCCGCCGGGGGCCGCCCGTCGTCTCGCCTTGCCGTGCGCCGTGTGGCGCGTCTCAACCCGGAATATCGACGCGTTGCCCTCGTCGCGTCGTCGCTTGCCGCCGGCGAGCACCCGACGAGCGCCCTTACCTGCGTACGCGTCTTTCGTCGTGATGGCCGCATAGGGGAGGAGACCCATGCTTCGTAAGTTCAAGATCAAGATCGACGGCACCGAGTACCTGGTAGAGATGGAGGAGCTGACCGAGCCGGGCGCGGCACCCGTCGCGTCGGCACCTGCTCCGGCGCCCGCGCCAGCTCCCGTCCCTGCCGCCCCCGCACCAGCTCCCGCAGCCGCCCCTGCCGCCCCCGCCGGGGCCGACGCGCAGTGTGCCCCCATGCCCGGCAAGATCCTCGAGATCAAGCACGGCGTGGGCGAAAGCGTTGCCGCGAACGACACGGTGCTCGTGCTCGAGGCCATGAAGATGGAGAATGCCATCGTGGCCGAGAGGGGCGGCACCGTCACGGCCGTCCACGTCACGGTGGGCCAGATGGTGAACCCCGGCGACCCGCTCTTCACGATCGGCTAGGGGCGCGCATGGAGACGCTTCTCGCGGGCGTGCAGGGCATGGCAGCCGAGCCAGGGCGCATCGTCATGATGCTCATCGGCTGCGTGCTCATGTACCTCGGCATCAAGAAGGAGTACGAGCCTACGCTGCTCGTGCCGATGGGCCTCGGCACCATCCTCGTCAACTTCCCCAACACCGGCGTGCTCGAGACGGGCGGCGAGGCGGGGCCGTTCCAGGTGCTCTTCGACGCCGGCATCGCCACCGAGCTCTTCCCGCTTCTGCTCTTCATCGGCATCGGCGCCATGATCGACTTCGGCCCGCTTCTGCAGAACCCGTTTTTGCTGCTCTTTGGGGCGGCGGCGCAGTTTGGCATCTTCTTCACCACCATCGTGGCGGTGCTGCTGGGCTTCCATATCAACGACGCGGGCTCTATCGGCATCATCGCCGCGGCCGACGGCCCCACCTCGATCTTCGTGGCCAACACGCTCAACTCCAAGTACCTCGGAGCCATCATGGTCGCCGCCTACTCCTATATGGCGCTCGTGCCCATCATCCAGCCGCCCGCCATCAAGGCCGTTACCACCAAGAAGGAGCGGCGCATCCGCATGACGTACCGCGCGGGCGAGGTCTCCCAGACGGCCAAGATCCTGTTCCCCGTGGTCATCACGGTGGTGGCGGGCCTCGTCGCGCCGGTGTCTCTGCCGCTCGTGGGCTTTCTCATGTTCGGCAACCTCCTGCGTGAGTGCGGCGTGCTCGACTCGCTCTCGCTCTCGGCCCAGCACGAGCTCGTGAACCTCATCTCCATCGTGCTCGGCCTCGCCGTGTCCGTGAAGATGGTCTACTCGGACTTCCTCCAGCCCGACACGCTGCTCGTCATCGCGCTCGGCCTGGTGGGCTTCGTCATGGACTCGGTGGGCGGCGTCATGTTCGCCAAGCTCCTCAACCTCTTCCGCAAGGAGAAGATCAACCCGATGATCGGCGCGGCGGGCATCTCGGCCTTCCCGATGTCGTCCCGCGTCATCCAGAAGATGGCCACCGAGGAGGACCCGCAGAACTTCATCCTCATGCAGGCCGCGGGCGCCAACGTGGCCGGTCAGATCGCGTCGGTGGTCGCGGGCGGCCTTTTGCTCGCGCTGCTGGGATAGGGGGTTGCCATGCCGTTTGACAACGACGCCCTCGCAAAGGCGCTCGAGCTGCTCGTGCTCGGATGGGGTGGCGTCTTCATCGTGCTGGGGCTCATCTACGCCGCCTCGGTGGCGCTCTGCCGCCTCTTTCCGCCACGGAAGGGGGAGTAGCCATGAGCGAGGAACCTGATGCCCCGGCCGTCGCCGCCGGTTGCGCGGCGCGTCGCGTGGGTGTGACGGAGACGATCCTGCGCGACGGCCAGCAAAGCCAGATTGCCACGCGCATGCCGCTCTCCGACATGCTGCCCGCGCTCGATGCCATGGATCGGGCCGGCTACCATGCCCTCGAGGTGTGGGGCGGCGCCACGTTCGACTCCTGCCTGCGCTTCCTGAACGAAGACCCCTGGGAGCGGCTGCGCGCCATCCGCGAGGCCGCGTCACACTCGCGCCTCCAGATGCTGCTGCGCGGGCAGAACCTGCTTGGCTACAAGAACTACGCCGACGACGTGGTGCGCGCCGTCGTGCGCAAGTCCGTCGAGAACGGCATCGACGTGGTGCGCGTGTTCGACGCCCTCAATGACGTGCGCAACCTCACGACCTCGATCGAGGCCTGCCACGAGGCGGGCGGGGAGTGCCAGTGCGCCCTGTCCTTTACCACGAGCCCCGTGCACACGGTTCCCTACTTCGTGGAGCTCGCGCGCAGGCTCGCTGCCATGGGGGCCGATTCCATCTGCATCAAGGACATGGCCGGCAACCTCACGCCGTCGGCGGCGTATGAGCTCGTGGGCGGCATCAAGGCCGAGTGCGACCTGCCGCTCGAGGTGCACACGCACGCCACGGCGGGCATCGCCGAGATGTGCTACCTCAAGTCCGTCGAGGCCGGCGCCGACGTCATAGACACGTGCCTCTCGAGCTTCTCGGGCGGCACGAGCCAGCCCGCCACCGAGTCGATGGCCATCGCGCTGGGCCAGCTTGGCTTTGACACGGGCGTTGACCTCGACGTGCTTGCGCCGGTGGTGGAGCACTTCGACGGCGTGCGCGACCGCTTCCGGGCGGAGGGTCGGCTCAGCCCCAAGGTCAAGGACACGAGCCCGAAGGCGCTCGTGTACCAGGTGCCTGGCGGCATGCTCTCGAACCTGCTGTCGCAGCTCTCCGAGCAGGGCATGGCCGACAGGTACGAGGACGTGCTCGCGGAGGTGCCGCGCGTTCGCGCCGACCTCGGCTACCCGCCGCTCGTGACGCCGCTCTCGCAGATGGTGGGCACGCAGGCGCTCATGAACGTGCTGTCGGGAGAGCGGTACAAGCTCGTGCCCAACGAGATTCGCGACTACGTGCTGGGGCTTTACGGCGCCGCCCCCGCACCGATCGACCCTGCCGTGCGCGAGAAGGTCGTCGGGGACGAGGTGCCCATCACGTGCCGCCCGGCCGACCTCATCGACGACCAGCTGCCAAAGCTGCTCGACGAGATCTCGTGTTACGCGCGCAGCGAGGAGGACGTGCTTTCCTATGCGCTGTTCCCGAAGCAGGCGCGTGACTTCCTGGGGCGGCGCGAGGACCCGTTCTACGACGTGCCCGTGCAGACGGTGGACGTGACGGTGGGCGTGTAGGGAGCGAAGTGCGCCAGGGCGGCCGTTTCGCGGCTGCCTTGGCGATGACGCCCTTCCAGAGACGAGGGAGCGATATGGCCAACGAGGGAATGCGCGGTATCGAGGCGCGTGACATGACGAGGGCGGCCGCGGCGGTGGCGCTGCTGGCCGTCTCGGCGTGGGTGACGGTTCCGCTGGGCCCCGTCCCGTTCACGCTGCAGACGATGGCGCTCACGTTCGTGACGGTGGCCCTTCCGGGTCGCGAGGGGCTGCTTGCCACAGCCGTGTACGTCGTGCTCGGAGGCCTGGGCGTGCCGCTCTTCTCGGGCATGCGCGGCGGCGTGGGCGTGCTGTTTGGGCCCACGGGCGGCTTCATCCTGGGGTTTGTGGTCGCCGCCGGGCTTTGCGCCCTGGTCCGGCGCGCCATGGCGCCATCGGCTGCGCGTGACGTCCTGTCGGCGGCTGTGACCATCGCGTGCTCGCATGCGTTTGGCGTTGCGTGGCTGGCGACTGTCGGCGGTATGGGCGTGCCCCAGGCGTTTCTCGTGGGGTCCGCACCGTTTTTGCTGCTGGATGCCATCAAGGGAGGATGCGGCATCATGCTCGCCCGCGGGGTGAGACGCGCGGTGCCGGGTCTGTCGGCGGCATAGGCTCGCACGTTTGTCTGCCGCCCAACAAAAAAGTTCAAAAATGGGTATTGCGCTCGGCTCGTTCCTCCCGTATAGTTCTTCCTCGCGCGAAGGCGCAGCAGGCATCAAATTGGGATGTCGTCTAATGGCAGGACAGCGGATTCTGGTTCCGTCAATGGGGGTT
>UWSJ01000007.1 GCA_900549525.1 uncultured Coriobacteriaceae bacterium | reverse complement strand
ATTCAGTCCGCCGAGCTGGAGGACAAGCACAACTGGGTCTGCAAGGTGTGCTAGCGCTCTCGCTTCTTCTTTCGCGCTGATTGCATGCTGATGGGCGGCCGAGGCTCGGGTTTCCGGGCTTCGGCCGCTTTCTTGTGGACGGGTGCGGGAGGTGGGCGTGCGGGATTTTGCGTGCAGCGGGGTGTCGTGCGGGATGGGACGCGGGGCGGGATGCAGCTCGCATGTTCCGCGTCGCGTGCTTTCCAGTGGCCCGCGCATGGAATTAACTGTCTGGATGCCGCAGATTGCGCCGAATGTACGATTGCTTATCAAGATGTTTGGGCATGGTCGTGAGCTCGGCGTGTGCGTCTATTCCGGCTATTCGTGGCCATTTGAACGCAAGTGTTTTACCTGCGGTTTTATGGAGTGTGTAGATGAGTCGCCGAATCCCCGATTGATTGCCGACAGCATCCGGGGGCCGAGGCTAAGACCGAATCGTACATTCGGCTTGATTTGGGGCATTGAAGGGCGTCATTTCGTGCGCGGGCGTGCGCGTTCGTACATTCGGCGCGATCCGGGGCAGCGAGCGACCAGGGCACCGGGCGACGCGGGGACGACGGGACGACACGAGGCTCGGAGGTTCGGCGTAGCCCGGCGTACAATCAGACCCCGGGCTCCGGATCCGGATCCGCTTGCTCTACGGAACCGCCGCCCATCGCTACCTTGCGCTGCAGGAAGGAAATGCGCATGTCAACGGACGTCCTCTACATCATGGTCATCGCGCTCGCGGTGGTGTCGATTGCGTCGTGCCTCGGCGCCTTCGTACTGTGGAGGAAGTCGCGCCACGAGAGTCCGACCGGGGACGCGCCCGCATTGCTCGCGCGTTCCCAGACAGACGCCGTGGCGGCAGCGCAGCGCGTGGCGTCCGAGCAGGGCCAGCGGCAGGCTGCCGAGCTCTCGGCCATGCTCGAGCGCCAGCTCAGCGCCGGCCGCGAGCTGCAGCGTACCGAGGCCGCCCAGACGGCCGAGGCCGTGGCGCGTCTCACGGACCAGATGGCGCAGCTCCGCGCCGAGACGGCCCGCTCCCTCGAGGCATCGCGTGCCCAGACCGCCCAGGACCTCGAGCGCGTGCGGCTCGACAACGCCCGAAGCGCCGAGGCCATGCGCACCACGGTGGGCGAGAGGCTCGACGCCACGCTCGGCGAGCGGCTCACGCAGTCGTTCGCGCAGGTCGACGCCCGTCTCCAGCAGGTGAACCGCGGCCTGGGCGAGATGCAGGGGCTGGCCTCCGGCGTGGGGGACCTCAAACGCGTGCTCTCCAATGTCAAGACGCGCGGCATCGTGGGCGAGGTCCAGCTGGGGGCCATCCTGCGCGAGGTGCTGGCCCCGGCGCAGTACGCCGAGAACGTGGCGACCGTCCCCGGCCGCTCGGAGCGCGTGGAGTTCGCCGTGCGCATCCCGGGCGAGGGCGGCTCGTCCGTCTGGCTGCCCATTGACGCGAAGTTTCCCGGCGACACGTACGACCATCTACGTCGAGCGCAGGAGGCGGGCGACACGGCGGCTGTGGAGGATGTCTGGCGCGCGCTCGAGACCCGTCTGCGCGCGGAGGCGAAAGACATCCACGACAAGTACCTCGCGCCACCCGCGACCACGACGTTCGGCGTGCTGTTTCTCCCGTTCGAGGGGCTGTACGCCGAGGTCGCCGACCGTCCCGGACTGCTCGAGCGCCTGCAGCGAGAGAGCCGCGTGACGGTGGCGGGCCCCTCGACCATGGCGGCGCTGCTCAGCTCGCTCGAGATGGGGTTCCAGGCGGTGGCGATCCAGCGCCGCGCGGACGAGATCCAGCGGGTGCTCGTGGAGGTTCGCACGGAGTTTGGGAAGTACCGCGCCGAACTCGAGCGCGCCCAGCGTCAGCTTGCGACGGCAAGTCGTACGGTTGATGCGCTCGTGACGACCCGCACGCGCGCGATGGAGCGTAAGCTTGCGAGCGTGACGGAGCTGGACGAGGACGTTGCGGCAGGCGGGAGCGTCGCCACGGCCGCCAGCCCCGCAGCCGACCGAAACGCCGTGCCCGCCGCCGGTCGTAGCGACGCCACGCCTGCCGGCAGCGCCGCCACCAGCAACGGAGACGCGCCCGCCGCCGGTCGCAGCGCCTCCCCATCCATCGGTGCCCACTTCAAGCAAGGAGAATGACCATGACAGACACGGACATGCACTTCGACCGAGACGAGGTCATCGACCTTCTCGGCAGGCTCTCCAACGCCAAGTCGCCGTCGGGCTTCGAGGACGAGACGGTCGCCGTGGTGCGCGACTTCTGCCGGGGCTGGGCCACGGTGGGGGAGAACACCCTGCGTGACGCCCTCATCACGCCCAACAGCGCGCATGGGGATCGCCCGCGCGTCATGCTCGACGCACATGGCGACGAGGTGGGCGGCATGGTCAAGAACATTGCCGCCAACGGCACGATGTCGATGGTGACGCTCGGTCGATGGCCCGAGGGGGCGCTCGCGGGCCAGGGCGTGCTCGTGCGCAACACGCGCGGGGAGTGGCTGCATGGCACCATCGGCGTTAAGCCGCCGCACTTCACGAGCGCTGCCGAGAAGGCCGCTCACGCCCCGCAGCCGCTCATCCTCGACGTGGGGGCCACGTGCGCACGGGAGGCTCGCGAGCTCTTCTCGCTTGGCATGGGCGAGCCGGTGGTGCCAGCGACCCGCTTCACCTGCGACCGCGAGCGGGGCATCTGCATGGGCAAGGCGTTCGACTGCCGTGCCGGCGTGGCGGCAATGCTGCTGGCCCTGCGCGAGCTGTCTCGCCGCGACGACCTCGCGGTCGATGTGGTCGCCTCGGTCTCGGGCCAGGAGGAGGTGGGCGAGCGCGGGGTGGCCGCGGCCGCCCGGCACTTCTCGCCCAGCGCCGCGTACATGTTCGAGGGCTGTCCCGCCGACGACACCTTCCTTGCTCCCGGCGAGGTGCAGACGGCGCTGCATCAGGGGCCGATGTTTCGCTACTTCGACCGCTGCATGATCACCAATCCTCGCTACCAGCGCTTTGTTCTTGGCGCAGCGGCCGAGGCTGGCCTCAAGACGCAGGCGAGCGTGCGCGAGGGCGGCGGCACCGACGGCGGCCCCGTGCATCTGCTCGACATCCCGTGCGTGGTGGCAGGCGTGCCCTGCCGCTACATCCACACGGCCACCTCGCTGGTGGCCCTTGATGACGTGGAGGAGTGCGCCCGCGTGGCGGTGGCGGTCATGGCTCGCATGACGCCTGAGGTCATCGCGGGTTTCTAGGACGAGGAGCGCGTCGTGCCGTGCGGCGTGTCCGGCGTCGCATCGCGCTACGAAGTTGTGCCGCGCGTCGAGGCTGAGCCGCGCGGCACAACTGGCGAGCGGCAGGACAAGGGGGAGAGATGGCAGTTGGATTCGTGGCTGGCAACGGTCTTGAGCTGGGACAGGAGCGCGCGTACGAGACGGAGGAGGGGCTTCCCGTTCGCGAGGGCTACATGCCCTTCCGGGGCTACGGCACGTGGTATCGCATCGTGGGCGAGAACGACCTCGGTCGCCTGCCGCTGCTCACCATCCACGGCGGTCCGGGCAACACGCACTGGTACCTGCGCTCGCTTGACGCGTTGGCCGCCCGCTACGGCCGACAGGTCATCTACTACGACCAGCTCTCGTGCGGCTACTCGGTGACGCCGAGCCTGCCCGACCTCTGGAGCGCGGAGCTGTTCGAGGAGGAGCTGCACGAGCTGCGCCGCTACCTCGGGCTTGAGCGCGTGCACCTGCTGGGGCAGAGCTGGGGCGGCATGCTCGAGATGCAGTACGCCGCGCACCGTCCGAGCGGCGTGGCCTCAATGGTGGTGGCAAGCTCGCCTGCCGACATGGATCTGTGGCTCTCCGAGGCGGTGCGTCTGCGTCACTACCTGCCCGTCGAGATGGACGAGGCGCTCGCGCAGGCCGACGTGGACGGTGACTACGACTGTCCCGAGGTGAAGGCCGCGAGCGAGGAGTACTACCGCAGGCACGTGGCGGCGGTGCCGGAGGGCCAGCGCCCCGTCAACGTGCGCAAGCCGTATCCCGACCCCGTGGGCGACGAGGTCTACCACACCATGCAGGGCATGAGCGAGTTCGTGGTGACGGGCAAGCTCTCCGGCTGGAGCGTAGCGGACAAGCTGGGCGATATCTGCATTCCCACGCTCGTGACGTCGGGGACGGCCGACGAGTGCACGCCTGCGATCTCGAAGCAGGTGGCCGACGGCATCCCCGGCGCCGAGTGGGCGCTGCTGCCGGGCACGCACTGCGTCCACCTCGAGATTCCCGAGCAGTACAACGCCGTGGTGGAGGAGTTCCTCGAGCGGCACGAGTAGGGTACGAGCAGTCGGCGCGTCGTCCGGGCGCAAGGGGCAGAACCTGCGCGTTCGGACGACGCGCCCGCCGTATGGGGTGGGCTACCCGTGGGCTACCCGCGCTGGTCGGGCGGGCAAAGCTCGTCCGCACCGAGCACGACGCCGGAGTAGTTGAGCCCCGCCACCGCGTCGCGCAGCTCCTCGCCGCCGTGCGTGAAGGCCTCGGCGAGGGCGGACCAGCCGGCAAGCGCCTTGTCGAAGCGGTCGGGGAACGAGTCGCACGAGAGCGTGCCGACAAACGGGTCGCGCCAGGGCCGGTGGTCGAGGTTGGCGGCCGGGCATTCGTCGCTCGTGGTGACACGGTGCGAGAGTGCCTGCAGCTGCGAGTGCGGCCGCGCAAGCCGCTCGATGCGCCCCACCGTCCGCGCGCCACGCGACCCCGCCGGCTCGATGACGCGGTAGAGCAGCTCCATGTTGGCGACCGCTCCCGCATACTCGGTTGCGGGCAGGTCAAGCTTGTACGTGGCCCAGGCCACTTGGCTCGTGAGCGCGCCCGCCACGCGATCGATGCGCTTGGTGCGGGCCAGCTCGTCGGCCGGTGCGCAGTCGTGCACCGTGGCGCGGCGCAGGTGCCAGAGCATCCACGAGTCGAGGTCGCTCTCGATGACGGCGTGAACCTCGCTGTCGGCGTCGGAGAGCCCGTCGCCCGCCTCCATGAGCGCAAACTCCTGAGCGTAGACGAAGGGGTGCGCCGCGCGGTCGAGCTGGTAGTGCGATAGCATGCCGAGGGCAAACGCTCGGCCGATGCCGGCGTCGATGGCAGGCAGGTGGCTCACGCCCTCGCGCAGAGCCGTGAAGGCGCTCGTCATGAGCTCGTCGTGCATGCGGTGGGCGAGTGTCTGGGCGGCCTTCACGTGGTCGGGCCGACCGGCGATGCGGAAGAAGAAGGGGTCGGGCCCCTGGTTGCCAAGCAGGAAGGCGAGAAGCTCCTCCTCGCCGGTGATGACGCCTTCGGGCAGCAGCGTGGCGGAGCGTTCGCCGAAGAGGTGGTGCGTGATGAGTGCGGGCATGTGTGTCCTTTCGTGGTCGTCCGCATCATTATCACCCCGAAGTGGCGCTTGGAGCACGTGACGCATCGCAGGCGACCTCCTCTTACGGCCGCCTTACAATCATCCGGATGCATTACCGCTAGGATTAAAGCGCATGTGAAATGATGACGGGCCGACGGCGGTCGGCCGATGCGGGCGGGCCCGCCCGCGCGGGGAAGAGGGACTATGGGGAAGTTCTCCTACACGAAGCTCGAGCGTAACTGGGTCATGTACGACGTGGGGAACTCGGCGCTCGTCCTGCTGCAGACCTCCGTGGTTCCCATCTACTACAACGCCCTGGCGAGCGCCGCCGGTGGCGCCTCGTCGGCGGAGCTCGTGAGCGCGTGGGCCAACGCCCAGACGGTCGCCTCGCTCGTGGTGGCGCTGCTCATGCCCGTCCTGGGGTCGCTTGCCGACTTCGCGGGCAACAAGGTCAAGTTCTTCCTCGGCTTCTTCCTCACGGGCCTCGTGCTCTGCTTTGCGCAGGCCATCCCGATGGCGGCGCTGCCCTTCCTCGTGGTGTACGTGTTGTGCACCATCGGCCTCAACTCGTCGATGACGTTCTACGACGCGATGCTCCCCGACGTCACGGCCGACGAGCGCATGGACGCGGTCTCGAGCTCGGGCTACGCCTGGGGCTACGTTGGCTCCACGGTGCCGTTCATCGCGTGTCTCGCCCTCATATTCGCGGGGCCCGCACTGGCCGGGCCCGAGGTGCTGGGCCAGGACTCCACGATGTTCTTCACGCAGATGAGCTTCGTGATCACGGGCCTGTGGTGGCTCGCCTTCACGGTGCCGCTGCTGCGCACGTACAAGCAGCGCTTCGGCAAGGAGCGCGAGCCGGGCGAGACGATCGGGCGCATCGTGGCCAGCACGTTCTCCGGGCTCGTCACGACCATGCGGCGCATCGCCCACGAGCGCGTGCTTTTGCTCTTCATGGTTGCCTTCTTCTTCTACATCGACGGGGTGCACACGGTCATCTCCATGGCGACGAGCTACGGGGCGGCCCTGGGCATCGACTCGACGCAGCTGGTGCTGGCGCTGCTGGTGACGCAGTTCGTGGCGTTTCCGTCGGCCATCGCCTACGGGCGGCTCGCGGGCCGGTTTGGCACGCTGCGCATGATCATCGTGGCCGTCGTGGCCTACGTGGGCATCGTGCTGTTTGCGGCGTTTTTGCTGAACGACGCCGTGGAGTTCTGGACCCTTGCCATCCTCGTGGGCCTCTTCCAAGGCGGCATCCAGGCGCTTTCGCGCAGCTACTTCGGCAAGCTCGTGCCCAAGGAGCGAGCCAACGAGTACTACGGGTTCTTCGACATCTTCGGCCGCTATGCGAGCGTGATGGGAACCTTCCTCGTGGCCGTCATCACCTCTGTGACGGGCAACGCGAGCCTGGGCGTGCTCTCCATTGGCATCCTGCTCGTGGTGGGCCTCGTGCTGCTGCTGCGCCTGCCGGACGCGCACGGGACGAAGTAGGGGCGCGGAGAAAGGGCGCCGGACGGGCAGCGCCGGGTGGTTGGCGCATGCGTCGTGGCGCCCGCGCTCGATGTCAGCGGGCTCGGTCGTCTCTTTGAACCCGAGGGACTAGCGTGCCTTCGGGCCCTTGTCGTCGCTCGAGCGGCGTACCACGTAGAGGGGCCTGCCCTTCGTCTCGAGGTAGGTCTTGGCGAGGTACTGGCCGAAGATGCCGAGGCAGAGCAGCTGGACGCCGCTCACCAGCAGGATGAGGCTCACGAGTGAGGGCCATCCCGCCACCGGGTCGCCGAAGATCGTGGCGCGCACGATGACGAACACGAGCGCCACGAACGCGAGCAGGCAGAACAGCACGCCCGCCGCCGACGCCAGCGCGAGCGGCTTGGTGGAGAAAGCCACGATGCCGTCGACGGCATAGACCGTGAGCTTCCAGAAGTTCCAGTTGGTCTTGCCCGCCGCGCGCTCCACGTTCTCGTAGGGCAGCCACTCGGTGTTGAAGCCTACCCAGCCGTAGATACCCTTCGTGAAGCGGTTGCGCTCGCCGAGGGCCAGCACCGCGTCCACCATCTCGCGGCGCATGAGACGGTAGTCGCGTGCGCCGTCGACCACCTCGGCCTCGGAGAGCGAGTTCATGATGCGGTAGAAGAGCCGTGCGAACGCTGAGCGGACGGGCGGCTCGCCCGCGCGGGTAACGCGCCGGGTGGCGATGGAGTCGAGCTCGGGGTCTTCGAGCAGGCGCTCGAGCATCCGGGGCAAGAGGCTCGGGGGGTCCTGCATGTCGGCGTCCATCGTGACGACGAAGTCGCCCGTCGCGTGGTCGAGCCCCGCGTAGAGCGCGCCCTCCTTGCCAAACCCGCGCGAGAGCGAGAGCCAGCGCACGCGGAGGTTGGGGAGGCGCGGGAAGGGCGTTGCTTCCGTCGCCTCCGCGCCCGCGTCGTCCGTGCAGGCTGCCTCTGCCGTACGCATCACGGAGAGCGTGGCGTCCCTGGAGCCGTCATCGACGAGCACGACCTCGATGCGCTCGAACTCACCGTGCGCGGCGCGAATCTCGGCTGCGGCGTTGTCCAGCGCGGGCAACAGGATGGGAAGGCTATCGGCCTCGTTATGGCAGGGCACGACGACGGACAGTCGCATTAGAGCTCCTCACGCGCGAGAGTAACGAAGGTGTAGATTCGTTTGTCGTACGGCCGACGATACGACTCAACGCTCTCGACGCGCAATCGTTGGCCGCCAATCTGCCCGGAAAGCATATTCGAGAAGTCCTCGGCGCGCTGGAGGGCCTCGTCCTCGGGCTTCTCGGCCATGAAGACGACCTTGCCACTTGTGCCCACGGGCGTGGCGGCGATGTCCTGAACCATCGAAACGGCCGGGCCATAGGCCTCGTAGGCACCGTTCCAGTAGTGCATGAGCCAGTTGGGGTAGGTCTGGGCAATCTCGGGGTGCTCCACGTTGAGCACGCCCATCATCGTGTAGTCGCTCGCGATGACGGGCGTGGCCTCGGTGCCGCCGTTCTCGCCCACGATGCGGGCGAAGGCCGCTCCGGGCACGGCGTTGTCGGGCGCGTAGGCGGCCGGCAGTGCGTCGGCCTGGCACCTGACGGAGAACGCAAGGACCACGGCCACGCAGGCCCAGCGGGCCGTGGCGAGGGCCGCGGGGTGTGCGGCGCCCTCGCGCCCGAAGGCAAGCGAGAGGGCCACGAGCATGGGGCCAGCCGCGACGGCCATGTAGCGGTAGAAGAGGACGGGCGTGTGCACGAGCGTGCCGGCAAGCCAGGCAAGGGCAATAACGCCGAGGTAGATGGTCATGCCAATGCCCCCTGCCCAGCGTTCGGCAGCGTTCTTGGCGCGTGCGTTGGCCACGACGGTGCCCGCGAACGTGACGATGATGACGCCGGCCACACACCAGAGCGTGGGAGGGGCGTCGTGCACCCACGACTGGCCGTCGATAAGGCCCCAGATGAGGCGGTCGGCGAGAAGCGGAACGCCAAGTATCTGAAGGTAGGAGACGGGCCAGTCGAGGTTGATCCAGTAGCCGCCGGTGGATATGGAGCCCATCTGTCCCAGAAGCGCGACGGCCCATGGCGCGAAGGCCACGAGCTGTCCTGCGGCGAGCGCGAGCAGAACGGCGACGTAGCGACGCCCGCCTCCGTCCGTCTTGTTTGCGCTGCGCTGCCGATGCCGCGCGTCGCGCGCCAGCGCCACGAGCAGCAGGACGTTCACGAGAAACGCCGCCATGGCGCCGTAGTAGTGCAGGTAGGCGGATGCGAGGCTTGCGAGCGCGAAGGTGGCCCACTCGCGCCTGGGTACTGCCGCGCCGCTGCGGGAAAGCTCCCTGATACGGCATGCCTCGAGGAAGCATAGGGCCACCGAGAACGTGACCCACGAGTACATGCGAATCTGCGTGGCGTAGTAGACGAGGTTGGGCATGACGCAGGCGAAGAACGTGAACAGCATGCCGGCGCGTGCGCCAAAGTCACGTCGCACGTGCGTGAGCCCGAGCGCACCCGTCGCGACGGCCCCCGCTACCGAGAAGAGCCGATACACCGTGACGTTGGTGCCGAATACCAGGTAGAGCAGATGCAGCACCAGGTAGTAGAGCGGCGGGTGGACGTCGGCGGCGTCGATGCGCCAGATGTCGGCGAAGCCCTTCTTCACGAGGGCCACCGAGAAGCTCTCGTCATACCAGACGTAGCCGTGGAAGGCCCCCGCCAGCAGGAACGCGGCACAGGCGACGAGCAGCGCCGCATGCGTCCGACGGCCCGTGAAAGATGGGTGCGACATGGGGAAGCCTCCGACGCCTCGGTACCAGTGATGTTGCATGGCCCATCTAGGTTAGCAGACGGGGGCGTGATTCTGTCCCCCCGCCGCATCGAACAACGAACGCATGTTCCATGAAGAGGTCATGTTCCTTGGCGCGTCGTCTGCGCGGCGGCTAGACTGAACGGGTTGTGAGAAGAGGGAGGCCAAGCGGGCATCCGGGCCCATGTTGCCCGTGTCGCGCCGCGCCGCCCGACAAACCCGAGGAGCACCCATGGCCTCAGACTCCATCACCATCCGCGGCGCGCGCGAGCACAACCTGCAAAACGTCGACGTCTCGATTCCGCGCGACAAGCTCGTGGTCATCACGGGGCTCTCCGGCTCGGGCAAGTCGAGCCTCGCCTTCGACACCATCTACGCCGAGGGCCAGCGGCGCTACGTCGAGAGCCTCTCGAGCTACGCGCGCCAGTTCCTCGGGCAGATGGACAAGCCCGACCTCGACTCCATCGACGGCCTCTCGCCGGCGGTCTCCATCGACCAGAAGACCACGAGCAAGAACCCGCGCTCCACGGTTGGCACGGTGACGGAGATCTACGACTACCTGCGCCTGCTGTTCGCCCGCGTGGGAACGCCGCATTGCCCCGAGTGTGGTCGGGTCATCGAGCGCCAGACCACCGACCAGGTGGCCGACAAGGTGCTCGCCGCCGGGCAGGGCAGGCGGGCGCTCGTGCTGGCGCCGGTCGTCATCGGCCGCAAGGGCGAGTACGCGAAGCTCTTCGACGACCTCAAGGCCGAGGGCTTCTCCCGCGTACGCGTCGACGGCGAGGTGCGCGAGCTTGACGAGGAGATCAAGCTCGACAAGAAGCTCAAGCACACCATCGAGGTCGTGGTCGACCGCATCGTCATCCGCGAGGGCTCGCTCGGGCGCATCGCCGAGGCGGTGGAGCAGGCCACGAAGCTCGCCGCGGGCAAGGTGGGCGTGTTTCTCCTGGCCGACCGCGACGATCCCGAGCGCATGCCCGACGAGCTGCTGCAATACTCGCTGGCGCTGGCCTGCCCCGTCCACGGTCATTCCATGGATGACCCCCAGCCTCGCGACTTCTCCTTCAACGCCCCCTACGGTGCCTGCCCCGACTGCGACGGCCTGGGCTTTCGTCGCGTGGTGGACGCCGAGGCCCTCATCGAGGACCCGTCGCTCTCGGTGGCCGACGGCGTGCTGGGCAGCTTCTTCGGGCGATCAAACTACTACCCGCAGATCTTCGATGCGGTGTGCCGCCACCTCAAGGTGAGCGCCGATACGCCGTGGGCCAAGCTTCCCAAGCGCGCCCGCACGGCCCTGCTCGACGGCCTTGGGGACACCAAGATCCGCGTCGACTACCACACGGTCGACGGCCGCGACACGCACTGGCTCACCACCTACCCGGGCGTGCGCAAGATCCTCTTCGACAAGTACACCGAGACCACTAACGACAACATGCGCGCCCGGCTGGAGAAGTACATCCACGAGGTGCCGTGCCCCACGTGCCACGGCGCGCGTCTTAAGCCCGAGATGCTGGCCGTGACGGTGGGCGGCAGGTCCATCTACGAGGTGTGCGAGATGAGCTGCCGCGACTCGCTCGAGTTCTTCCGCACGCTCGAGCTCACGGAGCGCCAGCAGTTCATCGGCGGGCGCATCGTCAAGGAGATTCGCGAGCGCCTGCGCTTCCTCGTGGACGTGGGTCTCGACTACCTCACGCTCGCGCGTGCCTCGGCCACGCTCTCCGGCGGCGAGGCCCAGCGCATCCGTCTCGCCACGCAGATCGGCGCCGGCCTCATGGGCGTGCTCTACATCCTCGACGAGCCCTCCATCGGCCTGCACCAGCGCGACAACGACCGCCTCATCAAGACGCTCGAGCGTCTGCGCGACCAGGGCAATACCGTGATCGTGGTGGAGCACGACGAGGACACCATCCGCGCGGCCGACTACGTGGTGGACATGGGTCCCGGCGCCGGCGAGCTGGGAGGCAAGGTGGTGGCCGCCGGCACGCCGGCCCAGATCTGCGCCAACCCGCGCTCCATCACGGGCGCCTACCTCACGGGCAGGAGGCTCATCCGTCTGCCCGAGAAGCGCCGCAAGCCCGGTCGCGGTGCGCTCAAGATCACCGGGGCCACGCATAACAACCTCAAGAACGTGAGCGCCAAGATCGAGTTTGGCACGCTCACGGTGGTCACGGGCGTCTCGGGCTCGGGCAAGAGCTCGCTTGTCACGGACACGCTGGCGCCCGCGCTCACCAATGCCGTGCAGCACAGCCTGCGCCTGGTGGGGGAGTACAAGAAGCTCACGGGCGTCGACCAGATCGACAAGGTCATCGACGTCGACCAGAGCCCCATCGGCCGCACGCCACGCTCCAACCCGGCCACCTACATCGGCCTCTGGGACGACCTACGGGCGCTCTTTGCCTCCACGCCCGAGAGCCGTGCGCGCGGCTACAGCCCCGGCCGCTTCAGCTTCAACGTGCCGGGCGGCCGCTGCGAGGCGTGCAAGGGCGACGGCCAGATCAAGATCGAGATGAACTTCCTGCCCGACGTCTACGTCCCGTGCGAGGTCTGCCACGGCGCTCGCTACAACCGCGAGACGCTCGAGGTCACCTACCACGGCAAGAACATCTCCGAGGTGCTCGACATGAGCGTCACGGAGGCGCTCGCGTTCTTTGGCAACATCCCGCGCATCAAGAACAAGCTGCAGACGCTCTATGACGTGGGCCTGGGCTACATTCGCCTGGGGCAGCCCGCCACCACGCTCTCGGGCGGCGAGGCCCAGCGCGTCAAGCTTGCCAAGGAGCTGCATCGCCAGCAGACGGGGCGCACGTTCTACGTCCTCGACGAGCCCACGACGGGTCTGCACTTCGAGGACGTGCGCCAGCTCATCTCCGTGCTGGAGCGGCTTGTGGACGCGGGCAACACCGTGCTCGTGATCGAGCACAACCTCGACGTCATCAAGGTGGCCGACCGGCTCATCGACATGGGTCCCGAGGGCGGCGACGGCGGCGGCGCCGTGGTGTGCGTCGGCACACCCGAGCAGGTGGCCGCGTGCCCGGAGAGCTACACGGGCAAGTTCCTGGGGCCGGTGCTTGCCCATACCCGCGAGCTGCAGGACCGGCTCGACGCGAGCGGCGAGCCCGAGTGGTCGCCGAGCCTCGCGGTCCCGGTGGAGTAGGGGCCGCGAGGCCCATTGGCGCGGCGGGGGCTAGCGGTACGTCGCGCCGCTGCGGACGATCGACTCACGCACGAGCGCGTCCATGGCGTCCAGGCAGATGTCGGGGACGTCATGGTCGCGCTTGATGACAGAGAGCTCGGTGCAGGCGAGGATCACGGCGTCGCAGCCAAGGCGGAAGAACTCGGCCATCACGCGGTCGAACTTGTGCATGTCCACGTCACGGCCGGCCTTCACGTCGTCGTAGATGATCGACATGACCTCGGCCTGGCGCTCGGGTGACGGTACGACGGGGACGGCCCCTGCCGTCTCGCACTCGCGCGCGTACACGCCCGCGCGGATGGTGCCGTCGGTTGCCATGATGCCGATGCGTCCCACGCCCCCGCGACCCATCGCCTCGCGCACGGCCTCGCGCGGCATGTGGATGATGGGCACGCTCGTGAAGCTCTGGATCGTGTCGAAGAAGTAGTGCGACGTGTTGCAGGGGATGGCGATGTTGCCGCAGCCGAGCGCCTCGAGTGCCTGGGCGTCCGAGCGCATCGTGTCGAGCAGACGCGTGGCGTCGCCGGTGAGGATGGCCTGCGTGCGGTCGGGCATGGAGGCCTGGCTGATGATGACCATGTCGATGTGGTCCTGGTCGCGCGCGGCGACGGTGTGCTCGATGACCTCCTGGTAGAAGTACGAGGTGGCCTCCGGGCCCATGCCGCCTATGACGCCAAGCTTCTTCATCGTCGGCCCTCCGCGCGTCCGTGTCGTTCTCCGTAACCTCTCCCTGCGGCGTGTGTCGCAGTATACGAAACCCTTACTATACCGTTCGTTCGTCCGGAAACTGTGACGCGGCCGAGCTGGCGTGCCGTGGCGCCCAGACGGGCGATGCGGACGATGGCGAGTGAGCGGGGGAGACGTGGCACGCAAGAAGGACAAGGTGCAGAAGACCAACGCCATGCGCGAGCTTGAGCGCGGCGGGGTTGCCTACGAGGCCATCACGTTCGAGGAGCCCGAGGTCATGGGCACGAGCGAGCTGGGCGTCCAGATTGCCCACATGCTCGGCTACGACCCGGCGCAGGGATTCAAGACGCTCGTGTGCGTGGGGCCGAAGGGCGACCACGTGGTCTGCTGCGTGCCGTCGGGCGACGAGCTCGACCTCAAGAAGGCAGCCGCGGCGGCTGGCGAGAAGTCCCTTTCGCTCATGCATGTGCGCGACCTGGAGGCCGCGACCGGCTACGTGCGCGGCGGTTGCTCGCCGGTGGGCATGAAGAAGCGCTTCCCCACCCTCGTCGACGAGACGGCCCAGCTCTTCGACACCATCTACATCTCGGGCGGTCGCCGCGGGCTCACGCTCGAGGTGGCGCCCGAGCCCCTCGCGGCGTTCGTAGGTGCGAAGTTCGCCGACATCGTGGCGGACTAGCACGAACGCATCGGCCTGCCTGCGCTCGCTCGGGGTGGCTGCGGCAACGATAGCCCTGGCGTTGCCCGTGCCCCGCCCGTACGACCACGGAAGCCCCACGGGCGTTTGCTACCATAGCCGCTCGCATCTGACGCACGCGAGCAGGACGGACATCCCATGCGCACCTTTTCGCTCATCGAGCTCGACCCGACGACATTCGACGAGTTCAGCGTCGGCCACCCCCAGGGCAACTTCCAGCAGAGCTCACGCATGGGCGCCGACCGCGCTGGCCGTGGCATCGAGGTCTCCTATCTCGGCGTGCTCGAGAAGGGCGCGCGGCAGGGCATGAGCGTGCCGGGTGCTCAGGCGGACGAGCGCCTCGTGGCAGCCACGCTCTTCGAGGTGTACAGGAACGGGCTTGCCACGTTCGCCGAGATTCACGACGGCCCGCTTGCCGACCTGCGCGACCAGGAGCTCACGAGCTTCCTCTTTGGCGAGCTCAAGCGGTGTGCGCACAAGGCCGGGGCGGCGCAGCTTGAGGTGACGCCCGAGATCCCCTACCGCGTGCGCACGTCTGACGGCGAGCCGCTGCCCGAGACCGGAGAGCTCCCCGCAGGCGTGCCCGTCGGCTCCCCGCGCTCCGCCAACGACGAGGTGATCGAGAACCTCAGGCGTCTCGGCTTTGCCCACGGCGGCTTTACGCGCGGCTACACGGCGGTGCCGCGCTGGCGCTACCTCAAGGACCTCACCGGCATCGCCGACGAGGAGGCCCTGCTTGCGAGCTATGCCAAGAACACCAAGCGCAACGTCCGCATCGCCGAGACGAGCGGCGTGCGCGTGCGCGACATCGGTCGCGACGAGCTCCGCATCTTCCACGCCCTCTGTGAGATGAGCTGCGAGAAGCAGGGCTTCGAGAACCACGAGCTGGCCTACTACGAGGGGCTCTTCGACGCCTTTGGCGACAGCGCCGAGTTCAAGGTGGCGTTCATCGACACGACGGCCTACCTCGCCGAATGGGAGCAGAAGCGCGACGGCTTTGCGGCCGACATCGCCAAGCTCGAGCGCTCGCTCGCCACGGCACGCACGCCCGAGAAGGTGGAGAAGAAGCTCGCCGACGTGCGCTCGAAGCACGAGGCGTCGCTGAAGCGCGTGGAGAGCGCCCGCGAGCTCACTGCGGTTGGCGAGCAGATTCCTGCCGCCGCCGCGATGTTCGCCTGGCACCCGCGCGAGTGCGTCTACCTGTTCTCGGGCTCCGACCCCGCCTACGCCAAGTTCTACGCGGCCACGGCCATCCAGCATCGCATCATGGTCGAGTGCCTCGAGCGGGGCTGCACGCGCTACAACTTTTACGGCATCAACGGCGTCTTTGACGACCCGAACGACCCCGGCCGCGGCCTCGTGGAGTTCAAGCAGGGCTTCAACGGCTACGTCGAGGAGATGTGCGGCTCGTTCACGCTCGTCGTGCGCCCGGGCCTCTACGCCGCCAAGCGCCTTGCCCACAAGGTGCTCGGCCGCTAGGCGGCCGTGACCGGCCGGATCCGGAAGCGGAGCCACGGTCGGAGCCGTCGCAAAGACCCGGCCCCGGCCGTGCTCCTCCTGGCCGTGCGAGCCTAGAACGACGTGCTGGTCACGTGCGGGTAGTACTGCCTGAACTTGCGCACGTAGTTCTCGGTCATGAGCAGGCCCAGCTGGCGCGCGGCCCAGCCGTCGGCGGGATAGCGCATCGGGTTGTAGACGTCGCCGCGTCGCACGATCGCGTCAAACTCCGCCCGAAGGGCCGGGTCAACGAGGTAGCGGCGCACGAGCGAGACGGGCGCGCGCGTGTAGAGGGCCTCGCGGTCGATGCGGCGCACCTCGTCCGTGCCGTCCACGACGTCATCGACGAGCGTGCGCATGGGATTGACGCCGCCGGCCACCGCGTAATACGAGTTGGCGCCAATGCGCGGGTTGAAGTCCATGAAGATGGTCCGCCCGGACTTGGGGTCGCGTTTCATGTCGAAGTTGGCGAACCCGCGCCAGCCGATGTCCGTGAGCATGTGGGCCACCTTCTCCCAGAGCTCGGGCATGGGGCGCGTGATCATGGCGGCCGGGTTGCCAAAGAGCGTGGGGGCGTGCTCCTCGAGCAACACCTGCGAGGAGACGAACATCGTGGGCTTGCCGCTACGGTTGACGTAGATCGTGATCATGTCCACGTAGGTGTCGTCGCCCTCGATGAGCTCCTGGACGAGGAAGCTGCCCTCGTAGCCCTCGGCGCGCAGGTCGTGCCACAGGCGGTCGAGCTCGGCCTGCTCGCGGACGAAGTAGATCTTCTTGAAGCCCTTGGCGTAGAGCCGCGTGTAGTCGATCGAGGATGCCGTGGGCTTGGCCACGAGCGGGAAGGCGATCTTGGTGGGGGCGATGGGGGCGTCGCCCGCGAGACTCACCACCTCGGAGTGCGGGGCGTCGAGGCCATAGAGCTCGCACATGCGGGCGAACTCGACCTTGTCGGAGGCGCGCAGCATCACGTCGTGCGGCGGCAGCTGGCAGATGACGTTGTCGGGGAGGCCCAAGGCCACCACGCGCTCGGCCGTCTCGACCGCGGCGTCGGAGTTCATCATGACGACGAGCTTCTTGTCCGGGTGCTTGTGCGACAGGTCGAGCAGGGCGGTGCGCACGTCGTCCTCGCCGAGGCCCGCCGTGGGGTAGTGGTCGATAATCTTCGACTTCTCGATGATCTTGAGGGGCGCGGGCACCACGCAGATGCTGCGCACCCCAAACGCCTCGTGGAACTCGCGGGCGAGCGGGTAGGAGGCCTTGTCGCCGCCGAGGATGACCGGCAGGATGTCGCTTCTCGTCTGAGTGGCCATGCGTTACTCCGATTTCTTGAGTCCGAGACGACGGAACAGTCTAGAGAACAGCGCGTCGAACAGCGGCGCGTCGGAGATGCCGAGGAGGGTGGCACCGCCGAAGGTGACCGCGAGCGCGGGGAAGCCGCCGGCTGCGGCGAAGAGAAGTCCTCGCACGACGCCGCGGCACGGGCCGAAGGCGTGCGTGAGCGCCGCGAGAATGGCCACGCCCACGAGGCAGCCGAGCGCGCCCAGGGCAAGCGCCCGCACCACGGAGACGAACACCGAGCGCATGCGCAGGCCCCCGAGCTTGGCGCGCACCTGCAGGAGCGTCACCACGTCGATGGCGCCGTAGAAGAACGACGACGACACGGGCACCACGTAGAGGCCCCAGACGGGCGTGAGCCACAGGCAGATGACCACCTGCAGCACCGACCCCACTACGGTGGCGGCCGCGAAGAGCCCCATTCGCATCATCGAAGAGCAGACCTTCTGCACGTACGAGGAAAGCGCGTAGAGCGGCAGCGCGAGCGAGAGGGCCTGCAGGTAGTGGGCCGTCAGCAGGGCGTCCTCGTCGGTGAACTGCCCGGAGGCAAACACGGCGATGAGGGGTTCGGCGAAGACGACGAGCAACATGGCGCAGGGCACGAGGGTGAACAGGATCTTCTTGGTGCCCTCGACCACGTAGTCGCGGAACTGGTCGGTGCGCCCTGCGAGGAAGCTGCTCGAGAGCTCGGTGAACATCGTGACCGTGATGGGGATGGCGAAGATCGAGTAGGGCAGGACGTACCAGACGCGTGAGTAATAGGCGATCGAGGCACCGGCCGGGGTGACCGAGAGCGCGCAGCTCGACATGATGGCCGTGGTGGGCGCGGCCGCGAGCGTGGCCACGAGCGTGGGCAGGCCGATGGAGAGCGTGTCCTTGAGTGCCGGGTCGTGCAGGTTGACGCGCAGGCTCAGCCGGAGGCCGTGGCGACGCAGGGCCGGAACCTGGCAAAATACCTGGACGGCCACGGCGAGGGGCGTTCCCACGGCAAGCACGATGGCCGCCCCGCGTGCGTCGGCGCCGTCCTGGACGAGGTAGCCGTAGGCCACGAACATCGCGATGGTGATGAGGTTGTTGAGCACCGGCGCGAAGTTGCTCCAGAGGTAGTCGCGCTCGGCGTTGAGCACGCCCGAGAAGATGGAGGACAGGGCGTACAGCACGATGGAGACGGCAAACCAGCGGAAGAACCAGACCGAGAGGTCAAAGTCGAACCCGGCGCTGGCCCCGGCGGACTGCGTCCAGATGATGGGGGCCGCCAGCGCCACGCTTATGAGGGCGAGCAGCGCCATGAGGACGAGGACGATCGTGAGCAGGTTGGAGGCGTAGGCCGCCGCCCCCTTCTTGCCGAGCTTGGTCTTCACGTTGATGTAAACCGGGAGGAACGACGTGATGAGCATGCCGCCCACGACGAGTTCATAGAGGAAGTTGGGCATCTGGTTGGCCACGGTGTAGGCGCTCGCGACGCCGGTGGCGCCGAGGGCCCAGGCCTGCATGGTGGTGCGGAAGAAGCCCGTGATGCGGCTCACGATGACGAGGGCGCTTACGAGGATCGACGAGCTGTCGGCCTGCTTGAGGGTCTCGTCCTCGCCGTCTGCCCTGTCCTGGGCGTCCGTCGTCTCCTCCGGTGCTGCCTGCATGCGTTCCTTCTTTCGTGCGGGTGATTCGAAGGTCATAACCTCTCACTTTAGGGACTGCCTCTCCGTGCGCGGCTGCGGGCGGCAGGGTTTCATACCATCGATAGAGATTGGGTGCGAAAGTGGCCGTACGGACACTGCTCGGGCGGTGTCCTGTCACTGTCAGCAGAAGGCTGCCGGGGTGGCTTCGGACATACGCCACGGATTTGGAGACATTTGAACGTGCCATAGTTTCTCGTGCCGTTTGCCTGTCTCGGATGGACACGAGGGCGGGAAAGCCCGTAGAGTGGCATCTGACACAAACCTGACGCCGTCCCGACATCCGTGTGCGCGGAGCCGCCCCGTGCGGCACGCGACCCGCGAGACTCGGGGCCTACAACCTGTTCCCGCACGTAAGGAGTGTCATGCTTCTAGAGAAGACCGGCCTGCACGCGAAGCGCACCTGCGCCGTCGTGCTCTGTGGCCTTATGCTCGGCAGCTCCGCGCTCGCCGTTACGTCCGTGCCCACCACCGCCTTCGCCGACGAGAAGGTCGACAGCCTCCAGTCGCAGCTCGACGACGCCACGGCCAAGCTCGACGACCTGCAGGCCGCGCTCGACCAGGCGCAGGCCGACCTCGGCAAGACCCAGTACGACCTCGACCAGACCCAGCAGAAGATCTCTGAGGTCGAGGCGCAGATCGAGCAGAACAAGGCCGACCTCGCCGCCGCCCAGGACAAGCTCTCCAACCAGGTGGCCACGTCCTACAAGTCCGGCGACGACGCCAACCTCGTGAGCATCCTGCTGAACTCCCAGGACTTCGACTCGCTCGTCACCAACGTGTTCTACGCCAACAAGGTGGCCGACGCCGAGGCCGAGGCGGTTCAGGAGGTGCAGGACCTCCAGGCCCAGCTCGAGAGCAACCAGGCCGAGCTCAAGGCCCAGGAGGCCCAGCAGCAGGAGTTGCTCGCGAGCAAGCAGCAGGAGGTCGACGCCGCCGACAAGGCCGCGTCCGACATGTCCAACTACGTGAACCAGCTCTCCGACGAGGTCAAGCAGGCCATGGAGGAGGAGCGCCAGCGCCTCGCGGAGGAGTCCCGCAAGCAGGCCGAGGCCGCTGCTGCCGCAGCTGCTGCCCAGGAGCAGCAGCAGGGGACGGATGCGGGCTCGGGCGGCTCCAACGCCGGCAGCTCGAATGTCGGCTCGTCGGGCGGCGGCTCGGCTTCGACGAACGGCGGCTCGTCGAACGGCGGCTCGTCGAACGGCGGCTCGTACAACTCTGGCGGCTCGTCCAGCGGCGGCACAAGCTCCGGCGGCTCCTCCTCAGCCTCCGGCAGCCAGCGCCAGACCGCGATCAACGCGGCGCTCTCCCAGGTGGGCAAGCCCTACGGTCATGCCAACAACGGCTCCAACTGGGACTGCAACGGACTCACCAACTACGCCTGGGGCCAGGCGGGCGTGAGCATCCCCTATGCCTCCGGCCACTACAGCTACGGCCAGTTCCAGTGGATGAAGAACAGCGGTCGCTGGGTCAGCTCCGTGAGTGCGCTTAAGCCCGGCGACCTCGTGTTCTACTCAAATGACGGCGGCAGGACGTGCTACCACGTCGCGCTCTACATCGGCAACGGCATGGTCGTCCACGCCGAGAGCTACGCCGCAGGCGTGTGCGTGCGCTCCGTCAACTGGTGCAACGGCTTCTGCGGCGGCGGCTCGCCCATCTAGGAAGTCCGACGCTCAGCTCACATGACGGCCCGGGGATGCGTCCTCGGGCCGTTTTTTGGTGGAAGGGCCGTTGACCGCCGACGGGCTCCCTTCCACCGAATTTCCTGAATATTACACTCGTGTTAAAACGCCCGTCGACTTTCGACATGCGTACGTTACAGATCCGACACAGAGGCTAGGATACCTAGCACGCGCACGGGTCAGGCCTTTCCGTGAGCGACACCTTGAATCTCAAGGCCGCGTGCAAGAGGAGGAAAGATGGAGTCCAATCGTTTTAGCATGTCCCGTAGGAACTTCGTTCAGCTGTCTGGTGCCGCGGGCATTCTAAGCGTTGCTGGTCTCGCTGGCTGTGGCAACGGCGGCAGCGGTTCCTCCGACGGCGGCTCTTCTGATGGTTCTGCCAAGTTCAAGATCGGCGGCATCGGCCCTGTGTCCGGGGAGGCGGCAATCTACGGCAAGGCCGTGCAGACCGGCATGGAGGTCGCCGTCGACGAGCTCGCTTCCAAGGGCGGCAAGATCCAGTTCGAGACCAAGTTCGAGGACGACGAGGCTGACGGCGAGAAGTCCGTCAACGCCTACAACACCCTGAAGGACTGGGGCATGCAGATTCTCTGCGGCTCCGTCACGACCGACGCCTGCGTCGCGACCTCGGCGAAGTCCAACGAGGACAACCTGTTCCAGTTCACCCCGTCGGCGTCCTCGACCGATGTCATCGGCGGCCAGCCGGACGCGAACGGCAACGTCTCGCAGCAGCGCAAGAAGAACGTCTTCCAGATGTGCTTCACCGACCCCAACCAGGGCACCGCTTCTGCAAAGTACATCAAGGAGAAGGCTCTCGGCACCAAGGTCGGCGTGATCTACAACAGCGCCACCGCCTACTCCGCGGGCATCTACCAGAAGTTCGTCGCCGAGGCCAAGAACGAGGGCCTCGAGGTCGTCTCCGAGCAGGCCTTCACCGACGACAAGAACCAGGACTTCACCCCGCAGCTCCAGGCGTGCAAGGACGCCGGCGCGGACCTCGTCTTCCTGCCGGACTACTACACCCCGATCTCGCTGATCCTCAAGCAGGCCAAGGACATGGGCTTCGCCCCGAAGTGGTTCGGCTGCGACGGCGTTGACGGCCTGCTGACCGTCGAGGGCTTCGACAAGAGCCTCGCCGAGGGCGTCATGCTGCTGACCCCGTTCTCCGCCGACGCCGCCGACGACCTCACGAAGAGCTTCGTGGCCGCCTACAAGGAGAAGGCTGGCGACGTGCCCAACCAGTTCGCCGCTGACGCCTACGACGTCGTCATGGCGACCGCCCAGGCGCTCGAGAAGGCCGGCGTGACCGCCGACATGTCCGTCTCCGACATCTGCGACAAGCTCGTCGAGACCATCACCTCCTCCGACTTCACCTACTCCGGCCTGACCGGTCAGAACATGACCTGGAAGGACACCGGCGAGGTCTCCAAGGACCCGAAGGGCATGGTCATTAAGGACGGCGCGTACGCAGGCATGGACAACTAGGTGCCCTCGGACGACTGATTGACCCTGAGGCGGGGACCCGGAAGCGCGGGTCTCCGCCTTGCTGTTTTGGCTGTGCGTGCCCGCGGGTCGCGCACGAAAGGCTCGCGTGCGCCCGACGGGCGTGCGCACGGAAGGAAGGAGGCGGCATGGGCATACTGACGAACCTGATCAACGGACTCTCGCTCGGCAGCGTCTACGCGCTTATCGCGCTGGGCTACACCATGGTGTACGGCATTGCGAAGATGCTGAACTTCGCCCATGGCGACGTGATTATGGTCGGAGGCTACATCTGCTTCTGTGCCATGAGCTACCTGGGGCTTCCGCCTCTGGTTGGTATCGTGCTCGCCATCGTTGGCTGCACGGTCCTGGGCATCGTGATCGAGCGGCTTGCCTACAAGCCGCTGCGTGGCGCCGGCTCGCTCGACGTGCTCATCACCGCAATCGGCGTGAGCTACTTCCTCGAGAACGCTGCGCTGCTCATCTGGAAGAGCGACCCCAAGACGTTCCCGAACCTCATCGACCTGCCGTCGCTGACGCTGTTTGACGGCGGCCTCACGGTGAGCGCCACGACCATCGTCACGATCGTGGTCTGCGTCCTCATCATGGTGGGGCTCATGCTCTTCACCGGCAAGACTCGTATGGGCAAGGCCATGCGCGCCTGCTCCGAGGACCGCGGTGCCGCAACGCTCATGGGCATCAACGTCAACTCGACGATCTCGCTCACGTTCGCGATTGGCTCCGGCCTCGCCGCCGTCGCCGGCGTGCTCATGTGCACGGCCTACCCCGTGCTGACGCCGACCGTCGGCATGATGCCGGGCATCAAGGCCTTCACGGCCGCCGTCTTCGGTGGCATCGGCTCCATCCCGGGCGCCTTCCTCGGCGGAATCCTGCTCGGCGTCATCGAGACCTTCACGAAGGCCTACATCTCGACGCAGCTCTCCGACGCCGTCGTGTTCGCCATCCTCATCGTCGTCCTGCTCATCAAGCCTACCGGCCTTCTCGGCAAGGCCATCAGGGAGAAGGTGTAGGCCATGGCGGAGGCAACTGCCCAGGCGCCCGAGAAGCGCCGCATCACCAAACAGCTTCGCTCCAACCTCATCACGTACGCGATCGTCGTCGGCGCCTACGTCATCCTGCAGGCGCTCATCGCCACGGGCAACCTTTCGAACGCCCTCACCGGTCAGCTGATCCCGATCTGCGCCTACGTCTGCATGGCCGTGTCGCTCAACCTCGTCGTCGGCATCTCGGGCGAGCTGTCGCTCGGACACGCCGGCTTCATGAGCGTCGGCGCGTTCTCGGGCGTGACCGTGGCCTCGATGCTGCACAGCTCGGTTGCGAACCCGATCGTCGTGCTGATCATCTCGCTCGTCGTCGGTGCCATCGTGGCCGGCGTCGTGGGCTTCGTCGTCGGCATCCCGGTCATGCGCCTGCACGGCGACTACCTCGCCATCGTGACGCTGGCCTTCGGCGAGATCATCAAGAACATTCTCAATAGCATCTACGTCGGCTTTGACGCGAGCGGCCTGCACTTCTCGATGACCGACACCGCGTCGCTCAACATGACGCGGGGCACGATCATCATCAACGGCGCCCAGGGCGCCGCGGGCATCGCGAAGGTCTCGACGTTCACCGTCGGCATCATCCTCGTGCTCGTGACCGTGACCGTCGTGCTTAACCTCATGAACAGCCGCAGCGGCCGCGCGATCATGGCCGTGCGCGACAACCGCATCGCCGCCGAGTCCGTGGGCGTCAACGTCACGAAGTACCGCCTCATGGCGTTTGTCGTGGCCGCCGCGCTTGCCGGCATGGCCGGCGCGTTCTACGCCCAGGGCTTCTCGTCGATCGTTCCGAAGAAGTTCGACTTCAACCTGTCGATCCTCGTACTCGTGTTCGTCGTGCTCGGCGGCATGGGCAACATCCGCGGGTCGGTCATCTCCGCGGCGCTGCTCACGGTGCTCCCGGAGCTGCTGCGCGCGATCAACGACTGGCGCATGATGATCTACGCGGTCCTGCTGATCGTCGTGACGATCGCGGCGAACAACGCGACGGCGCGCCAGTTCTTCAGCTCGCTCAAGGGTAAATTCCGCAAGCCCGTCCGTGAGGACGGCGCGAAGGGGGGCGACGCCGATGGCCGCTAAGACCTCAGCCTCCGAGCGCCACGCCGCCGAGCGCCGCGAGCACACCAAGATGGTGCCGCTGCCGAGCGACTCCATCGTGCCCGAGCGCGACGTGGACAAGCGCCCCGTGCTCGAGTGCCGTCACCTTGGCATTGACTTCGGTGGTCTGCACGCCGTGGAGGACTTCAACTTCACCGTTGGCAAGACCGAGATCGCGGGTCTTATCGGCCCGAACGGTGCTGGCAAGACCACCGTGTTCAACCTGCTCACGAAGGTCTATCAGCCCACGCGCGGCTCCATCATGCTCGACGGGCACGACACCGCCGGCATGGACATCGCCGCTGCCTCCAAGCTGGGCATTGCGCGTACGTTCCAGAACATTCGTCTGTTCTCCTCGCTCTCCGTTGAGGACAACGTGAAGATTGGCCTGCACAACCAGGTCAAGGAGGGCATGTGGAGCTCGCTGTTCCGTCTGCCCGCCTACTGGGACGCCGAGAAGAAGATGCACGAGCGTGCCATGGAGCTGCTCGACTTCTTTGACATGGGCGTGTTCGCCAACCATGTGGCCGGGAGCCTTCCCTACGGCGCGCAGCGCAGGCTCGAGATCGTCCGAGCGCTCGCCACGCACCCCAAGCTGCTGCTGCTCGACGAGCCCGCCGCCGGCATGAACCCGTCCGAGACGGCTGAGCTCATGGACAACATCCGTCGCATCCGCGACGAGTTCCAGATCGCCGTCATGCTCATCGAGCACGACATGGACCTGGTCATGGGCATCTGCGAGGGCATCGCCGTGCTCAACTACGGCAAGATTATCGCCAAGGGCACGCCCGAGCAGATTCAGAGCAACCCGCAGGTCATCGAGGCCTATCTGGGCAAGCAGGACGAGGAGGCCTAGGCATGAGCATTCTTCACGTTGAGGACCTCAACGTCTACTACGGTTCCATCCACGCCGTGAAGGGCATCTCCTTCGACGTCGAGGAGGGCGAGATCGTCACCCTCATCGGTGCGAACGGCGCCGGCAAGTCCACGACGCTTAACACGGTCGCGGGCCTCCTCAAGCCGCGTTCGGGCAAGGTGGAGTTTGACGGCGAGAGCCTGCTTGGCATCGCCCCGCACACCATCGTGGGCAAGGGCATCGCGCTCTGCCCCGAGGGCCGTCGCGTGTTCCTGCAGATGAGCGTTCGAGAGAACCTCGAGATGGGCGCCTTCACGCGCAAGGACGCCAGCGAGATTGCGACGAGCCTCGATGATGTCTTCCGGCGCTTCCCGCGCCTGAAGGAGCGCGAGAACCAGGTTGCCGGCACGCTTTCCGGCGGCGAGCAGCAGATGCTCGCTATGGGGCGCGCCCTTATGAGCAAGCCGCGCCTGCTCATGCTCGACGAGCCGTCGATGGGCCTCGCCCCCATCCTCGTGCAGGAGATCTTCGACATCATCAAGCAGCTGCACGATGCCGGCACCACGGTGCTGCTGGTGGAGCAGAACGCGCGCATGGCGCTTTCCGTCGCCGACCGCGCCTACGTCCTCGAGACGGGTACGGTGTCGATGAGCGGCAAGGCGAGCGACCTTGCCAACGACGATCGCGTGAAGCAGGCCTACCTCGGCGGCTGACGACGTTCTCGGGGGCTACGCTCGTGCTTTGGTAAGGCCGGCGCCTTTGGGCGCCGGCCTTTTTCATTACGGGCGGCGGGCGATGTCGCCGCGGGCGCGGGTTTTGCGCGTGCAAAATGCCGTCCTCTGCCGGCCATCCTCCTCGGCTGTGAAAAAAGTCGAGTTGTGCATGACCCTTTGAGCTCTGAGAAGTAGCCGACGGCAGTTTTACCTGGCGTTTGTCATCGTTGTATCTGGCCGGGTGCGAAAACCTCATGCACAAGTAGAGTTATTCACGAGCGCTCCTCTGGTCACCAGTGTTTTGTCGCTATTTGATCGCCTCGAACCGTTCCCCCGTTCATGTGTACCTCCGGCCCATCCGTGCCGCGTTCCTCTGGGCCGCCGCCATACCCTATGGGTAACGACGCGGAACGGGGGTTCCTTTGGATACGAGTGATGGTGGTTCTGGCATTACGGGCTCGAAACGGCTTGAGGTGCTGAGGGAGGCTGCGGGTGGTTCGCTCGGCTGCGAGGATCGCTACGGCGCTGAAGCCGTCATCCGTTACGTCGACGGACTGTCCGATAGCAGCTTCGAGAAGCTCTGCGCGTCCTTTCGGGCGGAGCGCGCCAACCGTCACCTGCGCGACTGCCTCTCGCACGTTGCGGTCTATGCCCTCACGACGCTCGTGCTCGTACTGTCGGCTCCGCGCATTGGGGCCCCGTGGCTCCATGTGCTCATGTGCGCCTGTGCGGCGCTTGTCCTTGTGTCGGCCTGCCTTGACGTGTTGACCTACGAGCGGTTCGTCCGCCGAAACCTCCTTGCGCTCCACCTGCGGGCCGATGAGCTTCTGGCGCGGGGCGAGGAGCTTGCCTCCACGGCCCGCGAGTTCGAGGGCAAGGTGGGCGACGCTCGTTAGGCCGCTCCGTTCTCTCGCCGACGGCCGTCCGACTCCCCGTCGACGGTCTCGATGCCCCTCGCCGATGGCCGTGTGACCGTCGTTTTCGATGGCGGCGTAGTCGGTTCCTTACGAACCCCGTACCTGTTTTCGGAGCAATCTGGACCGAATCTCGCGTCACTGTCACTTTAGTATGCTAAAGTGACACCTGAAATCGCGGAGCGTCGAGCGATAACCAGATTGCCTCTGACGCCGCCATGCGGCTTGTGTCCAGGCGGCGTCTTAGTCCGAAACGGGGGAGATACGCGTGGTCTACGGAACGCCGAGGGGCTTTCGTGACATCCTACCGGAGGAGGCCGAGGCCCGCGAGCGCATCAAGGACGTGGCGCGCGCCTGCTTCTCGGCTCACGGCTACCTGCCGGTCGAGACGCCGCTGCTCGAGGATCGTGCCGTGCTGGAGCGCGCCGGCCGCATCAAGGGGTCGCCGTTCCAGCTGTTCGACTCCGACGACCGCTTGCTCATGCTGCGTCCCGATCTCACATTGCCCATCGCGCGCATGACCGCCAAGCGCTACGGCATGGGCGAGCTCCCTGTTCGCCTGCGCTACGAGGCGCCGGTTGTGCGCGAGCAGGCGTCGCTGCGCGGCCAGCCCCGCCAGTTCACTCAGCTCGGCGTGGAGCTCATCGGCGCCGATGACGTGTCGGGCGAGGTGGAGGTCGTGGCACTCATGGGCGAGGCGCTCGCGGCGCTCGGCGTCGAGGGGTGGAGGATCGCCTGCGGCTCGGTGCGTCCGCTCGTGGCGTTGCTCGACGCGGTGGCGCCCACCGACGCCTTCCGAGACGAGGTGCTTGGCTACGTGCACGCCTCCGACCTCGTCTCGCTCGATGAGTGCGTGCGTGCCGCCGACCTGCCCGCGCCTGCTGCTCGCGCCCTCATGCGTCTGCCGCGCGTACACGGCGACGCGTCCGCCATCGACGAGATCGATGAGCTCCTCGAGGCCGCCTGCGTGCCCGCTGGCCGCCGTGGCACCGCCGAGCTTCGCTCGCTTGTGGCGGGCCTTGCTGAGAAGCCCGCGGCACCGGCGCTCTCGTTCGACTTCAGCATCATCAACAGCTTCGACTATTACACGGACATCGTGTTCAAGGCCTACGTAGACGGGGTCGCGGCGAGCCTGGGATCGGGTGGCCGCTACGACGCGGTGCTCGCCAACCTTGGCATGCCCGGCGTCGCCGCCTGCGGCTTTGCCCTCTCGCTCGAACGCCTGCAGGAGGTCTTGGGCGAGCGCGGCCAGGGGACGAGCGGCATCGCCACGCCGGGCGTCAACATCAAGGGCCGTCCCCTGCGCATCGCCGTGCCCAAGGGCTCGCTCTTCAAGCCCACGCTCGCGCTGCTTGAGCGTGCGGGGCTTCCGGTGGACGGCCTTGCCGACTATGGGCGCAAGCTCATCATCCGCGACGGTGACTACGAGTACGTCATCGTGCGTGCCACGGACGCCCCCGCCTTCGTGGGCCATGGTGGGGCGGACTGCGGCATCTGCGGGCGCGACTCGCTCGTGGAGGCCAACCTCGACCTGCTCCAGGTGGTCGACCTGGGCTACGGCGTCTGCCGCATGATCGTGGCGGAGCCCGCCGCCCGCGCCGGCGAGGCCGACCGGGCCTACGCCTGGAGGGGCACCATGCGCGTGGCCACCAAGTACCCGCGCATCACGCAGCTCTACTACGACCGCATCGGCCAGCAGGTCGACATCCTGGCCCTCCACGGCAACATCGAGCTGGGTCCCATCGTGGGTATGACCGACCGCATCGTCGACATCACGCAGACGGGCACCACGCTTGCCGAGAACGACCTCACGATCGTGGACGACGTGATGCCCATCTCGGCCAGGTTCTTTGCGGGCCCGGCGGCCTATCGCTGCGACGCGCGCATCCGCGACCTCGCCGAGCGCCTTGCGGCGGCGGCCGAGAAGGGCGCGGAGTAGCGGCCCGAGCGCAGAGGACAGCAGACGGGGCCGCCATACGACGTGCCCCAGAGGAGGAGTAATCCATGATTCACGTCGATCTCACCGGTGGCCGTGCGCTCACCGAGGCTGATATCAAGCGCTCCGGTGCCCTGCCCAAGGAGGTCATGGAAGCTGCCGAGGCCATCGTCGACGACGTGCGTGCCAATGGCGACGCCGCGGTGCGCGCTTACTGCGAGAAGTTCGACGGGTCGTGCCCCACGACCTTCCGCGTGCCCGACGAGCTGCTCGAGAACGCTCCCAAGATGGTCGACCCGGAGTTTCTCGAGAGCCTGCGCCTCGCCCATGACCAGATCCGGGCCTTTCACGAGCGCGAGGTGCAGCAGTCTATGTTCTCCACGCGCCCGGACGGCACCATCCTGGGCGTCAAGATTACGCCGCTGCCGAGCGTGGGCATCTACGTGCCGGGTGGCCGTGCGCAGTACCCGTCCACGGTGCTCATGAACGCCATTCCGGCCAAGGTGGCGGGCGTGCGCCGCATCGTCATGGTGACGCCGCCGCAGCGCGACGGGTCGCTCTCGGCCTACACGCTCTGCGCGGCCAAGCTCGCGGGTGTGGACGAGGTCTACGCCGTGGGCGGCGCCCAGGCCATCGGCGCGCTGGCGTACGGCACCGAGTCCATCCCGCGCGTGGCCAAGATCACCGGCCCGGGCAACGCCTACGTCGCCGCGGCCAAGCGCTATGTCATGGGCGACGTGGGCATCGACATGGTGGCCGGCCCCTCCGAGGTGTGCGTGCTGGCCGACGCCACGGCCGACCCCGTGGTCGTTGCGGCCGATCTCATGGCCCAGGCCGAGCACGACCCCATGGCCACCTGCTATCTGGTCACCGACGCGCCCGCGCTGTCGACCGCCGTGGAGGACGCCATCGAGCGACTCGTGGCCCAGAGCCCGCGCGAGGACATTACGCGCAAGAGCCTCTCGCACGGTGTCATCGTGGCCTGCGACACGCTGGCCGACGCGGTGGCGGCCGTGAACGTGGTGGCTCCCGAGCACCTGGAGCTGCACTGCGCCGACGCCATGGGCCTTTTGGGCTCCATCGAGAACGCGGGCGCCATCTTCGTGGGCCCGTGGAGTTCCGAGCCGCTTGGCGACTACGTGGCCGGCCCCAACCACACGCTGCCCACGGGCGGCACGGCCAAGTTCTCCAACCCGCTCGGCGTGTACGACTTCGTGAAGCGTTCGAGCGTGATTTCCTACACGCCGGCGGGTCTCGCGACCGACGGCCCGGCCGTGCAGGCGCTCGCGCAGTCCGAGGGCCTCTGGGCGCACGCACTCTCCGTGGGCCTGCGCCGCAAGCTCGTGGCGGCGGGCGAGGAGAGCTTCGCCGACGCCGTGGCCGCCTGCGAGGGCGCGGGTAAGACCGCCTGGCCCCGCGCCCTCGACGCGCCCGGCGTTCCGTACCTGCCCGGCTACGACGCGGAGGAGAAGTAGCATGGCCGAGCTCTCCGAGCGCGTGCGGGCACTGCTTCAGCCGCACCTGCGCACCATCGACGTCTACGACCCCAGCTTCACGCCCACGCGCGTGAATCTCTCGGCCAACGAGAACACCTACGACGTGCCGCCCGCCGCCCGCGCGGCCATCGACGAGGCGCTCGCGGCCACGCACACCAACCGCTACCCCGACCCGCTCTCCAACGACCTCCGCGACGCCCTAGCGGCGTGGCACGGCGTGGCGCGCGAGAACGTCATCGTGGGCAACGGCGGCGACGAGCTGCTCTACAACTTCCTGCTGGCCTTTGGCGGGCCGGGGCGCACCCTCGTCAACGTGCCGCCCACCTTCAGCGAGTACGCGTTCTTTGCCTCATTGACCCAGACCGGGGTGGTCGACGTCTGGCGTGACCCGGACACCTTCCTGCCCGACGCCGACGCGCTGGTTGAGGCGGCCCGCTCGGCCAGCCTCGTGATCCTCACCTCGCCCAACAACCCCACGGGCGACGTGGCCCCGCTCGAGCTTGTGCGCAGGGTCTGCGAGGCGTGCCCCGGCCTCGTGATGCTCGACGAGGCCTACGGGGAGTTTGCCGACCCCGGCACCTCGGCAGAGGTGCTGCTTGCCAGCCACGACAACCTCGTCGTGCTGCACACGCTCTCCAAGGCCTTCGCGCTCGCGGGCGCGCGCTGCGGCTACGTGCTGGCCGCGCCCGACGTGGCTGCCGCCTTCGGGGCGGTGCGGCAGATCTACTCCGTGAACGTCCTCACGCAGGCGGCGGCGCTCGCGGCCGTGACGCACCACGACGAGTTTGCGCCCACGGTCGAGAAGATCAAGGCCGAGCGAGCCCGCCTGCTCGCGGGCCTGCGCGTCCTCGGCGAGCGCCTGTCCGTCACCGTGTGGCCAAGCGAGGGCAACTTCCTGCTCGTGCGCATCCCGGGTGCCAGCCGCATCCGCAACCGCCTGCGCGACGAGTTCTCCATCCTCGTGCGCGACTTCTCCTATGCGCCGGGGCTTCCCGACTGCCTTCGCATCACCGTGGGTACGCCCGAGGAGAACGACGCCGTGCTCGACGCCCTCGCGATACTCGTCCCCGAGGAGGCAGCCAATGCCTAGGACCGCTACCGTCTCGCGTACGACCGGCGAGACCAACATCACGCTCACGATCGACCTCGACGGCACCGGCAAGGTGGACGTCTCGACGGGCGTGGGCTTCTTCGACCACATGCTCAACGCCTTCGGGCGGCACGGGCTCTTTGACCTCACGGTGCGTGCCACCGGTGACTACGACGTCGACGACCACCACACCGTCGAGGACGTGGGCATCGTGCTGGGCCAGGCGGTGCGCGAAGCCCTGGGTGACAAGGCCGGCATCGGGCGCTTCTCGGACGCGTGCATCGCCATGGACGAGGCGCTCGTGCAGGCGGCCATCGACGTCTCCGGGCGCGGGCAGGCCTACGTGACGCTGCCGCTCCCCACGCAGAAGGTGGGCACCTTCGACACCGAGCTCGCGCAGGAGTTCTTCATCGCCTTCGCACGCGACGCCCAGCTCACCCTGCACGTGCGTGAGCTCGAGGGCGAGAACTCCCACCACATCATCGAGGCCGCGTTCAAGGCCTTTGGCCGTGCCCTGCGCTTCGCCTGCGAGAAGGACGCGCGCGTCACGGGTGTCCCGTCCACGAAGGGCATGCTCGCCTAACCGGGATTCCCACGACGGCCTGCGGCTCTGTAACGGTTGCGCAACGGATTGGACGGGGCGTAGCGTGCGTGGGGTACAATGCGCTTTAGCTAAGTAAAGTGCCGTGCGGAGCGCCCTGTGACGTCCCGCACGGTTTTCTCGCACAGCGTCTCAAGGAGACATCTATGGCCGACGCCCCCATCGTCGTCATCGACTACCACAAGGGCAACCTCTCGAGTGTGGCGCGTGGCCTCGTGCGCGCGGGCTGGGACAACGTGCTCGTGTCCGACGACCCCCAGGAGATCGCGGTTGCCGCGGGCCTCGTCCTGCCGGGCGTGGGCTCGTTCTTTGACGCCGTCACGTTCATCCGCGACAGCGGGCAGGAGCGGGCCATCGTCACGGCGCTGTCCTGCGGGGTGCCGCTCCTGGGCATCTGCCTGGGGCTGCAGGTGCTCTTTGCGCGTGGCGACGAGGGCGTGCCGCCCGAGGCCCTGGGCGAGCGCAACGACGTGGTGGAGGAGCTCGACGGGACAGGCGCCCGTCGACTCTGGGTGCGTGGCCTCGGGCTGTTTTCCGGCTCGTGCACGCGCCTGGAGTCCGCGCGTCTCAAGGTGCCGCACGTGGGCTGGGACCAGCTGCACGTGGCGGACGCCGGCCGCGACTGTCCGCTGCTTGTCGGCGTGCCCGAGGGCGCCAACGTGTACTTCACGCATTCCTATGCCGTGGACGATGACGCCGACCCCTCGTGCGTGGCCGCGCGCACGCACTACGTGCGAAGCTTCCCGTGCGTGGTGTGGGGCGGTGCCGAGGCGTCGGGGGCGCAGGCCAACGCCTACGGCTGCCAGTTCCATCCCGAGAAGAGCTCGGGTGTGGGCCTTGCCGTCCTCCGCAACTTCGTCGACGTCGTGCGTAGGGCGAGCCCGCTCGACCCGCGTGCCCGGATGGCCGCGCTGTCCCTTCTGGGCGGCGCCGAGTCCGAACTTGGGGCGCCGGATGCTCCTGACCTCCGAGTGCCGGATGTTTCCGATCTTGGGGCGTCCGCTGCTCCCGAGCCTGGCCTTGAGGTGCCCGTCGTTGCCGAGCCTGCCACCGAGGCGTCCGTCGTTGCCGAGCCTGCCGCCGAGGCGTCCGCCGTTTCCTTTGACTCTTCGTCCGATTCCCAGAACGGAGCTTCCGCATGATTTTGTTTCCCGCCATCGACCTTATCGGCGGCAAGGTGGTTCGTCTCGAGCGCGGTGACCGCTCGAAGATGAAGGTCTATTCCGAGAATCCCGCCGCCGTCGCCCGCTACTTTGCTGGCGAGGGTGCCACGTGGGTGCACGTCATCGACCTCTCGAGCGCCTTCGAGGAGGACGAGGCCGCCCGCGCCGCCAACGACCGGGCCATTCGCGAGATCTGCGAGGTGCCCGGCATCTCCGTGGACGCCGGCGGCGGCGTGCGCTCGCTCGCGCGCATCGACCAGCTGCGCGAGCTGGGCGTGAGGCGCATCTCGCTCGGCACCGTGCTCGTGCGCGATCCGTCGTTCGCCGAGGTGGTCGCGAAGGGCTTTGGCGAGTGCATCGTGGCCGACGTGGCGGCCAAGGACGGGCAGGTCAAGGTCAACGGCTGGCGCGAGGGTGTCTCGCGCAGCGTGGACGACGTGGTGGGACACCTGCGCGAGCTGGGCTTTCGCCACCTCGTCTACACCGACATCGCCCGCGACGGCATGCAGACGGGCATCGACGCCGACGCCTACCGCCACGTGGCCGAGGCCGCGGGCTTTCCCGTGGTGGCGAGCGGCGGCATCACGAGCCTTGACGACATCAGGGCCCTGGCGGCGCTCGGGCCGGACGTCATCGAGGGGGCCATCACCGGCCGGGCCATCTACGAGGCGAGCTTCTCGCTCGCGGACGCCTTGGCTGTGGCGCGAGGCGAGGAACCTGCTTCTGCTGTGGCGGCTGCGTCCGGCGCTGCCGCCGACGAGGTTGTAGCCGCCGCGTCTTCCGAGGAGGCCTCATGCTGACCAAGCGCGTTATCCCGTGCCTGGACGTGAAGAACGGGCGCGTCGTTAAGGGCGTCAACTTCGTCGACCTGCGCGACGCTGGCGACCCGGTGGAGCTCGCCGCTGCCTACGACCGCGAGGGTGCCGACGAGGTGGTCTTTCTCGACATCACGGCCACGAGCGACAGGCGCGCTACCACCATCGACATGGCGGCGCGGGCGGCCGAGGAGCTTGCCATTCCCTACACCGTGGGCGGCGGGTTTCGCGACCTGGCGGGTATGCGCACCATGGTGGCGGCGGGTGCGGACAAGGTGTCGCTCAACTCGGCGGCCATCAAGAACCCACAGCTCATCACCGAGGCCGCGCACGCCTTTGGCTCTCAGGCCGTGATTTGCGCCATCGACGCCAAGCGCGTGGGGACGCCGGGCGCGCCGGGGGCCGACAAGTGGGAGGTCTACGTGGCCGGCGGCCGCACGCCCACGGGCATCGACGCCGTCGCGTGGGCCGAGGAGGCAGCGCGGCGCGGCGCCGGCGAGATCCTGCTCACGAGCATGGATCGCGACGGCACCAAGGAGGGCTTCGACCTCGCCCTGACGCGTGCCGTGGCCCGCGCCGTGCCCATTCCCGTCATCGCGAGCGGCGGCGTGGGCACGCTCGAGCACTTTGCCGAGGGCATCCTCGAGGGCGAGGCCGACGCCGTGCTGGCGGCGAGCGTGTTCCACTTCGGCACGTTCACGATTCGGCAGGTCAAGGAGTACATGGCCAGCCAGGGCATCCCGGTGCGCCTGGACTTTTAGGCCAGAGGTTTTTTTTGTTTTTGGGGAGCAGGTCATGGCTGATGTGACGAATCCGGAGGGCTTCGACCCGTCTACGCTCACGTTTGACGAGCGGGGGCTCATCCCCTGCGTGGTGCAGCAGTACGACACGGGCGAGGTGCTCATGGTGGCGTGGATGAGTGCGGAGTCCATCCGGCTCACGCTCAAGACGGGTACCACGTGGTTCTGGAGCCGGTCGCGCCAGGAGCTCTGGAACAAGGGCGCCACCAGCGGCAACATGCAGCAGGTCAAGGAGCTCTGGGCCGACTGCGACGCCGACACCTTGCTCGTGAAGGTGGACTCGCCCGGCCCCGCGTGTCACACCGGGGCACGGAGCTGCTTCTTCAGACGCATCGGGTAGGTCGGGTGAGCGGCGACGCGGCTGAGCACGTTTCCGGTCGGCGGCACCGACGGCGACACGGCTGAGCAGGACGCGGTTGTGCGCGTTCTATCGCCCAAAAAACGTGCGCAGCTACATTACGGTCGGCATGGAATCGTCAAAACGTGTGCGCTACGTTCTCGTGACGCTGCTGGTCGTAGCGAAAGGTAGAGAAGGAGAATTCACATGGGAGTTCGTACCGCAAACGTGAAGCCCGGCAACATCGGCGAGACGTTGACGTCGCTCGCGGCAACCATCCACGGCCGTCGCGAGGCGTCGCCGGAGACCAGCTACACGGCGAAGCTGCTCACCGAGGTGGAGGACGAGCTGCTCAAGAAGCTCGCCGAGGAGTCGAGCGAGGTCATCATGGCCT
>UWSJ01000006.1 GCA_900549525.1 uncultured Coriobacteriaceae bacterium | reverse complement strand
GGAGTAGCCTCCGTAGGTATTCCAGAGGGAGGTTATGCGGGACTGGTATGAAGAGGCTTGCTCCCGCAGCCTCGACTTCGCAGACCGCATGGCCTGCAGTGTTTCATCAATACCAGAGGCATAACGGTCAAGCTGTTGGCTCAAATCAGAACCAGCGATATCCACGATGTCATTCCTGCGCTGACCGCTCCACTCTCCCATGGTCTCAAGGTCGTAGACATCCTTGACCGTAGTGCCCTTGAGCTCCCACAGCTTGCGCTCAACCTCGGAGATCGCATCATCAAGCCTGGAAACCTTGGCCTTAATCGAGGCCACCTTGTTGTTGTAGCCCTCGATTTTTGCCAGCGTAGATTTCATCTTCGCCTTGCACTTGGCCTTATCCATGGCCTACCCCTCCACGATGCGGAAGTCCTCGTTGGCGAGACGGAAGGACTCGCCGGGGCGAACCTGGGCGCGCTCGCCGCGCTCCAGCCGACGACCGACAACGAAGGTGCCGTTGGCGCTGCCGAGGTCACGGAGTACGTAGGCGTCGTTGACGCGGGCGACCTCCACGTGTGCGCGGCTGACGTTGCTGTTACCCGCGACCTGCACGTTGCTGCGCACGGACCGGCCGACGACCACAGGACCGTCCGCCAGCTGAAGGGGAAGCCGCTCCCCCGTGGCGACGCGCTCGAGAAACGCCGGATGCTGAATCTGGCTTGCGAAGGACGTGGCCACAACCGAGGGAATGGCCGCCGAGCCCAGCAGCGTGGTGCCACCACCGGCCACGGGCACGGGGGCCGGGCGCGGGGGCGCAACTTCTACGGCGGGTGCATCTTCGGCGGGAGCTGACGCCTGAGCAGCTGGTTCCCGCACGGACTCCGGGGCAGACACGCCCGCCACGGCCGCGCGCGGAGCTCCCGACGGCACCGCCGTCGGGCCCGAGACCGCCGCCGTAGGCGAGACGCCGCCCACGGCGTTGCGCACGCGCGTCCCCACCGTCTGGCTCTGCACCACCTGCGAGGCCGAGGGCGCCCCGGCAAGCATCGCCACCGGGTCAAAGGCCACGGGGGCCGCGCCCGCCCCGCGCGGCGCAACGAACGACGCAGGCTGCCCGGGAGCTGCGGCACGGCCAAACCCCGGCGCGGACGCAAACCCACCCACGGGCGCAGAGCCAGGCACCGGAGCGGCACCGACGAACGCGTCGGAGCCGCTCGCGACAGACGGCGCGGCCGGGCCCAGCGACCCGGAACCACCACGACCCGCAAGCCCGCCGGTACCGCCGGAAAGCGGCCCGGAGTCGCCGCGCACCGTCACGCCAAGGTCACGCTGCAGGAACTCGCGCAGGGCCGAGAGCGACAGCACCTGGTTCCTCGAGGCGAAGTCCTCCACCGCATACGCATGCCGCTTGTCGTCCTCCACCACAAACTTCACGTGCTTGCCGCCCAGATAGTGCAGGAAGGCCACCGGCGACGACTCACGCCGCTCCGCCACGCCCGAGAGCGGCACAAACACGAACTTGGGCGCGCCCTGGTCGTCCAGGTACACGCGCTCGGGCTCAAACTGGATGGCGGAGCTCGGCAGCTGCTGGCGCGTGCACGTGCCCAGCAGGTCGGCGAACTGCGCCAGGATGCGACGGTACTGGTCGAGGCTTATCTCGGCCTTGAGGTAGCTCTTGAGGCCAACGAGCCCCGTGACGTCGTAGTACAGCGTCACGTCGTTGTCGCGTACGTACCGAAACGGGACGAGCCCCTCCCCCTCGTACGTACGGGCCCACTCGGCCTGGTCGTACTCGAGCGTCTCGTGCTTGGTGGGCTTGACCACCAGTGTCTGCGAGCCGGACTTGCGATCCTTCGTGAGCCTGACCTTCATGGAGCCCTCTCCGCGAGCATCTGAAGGCATCCTCCGGCCGGCAGAGCGCACCACGCCAGCCGCATGGGTGCCACGTTGACTCACATAAGGGTAGTCTCGCCCGAGATAAAGCGCCGATTCCCTGACAATGGCATTACACGTCATGGAGGTTTTCGCTTCCGGGGCAAGGCCACCCGGAAATGTCCCCTCGCACATGCGACAGACCGTCAGAGTTTGGATTCAACTCCAAACTCTTTGCCAGATTGCCAAAAGTTTGGAGTCTATTCCAATCTTTTTCTATACTTGTCATAGGTTTGGAGTCAAACTCAAATCCCTTCCCCACCAAAAGCCAGCAAACGGCATCCGCCACTGAAAGGGCAGGCCATGGAATACATCAATCGGCCCCATTACCTCGCCACCCTCGGGACCTGGCGCGACAAGAACGTCATCAAGGTGGTCACGGGCGTGCGGCGTTGCGGCAAATCGACCTTGCTCAAGCTGTTCCGAAGGAAGCTACTCACTTCCGGCGTACCTGCCGAGCGAATCATCGACATCAACCTCGAACTGCTCGAAAACGAGCCGCTACTCGACTACCACGCACTTCATGCGGAGATCCTGCGGCGATGCTCGCCAGACGCCAAGAACTACGTCTTCATCGACGAGGTGCAGAACGCGCCCGATTTTCAAAAGGCCGTCGACAGCCTCTACGCCCGCGACAACATCGACCTCTACATTACGGGATCAAACGCCCTGCTCTTGAGGGGCACTCTGGCGACGCTGCTCTCCGGCCGGTACGTTGAGGTTCAGGTTCTGCCGTTCTCGTTTAAGGAGTACTGCGCGGCTCGTCGGAGCGAGGGCGTCTCCGCAAGGCGCCTGTGGTCGGACTACCTCCACGACGGCGGATTTCCTGCCATGGGCTCGATTGACGACGAGGTCGCGCGTCATGACTACCTCGAGGGCATCCTCAATACGGTGCTGCTCAAGGACGTCGCCCAGCGCCTTGGCGTAAAGAACGCGGGATTGCTCTCCGCCCTCTCGGCCTACCTTTTCGATAACGTCGGAAACCTCACCAACCCGAAGCGCATAAGCGACGCCCTCACCTCGCTCGGCACGAAGACGTCCTCGAAAACCGTCTCCGAATACCTCGGCGGTCTGTGCGACAGCTACATCTTTTATCCCGCCCAACGGTTTGACGTCAAAGGGAAGCGCCTGCTCGAGATGACCCGGAAGTACTACGCGGTCGACACGGGCCTGCGCCGCCTGAGCGTGCCGAACGGCAAACGGGACTCGGGGCGCCTGCTGGAGAACGTCGCGTATCTCGAGCTGCTCCGACGCGAAGGAACCGTACACGTAGGCCAGACGTCGGGGGGCGAGGTGGACTTCGTCACCAATGGGTCACGAGGGCGCGCATACTACCAGGTATGCGAATCGGTCGTTGACCCCAAGACGCTAGAGCGCGAGCTGTCCTCGCTCACGTCCATCGGGGACAATTACCCGAAGACACTCCTCACGCTTGATGATGCCCGTCCCAAGTCACACGCCGGAATCCGACAGCTGTACGTGCTTGACTGGCTGCTCGGGGACGAATAAAACAGCCGCCGACGTCCACGCGCGGACGGCTCGGCGGCAGCTGCTATAGAAGAGCGCGCGAAGGGAGACTACACCAGCGACACGGCCGACCCGTCCACGAGCACGCCTTGCTCCACGAGGGCGCGGATGCTCTCGTTGGGGTTAAGCGTGTTGCCCGCACCCTCCACGTTGCCGCGCAGCATGAGGTCGCTACCACCGTCGGGCGCCACGAAGCGCGCCGGCTCCCTGCGCGCCAGCACGTCGGCGATGAGCCCGGCCGCCTGGTCGACGCTCATGTCATACGGGACGCGAAACTCATACTCGCGCCCCGTGGCCGGCAGCTGCACCTCCAGCATGACCTTGTCCTTCATGGCGTCCCCTAGGCAACGTTCTCTGACACGGGACTGGCGGCACCGGCCGCCTGCTGCTCGGCAAGGATGGCCTCCACCGACTCGCCCGCGGCGACGCGCTGCTTGAGCTTGGCCAGCAGCGGCTCCTGTGACACCAGGTAGTTCTGGTACTGGACGGAATTCACGTCTTGGTACCCCACGTAGTAGAGGCCGTCGATGTCCTCCCTGTTGAAGCAGATGTCCTTGTCCTCGCCCATGAAGCCCATCGGATAGGGGCGCCCCGCATAATCCCAGACGCCGCTCTCCGTCATCTGCATGTAGCCGATGATGAAGAAGAAGCCCTCGTACCCATCGATGTGCACCACCGAGCCAAGCGGCAGCCAGTCCTTCGTAGAAACCATGCAGTTCGCTCCCCTGCTAGTGAGTGCTGTTGTACTCGTTGATGGCGCGGTAGGTGCTCGCGGCGTTATCCCGCTGCCGCGAGGCCTGCGCGTTGTACTTGTCGACGTTCGCCTTGGCGGAGTCCATGCTGCGCGAGAGCGACGTGATCTCGGAGCGCAGCTTGGAGACCAGCCGGTCGCACGCCGAGCTTGCGGAGTCGATCTTTCCCTGGAAGTCCTTGTTAAGGTCCTTGATGCCGCTCGTGGCGCCGTCGTCGAGCATGGCCGCCGAGATGCTGCTGGCAAAGCCGGAGAGCGAGCTGGTCAGCTCCGAGTTGGCGCTGGTCAGGCCGCCGAACATCCCCTGGACGTCACAGGCCTTGTCGAGCTGCTTCTGCTTGGCCTGAAGCTGACCGTGCAGGTTGTTCCACTGGCCCTGGAAGTACTGCGCCTGCCCGGCGGCCCAGTCGGCGTTGTTGTTGTAGTAGTTGAAGTTGCCCCACAGCACGTCTATGTAGCTCATGTGCCTCACGGCTCCTTTCAATAATGGAAACGCGCCCACGACCCAAACAGGACGAGCCCAGCCGCCCCGCTCCGGCCATGGCGCCTAAATGGCAACGGTCCCCTCCGGCATCCACTCGGGGATCCCCAGAGCGCGCTCGAAGACGCCGCCCTCACCGACGAAGCCAGCCTCGACGAACATGCGCTCGTCCTGGATCTCGGGATCGGAGAGGGAGGTCTCGTCGTCGCCGGGGCGAGGCGTCCGCACGCGCTTGACGTAGAACCCCTTCCCGGGCACCACCTGGGCGATCAGGCTGCGCCGCCAGCCCTCGACGTAGGCGGGGACGATGATGGGCACGTCCTCCCTGCGCTTCGTCCCGCGCGTGTCGCAGCCGAAGAGGTGAATGCCCACGGCAGCATCGTCCGCGCCGGCAGCCGCCTCCGAAAGGTCGATGAGGGCGTCGAGCGGCAGCCCCCGCGTGACGGCGAGCTTGTTCATCGCCTGGTAGCTCCCGTCGTTCACGGCGTCGATAAGGTCGGGCTCCTCGGCGTCGGTGATGTAGACGCTGGCATCCCACTTCGACGTCGAGACGCGCGCCACGTCAAACGCGAAGCACACGGCAGCGTCGAAGCCCATCGAGGGGTCGAGGGGGTGGATTGCCCAGCCCCCTCCGAAGCCGCCGTCGCGCTTGATGGCCGTCCAACCCGACTCGCCCATGAACAGGCCGGCGCGGGCGTCAAAGATGTCGTCGGCATAGGAGACGCCCGGCTCCCACAGGGGGCGCACCGCGCGCGCGAGCTCCTCGCCCGGCATGTCCTCGTCCGTGAACAGCCCGGTGCCCCTCATCCTGATGGCGAGCTTCGCTGTGCTGCGGTGGATGAGGTCAAGCATCTCGGAGGTCTCCATGCGCAGGTACGCCTTCTTGACGGTGGCGAACATGTTGTCCTCGCCGCCGACGAGGGCCATCATCTCCTCCGGGCTGAAGCGCGCGTCCTCGAGCCTGAGGGGAGCCTGGCTAGCCCTTCTGCCGAATCCGAACATGTGGTTCTCCTTCGTTTCGCCCCAGCCCTGCCGGGCCTCTCGGGCGGCCAGCTGCGGCTGCCCCTCATGCGCCGTGCCAGAGGGGCCGTCCGCAGCGACCGACCCGACCGTGCTAGTCGTAGTTCTTCACGCCGTTGTCCGCGAACACGCTGTCGATCGCCGACGAGACCGCGCCCTGGATCATGCCGCCGATGATGGCGCCCGCAACCGTGCCGATAGGCCCGCCGAAGGCCGACCCGACGACGGCTCCGATGACGTACCCGGCGCCTATCTTAACGGTGCCCTTCGCCACCTGGCCCGCGGCCGCACCGACGCCGTCCTCCTGGTAGGCCTTGACGGCGTCGCTGCCGGTGTCCCAGACGTCCATGGCCGTGCTGACGGCGCCGAGGTAGCGGCCGGCGGCCTTCATGCTCTTGCCGACGGTCTTCATGCTCAAGTCCATCTTGGGCTTCGGCAGCGCCTTGATCGCGTCGTCCGCGGCGAACTTGGGCGCGTGCTCGATCTCTGACAGCTGACGAATGCCCTTGATCTTGCTGTCGTACTTGATCTTGTCCGCCCACGGGCCGGTGAGCTCGGCGAAGTTCTTGGCGTGCTGCGCCTTGAAGCCGCTGAACCACTTCTTGATGCCGCCGTTCTTGAAGCCGTTGAACTTGCCGTCGGAGTCCCAGGTGAACAGGCCCTGGGTCTTCTCGCCGATCTTCTTCTTGGCGCCCTTCCAGATGGCGTCCCAGCGGGTGTAGTCGGTCTTGGCGACCCAGCGCTTCGTCGCCTCGTCGTAGTGGTAGGTGGTGATGCCCTCGATGGTCTCGCCCTTGATGTTGGCCTTGACCCAGTTGGCGTCGTCGCGCCAGCCACGGAACTTCTCGCCCTTGAAGGTGGCGCCGAAGTCGCTGAGCATCGTCTTGAACATGCTGATGGTGCTCGGAGCGTCCTTGAAGCCCATGTTGCCGAGCGTGCCGGTGATGGCGGCGGAGCTCATGGAGGGGGTCACGAAGTTGGCGGGGTCGAAGGTGGACTTGTGGCTGCCCTCGAAGCCCTGCACCTCGCTCATGTAGGACGAGAAGGCCGCCTGGACGTCCATGACCTTGCCCTGGCACGTCTGGCACAGGCCCTTGAGCTCGTTGATAGGGCCGGTGATCCCGGCGGAGTCGTCGAGGCCGTTGCAGCCGTTGGCGATCTTGACGCAGGCGCTCCTGACGTCGCTGGCCTTGTACTGCGCGTCGTTGCCCTTGCCGGACACCGCGCCGCCGTCCACCAGCGCGGCGTCGTCTCGCTTCTGGGCGCTCTTCCCGACCGCCTCGAACACGGAGTCTCGCGCGGGGAAGATGGTGCTGACGACGTCGTCCCCCGTTGACTTCACGTTGTTGGAGAGGTTCTCCATCCCGGAGCAGACCTCCCGGAGCGACACCTCGTAGGCGCCGCAGAACGTAAGCTCCGCCGAGGCCCACAGGCCGCCGGCGCTTTTCACGAACGTCTTGTTGACCGACTCGACACGAGCGGCCGCCGCAGAAAGATTCTTGCTTGAGGTCAGAATCTTCTGGGCCGCCGCCTCGTATGCCGGCTTGTTGAACCGGAACTCTGACATCTCGCCCTCCCTGTCCTAGATACAGTCCGAATGGATCGCGCGCGGCTCAGACGGTCGCCGCCCGCGCGGGCACCGGGCACCGCCGCATGCGGGCGCCGGGCCCCTACTTGAGCGCGTTTGCAACGGCGGCGTCGGTGTTGGTGAACGACTGCTGGGCGTTCGAGATCATGCCGCCGAGCGTCTGCGTGGCGCCAACGCCCTTGTCGATGCTCAGCGAGGCCATGACGAAGCTCTGCATCATCGCCTCGGCCGTGGCGCCCTTGAACGTCTGGAACACGTCGTTTGCCGACTTCACGAGGCTGCCCGCCTCTGAAATTGCCGAGGCGCCGTCGTTGAACCCGCTCGCCGCCGCGGACGCGGCAGCGGGGTCTACCTTGATTTCGTCTGCCATTTAGAGCGCACCTTCCCTGGTCTTTTCCTTGAGCTCCTCGTACTCGGGGGTGCGTTCCTCGAGATACGCCTGGAACGCACAGCCCGTGCTGTTCATGAAGCCCAGCTGGTAGATCTCGCTGACGTCGGAGCGGTTGAAGAACTGGTCTCCGTCCGCGCCCCGTCCCTCCGGAAACGGGTAGCCCGAGTAGTCCCAGACCTTTCCCGTGTTGCCGTCCGTCACCATCACACCGGCGATCATCACCTGGTGCTGCCCCTCGTTGGTGATGACGACCGTGCCCATGGGTAGCCAGTCTCTGGTTCGAATCATGTCGTGCCCCCTGTCGCAGTCATGCCGCAAGCCGTCCGACAAGCCCGTGAGCCCGCCGAGCGCTTACGCCTCCTCGTCGTCCGGCTCGTCCGCAGCCTCGACGAGGCGCACGGACTGGATGGTTCCTCGGTTGCAACAAAAGCCGTCGGACCTACGTGCCGACAGCCGGTACTCGTTTTCGATGCGCGAGAAGCGGAAGACGGACTGGTCTTCGAAGCCGCCGCCAACCCACACGCCGCTGCCGTAAGCGGTCAGAACCGTGTAGTAGTCGTCGTAGATGCCGCGGATGCGCCAGGCCTCCGAGCAGACCACGATCTTGGTGTGCGCGATGCCCTCCTGCTTGGAGATGTAGTCGCCCAGGGCCATGGAGTCGCTCGAGTCCAGCGACGCCATGAGCTGCACGTAGCTCGTGAGCACGAGCACGTCGCACGGGTGCTCACCGTGCTCGATCCGGTCGAGCACGGCCGCAGACCCTGCCTTGGTCTGGATGACGTTCTTGTCCTCCATGGGGCCCATGACCTTGTCGGGGTCGATGAAGCAGTAGGTGAGGCCACCGTCCTTGCTGGCAGCCTCCATGCACTCGTGCATGCCGCGCAGGTACATGGCAATGGAATCGTTGTCGTTGCCGTACACGAGCATGTACGGGGTCTTCGCCAAGTCGAACGAGACGGGCTCCACGCCGGACTTGGAGAAGCCCACGGGAACGAGCGTCGCCGTGGACGCGCCCGGGCCCATGTCCTGCGCGTGCACCTTGTCGGGCAGCACGGGGATGCGGCGGGCTCGGCAGGCGGCATGGCTCGCGAGGTCGGCCGCGAGGGCCTCGACGGCGTCGCGCTCCGTCTCGACGGATTCGGTGATCGAGGCGCCCTGGAACTCGTAGATGGCCTTCTTGATCTTGATGAGACCGCGCTTGTCCTGGTGGGGAGGCACCACGCCCTTGAGGTTGCCGAGGAGCGACGAGTAGTCGTCCGGGTCGTTGAAGGACGTGGCAACGCTTACGGAGAACGTCGACCTCAGTCGCATGCGCGGCGTGTTGGCCGTGGCGGATGTCATGATGAAGGTGATGCCGTAGCGCGGCGCGTCACGCGTGAGCGCCGTAAGCCTGTCCTCGAGCGTGTTCTCGTACTGCTCGTAGAAGGACGCGAGGTTGACGAGCACCACCACCGTGCGCGTGACGCGCTCGGAGGGCGCGCACTGCCTGTTGTAAAGGTCGAGGTCACCGCCCGCCGTGGAGAAGAGCTGGCGGCGGCGATGAACCTCCCCCTCCAGCAGCTTCATGAGGTTGTTCGTGCGCTCGTCGTCGCCCGTAAGCACCACGCCGCCGCACTGAGGCATGTCGCGGAAGGCCGTGAGCGTGCCCGCGCCAAAGTCAATCACGTAGTACGAGAGCTTGTCGGGGCCATAGTCGCCGGAGAGCCCGAAGAGCATCGTGGCGGCAAGCGCCTCGACGCCCGAACCCTGGCCGCCGTAGAGCATCACGTTGCCGCACTCGGCAAGGTCGAGGGCGTAGAGGTCCTGGCGCTGGTTCTCCGGGTCGTCCATCTCACCCACGACGACCTGGAGACCGTCTGTCGGTGCCTCGTACCTGTAGCGCTCCTCGAGCGAGCCGAGCACGATGCGGTCGGGAAGCGGGTTGAGCCAGAGCCTGCCGGCGTGCTTGCCCACCGTGTCGGCCGTCTGGCAGATGGCCGAGAGCACCGCGTTGAGCTCGGACTCCTTGGTATTGGTGGCCTGGACCGTCGGCTTGAGGGACGCGATGTTGTTCCCGAGGTCGTCGATGAGGTCGACGGAGTTGTCGCGGGGCGGCTCGTAGGAGTCCGTGGGTGCGTACTTGGAGCCCGAGTAGGCGCTCTGCCCGCAGGTGAAGAACTCGTTGAAGCCCACGAGCATGTAGAAGCGGCCCGGGCCCCTGATCTCGGCCGCGTCGGGACGGCGGATCATCTCCTTGGAGTCGGCCGCGTCGGCCACCTTGAGGCAGACCTTGAAGCGCGAGTTAGACCAGATCTGGTCGTTCACCACGCCGCTCGGCTTCTGCGTGGCAAGGATGAGGTGCACGCCCAGCGATCGGCCGATGCGCGCCGCGGAGATGAGCTCCTCCATGAACTCCGGCTCCTGCTGCTTGAGCTCGGCGAACTCGTCGGCCACGATGAAGAGGTGCGGCAGGGGCTCGGTGAGCACGCCCTGACGGTAGTAGGCCAGGTACTTGTAGATGTCGACCGTGGCCTCGCCCGTGATGTCGCGCGCCTTGTTGAACATGTCCTGGCGGCGCTTGAGCTCGCTCTTGATGGAGACGAGCGAGCGCGTGATGGCCGCGCCGTCGAGGTTGGTGATGGTGCCCGCCAGGTGCGGGAGCACGAAGCGGTCATTGTCGAAGGCGCCGGCCAGGCCGCCGCCCTTGTAGTCGATGAGCACGAACGAAGCCTCGTCCGGGGCGTAGTTGACGCACATCGACAGGATGTAGGTGATGATGAACTCGGACTTGCCCGAGCCCGTGGTGCCCGCGATGAGGCCGTGCGGGCCGTGCACGTTCTCGTGCAGGTTGAGAATGGAGAACTCGCCCTGGGCGTCTCGGCCCACCGGCGTGGCGAGCGAGCGGGAGGCATCGTTCTCCTGCCATCGCTGGGCGATGTTGAGCTGGGTGGTGTTGCCCACCTCGAACATCTGGAGGAACCCGAGCGAGTTGGGAATCTGGGAGTGCTGCGAGGCCAGGTCGAGCTTGAGCCGCGCAAGAGAGTGGCCCACGGCGTTGGCCGTGGCCCGGTCGAGCATAATGTCGGGCTCGAAGCGCACGAGCGTGCCCGACACGTCGTTACGGTCGAACATGCAGGCGCTTCCGCGGTCGGTCCCCGTCTTCGCGAGCGTGCCCGTGCCACGGGAGAGCGAGCTCGAGCCGCCCAGCAGGGCCAGCCCGTCGTCGGCCGAAAGGTCGATGACGTAGTCGCACTCACGAGGCAGGTCCTTGAGCTCCTCGCCAAAGTAGACGAGCGACATGCCGTAGTTCTTGCGCTCCCGGGCCAGGCGCGAAAGCGTGTCGGAACGCTCACAGAGGCCCTTGTCGGCGCAGACGACCACGTAATACGTCCCGTAGCCGGCAAAGTCGGTGTCGGATGCGCTGAAGGAGGCCTTCTTCTCGCCCTTGCGCTGCTCCACCACGCGCTCAAGGCCCATGCCCACCTCGATAAGGCTGTCAAAGTCGGTGGCGATGAAGCGACGCTGACCGGCGTCGTCGAAGAGATGCGGCATGGCGCGCAAAAACGCCCACTCCGGCTCCTCGTCCGCGCTGGCCACGAGGACGACCTTGACCTCCTGGTAGCCAAACATGCCGCAGACCTGCGTGATAAGCCCGCGGGCGAAGGCCCAGACGTCGGGACGCGGGCCCACGATGCCGGCCACGTAGTGCTTGGCCGGGTTGAAGGCGAGAGGCACGTCGTTGACGGTGGGCGGGTTCTTGCGCAGCGCGTCCACCTTGTCCATGAGCTTGTCATCATCGATGGTGAAGCGCTTCTCGGGCCACCTGACGTCGGCGTCAAGCTCGATGGAACCCGTGCCCACGCGCAGGTCCATGAAGTCGTCATGGACAAGCGTGCGGTTCATGAGCTGGGGGGCCAGCTGCCACACGTCGTTGAGCAGCTCTCCCATGGGCGTGCGGTTGTCGCGCAGAATCTGCGCCTGCACCTCGCACTCGTCCACGAGCGTGGACTCGATGCCGTTGAGGTAGTCGGTGTAGGAGCTCTCGCGCTTGAGCTCCTCGCGGGCGTCGATCTTCTTCTGGTAGCTGTTGGTGATGACGGGGAAGACCATCATGCCGCCCAGCATGGAGACGCACATGGCAATTGAAGGCAGCGAGGTCAGGATGGTGGAGCTTCCGTCCATGAGGCCAGTAATGGCGTTCATGCCCATGAAGACGGAGGCGAAGCCCATGAGGAACTGCGGGCCCAGCTGCATGATGGCGGGCTGCTCGTCCTGCTTCTTCTTCTGGGGCGGGTCATCGACCTTGAACTCACGCGCATGGATGGTGTGCATGAGGCGCGGCGCGGGATAGAAGGGCTCGATGGCACCGCAGGTCTCCGACGCGGGCGGGCACATGGCCTTGAAGGCCGCGTGGTCGATGGGCGTCATCCCCGCGACCTGCCCCAGGGTCAGCCCGTCGGGGTCGTTCATGCAGACGAAGCGGTGTCCCACCATCACGACGAGGTCCATCACGCTCACAACGTCCCCTGGCGTAAGGGAGAGCTGCGCCCCTGGCTGCAGGAGGATGCCGTTCACGAACGTGCCGTTGGAGCTCCCAAGATCCTCCACCGTGAACTGTTCACCCACGAGCCTGATGGCAGCGTGGCGCGAGGAAACGAACCTGCTCCGGTAGCTCAGCTGGGCGGATTCGTCGCGCCCGATGAGCAGTTCCACGTCACACGAGAAGCCGTACTTGCGAAAGACGCGTGCCCGCTCGCTGGCAGGGCGGACGAGCAATGACGAAACGGATCCGTCATGCACGGAGACAAGCCTCACGAACCGCTCGGCCGCGTCGTCGAGCGCTACCTCCGGCGCCTGGGACCCGTCCTCGACCACGAGCTGAAATGCCGTGGCGGGCCGGAGCATGACCCGGTCTCCGTGCTGCTCGACCGAGGCGACGGCGTCGCGCTGGCTCTCGGAAGAGCCGGGACAAACCCACAGGATGGAGCGAGCAACCCCATCGAAGGAGAGGGTACGCTCCCTGCCTTGGTGCACGTATGTGAGCAGCAGGGGCTGAGTCATCGGCGAGCGTCCCTTCTTGCCTTTGAAGACATGAATTGCTAGCGTTTGCGGCGTGTCAGTGGTGCTGGCACGAAGCTCCCTGGGCTACCTTGGCCTGAGCCCAGGGAGCATCTGTGTCACTACGGTGGTGCTGGCGCCTTACGGCGTCCATAACCTTCCTACGGTCTAGTGGAAGGTGGCGGCGATGGCCTGATCGGTCTGCTCGAGCGTCTTGGCGGTGTTGTCGAGCGCCGTGGCGATCTCGTCGATCAGCTTGGCGGCGTCGACGAAGCTCGGGCGAACCTCACCGAAGCGACGGACGTAGGCAGTCGTGGCCTCGCCCTCCCACTCGACCTGCAGGGTGTCGAGCAGGCTGTCCATGTTCTTGATGACGCCGTTCACGCGATCGCGCTCGTCGCGATACTCCTTGGCACGACGGCGCATGGTCTGCGGGGTGATCCTGATGCGAGCCATGGTAAATCCCTTCTACGTTGGATTAACGAGCTTGAACGGCGAGGCCTAGTAGGCGTTCGCGATGTTCTGGTCGGTCTGCTCGAGCGTGGCGGCAGTGTTGTCGAGGCTCTTGGCGATCTGGTTGATGAGGTCCTCGGCCTTCAGGAAGTTCGGACGAAGCGAGCGGTAGCGGGCATCGTACGAATCGGCGGCACGGCCCTCCCACTCGGCGTGCAGGGTCTGAAGCAGGCGATCCATGTTCGTATAGGAGGTGTGGACCTCGTTGGCCTCCTTGCGGTACTGCGTTGCGCGCTGGCGCATGGTCTCCGGGGTGATCTTGATCTGTCCGGCTGCCATAGTGCACATCCTTTCCTGTCTGTGCGGGCGCCCCTGTGGCACCCGCCCGCATATCAGCTCGCTGGATGCGAGGCGATACCTGTGGAAGCCCGCATGCGCGGGAGCCTGGGCTCCCGTCCGCACGCGGGTCGTGCGGTAGCCACGGGTAACGGGAGAGACCCCGCGGCGGAGGTGGTCGTGCGGCCCGCTTGCGCGGGGTCGTGCCGCGCCCGTCGGTTCGGGCCCGTCTTGCTGGCCGGCCTGGTACCGGGTCGTACCGTCGGGCCCGCTGTCTCGCGACGCTGACCCTTCCTTTGGGCTACTTCTTGCTCGCCCCGTAGCCAAACGGGTTCCTGCGGCCCTCCGTGAGGCGGTGGTGTCGCACGGAGAGGAAAATCGCCACGCCGATCACCGTGAGCAGGGCAACGAAGCCGCCTGTCACCGCATAGAGCAGCGCGGGGGTATGGAACACGTAGGTCACGAGGTCGCTCGTGACCATCACCGAGGTGGCGGACACGCGGGTCTGGTTGCCGGCCTTGTCGGTCACGACCAGCTCGACGTCATGGTTCTGGTCATCCGCCGGCAGGCCCGTGGCCTGGAGCGCCTGGGAGAGGTCTCCGGCCGCGAGGTCGTCGCCGCTCCAGGAGGCCACCCCGTTGCCGTCAACCGTGAGCTGGGCGGTGTCCACGGCGAGGTTGTCCTGGACGCCCACGTTGACCTGCTTGTTGGGGTCGAGGTATGCGGTGTTGGAGGTAATGCCCACGAGCTCGGCACGAGGCTCCGTGCCATCCTTGGCGAAGTCAATCGCCGCCGAGCCGTCTCGCGCCTGGTTCTTGGCGTTCATCGTGTTCTGCGAGAGGTTCCCCGCGAGGTCGGTGGACGTGAGGATGAGCCGGTAGTAGCCGTCGTCGACGAAGAGCTTGGCCGGGAAGGTGTAGGTGGTCTCGTTCCAGGCCCACTGGTCGTTGTCACTGGCCACGGTGTAGTCGGTGCCCGCCGCAAGCGTGCTCACGCTGGTGTCGTGCGTAAGCTCGGCGCGGCTCTTGGCTTCGTCAAGGCCGCTCGCGTTGATCTCGGCCACCACGATGTCCTGCGGCTTGTTGATGTAGGAGCCCAGCACGTTGCCCGAGCCGTCGAGCATCACGTAGTTGGAGCCATAGCGGTTGACCGAGAAGGTCGCGGTCTGCTGCGCCGTGTTGCCGGCCTTGTCCTTCACCGTGGCGACGAGCGTGTACACGTCGTCGTTGTCGAGCGTGTGCTCGAAGTCGGCGAAGGTCACGTCCTTGGAGGTCGACGTCTCCTGGTCGGTGGTGTCGAAGTAGACGTCCTGGCCGCGGCGGCCGCCCGTGAGCATGTACTGGGCCATGCCCGGGTCGAAGTTGGTATCCGAGAACTCGATGGTCGGAGCCGCCATGTCGGCGTAGGCGTGGTGGTCGGCAACGCCGCCGATGGAGACCTGCGGGGCCGTCATGTCGATGACGAACTCGGGCTCGTTGTACTCCTCCGCCACATTGCCAGCGAGGTCGGTCACCGTCACCTTCATGGTGTAGTGGAGCTCACCGCCAAAGTGCAGGGAGTTGGCGTACTCCTCGCGCGGCTTCGCCTCGACCCAGCCCGTGTCACCGGGGGCACCGGCGGGAGCGCCTGAGGCGTCGGACGCCGTCGCGGTGACGCCTGCGAACTCGGAGGAGAAGTTGCGCTCGTTCACCGTGACGCTCGCCGTGCGCGGGGCCTTGAAGTACGCGCCCGACTCCGCCTCGGTGTTGTCCCACTGGACGCTGATCGTAGGCGCCGTGGTGTCCACGACGAAGGCGGAGTGGTAACTCTCTGCCACACGGTTTGCCGGGTCGGTGAAGGAAACGTCAAGCGTCCAGTCGGCGTCGTCCTCGAACGTGTAGGTGGCAACCCAGGTCGTGCCGTCTCCGGACGGGTTGGAGAACCGCTCGGCCGTGACCTGGCCCGCCTCCTGGCCGTCGCGCCCGACGGTAGCGATGACGCGGTCCTTGTCGTTGGCGCGTACGAGGCCGAAGTTGCTCTCGGTGATGGTTACCGTGGCCGTGCGGGCCTTGTTGTAGTACTGGCCGTTGTGGACGTCGTTGTTGTCATAGGTCACGTCAATGGTGGGCGCCACCTTGTCGATGGCCACGCCCACGTAGGGCTTGGTGTCGTACTCCTCGCCCCAGGAGGCCGGGATGTTGCTGTCGTGGCCCACGTAGGAGCCCATGTCGACCGTGGCCTCGTTGCCCGCGACGTCCTTGACGGAGAGCTTCGTGCCCGAGAAGTACAGACGCTGGGCGTCGTCGCCAAAGGAGAAGTCGAGGCTGCCCGCCACGGTGCGCCCGGCGCAGTCGTTGCCGGACCCCACGTAGGTGGCGCCCAGGTCGTCTGCCGTGACCGTGCCCATGGGCGCGACCTTGGCCGTGCTCCCGCGCATACCGGAGACGTTGTCAGTGAGCTGTGCGGACATGCGCTCGTCATTGGTCGAGAAGACCCAGCCCCAGGCGGCGGGCGTCACGTCGGAGAGCGTGAGCGTGCCAAAGTTCGGGGCCGTGTAGTCGACACCGAAGGTGACGGGCGCCGGGTCGACTTCGAGGCTGCCGGGCGTGCCGGCGAGGCCCTCGTAGGCGACGTCAAAGGCATAGTCGCCCTCGACGGGAAGCTTGTCCTTCTTCTGGGCCAGCGGCAGATCATACGTCTTGTACCAGCGGTCGGAGTTGGCGTCGTAGGACAGGTCGTCAAAGGCGACGGAGTCGATAGCCTCGGCCGCGTCAGCACCGGCGCGACGAAGCTGGTTGGCCGAGAAGGTACCCTGGCGGCCCGTGTGGCGGTAGGCGTCGAGCCAGGTGTCCTTGGCCCAGACCGTCACCACGGTGTTGCCGCGGTGGTAGTACGGGTCATCGGAGGTGGGGATGGCCGAGCCGTCGTCGTTGGTGCCGTCGGACACGTCCACGCCGGCCTCGGGTGCGGTGGCCGGGTCGTCGACCACGATGCCCGTGGCCTCCGTGCCGGCCCCGAAGCGCCAGTAGGCCTGGCCCTGCTCGTTGAGAGAGGCGATGACGTCCGCCAGGCTCACGGTGCCGGTGTCGTTACCGGCCGCGTCCTTCGCGTCAAAGGTGATGTCACTCGTGAGGTAGAGGCCCTCGTCGTCGAGTGGCACGCTCACCCACCCGTCGTCGCCGATGGTGACGGGGTTGAGCTTCTCGGTCGTGGAGCCGGCGACGGAGAGGTTGAGCCCGTCGCGACGCGTGAGGGTCACGGTGATGTCGGGGGACGCGCCATCCTCGGCCGTGGCGATGCCGGCCGTCTCGGGCTGGTTACGGTTCTGGTTGCCGTCCGTGGGAGCAAGGCCGCGCAGCAGGTCGCGCATGCGGACGCGCAGGGTGCGGCTTCCCCCCACCACGTAGACGCTTCCATCATCCATCACGGCCACGTCGCGGTTTGCGTCGACGGACTCGGCGAGGTTTGCCTCGGTGACCGCGGGCGCCGTGTGGTCGACAACGAAGGAGGCGTTAGCGGAAAGCGAGGCGGTCGGAACGGAGATTCCGTCGAAGCGGACGGCAAGGCTGTAGCGGCCCTCAACCTGATGGCCGTCGGCGGCGGGGAAGTTCCGGGCCGCATCGTAGGTCCACACGCCGCTCTTGTCGGCGTCCGTGAAGTCCAGGGCGTCGAGGTCAATCGGGTCGCTCGTCGCCTGGTCAAGGCTTGCGGCGGCAGGCGTCAGCGAGCCGGAGAAGAGACTCGACGCACGGTCGGTGTGGCGCCAGAAGTCGAACCACGGATCCTTGACGGTGACCGTCGCCTTGACGTCGCCGCGGTAGAGGCCCTCGATGCGGCTGTCAGGCACGTCGTCGGAGGCCTTTGAGACGTCGAGCGTCAGGTCGTCCCTCTCGAGGGGCGTCGTGTCGACCACGATGCCCTCGATGACCTGGGGCGCTCCGAAGCTCCACGCCGCGGAAAAGCCACGGTCGGCGACGATCTTGTCAAGCGTGTCCTCGTAGGTGTTGCCGGCGTTGTCGGCGTAGGAAACGCGGATGTCGGAGAGCCGATAGAGGCCGTCGGAGTCGAGCGGCACGGTAACGGACTCGCCGTCGCGCGTGAGCCCGCCGCCCTCGGCGAGGGTGAGCTCGCGCGACACGCCCTTGGAGCCATAGGCGTCCTTGTCAGGGGCGAGGGTGACCTTGAGGCTGTCCCAGTCCACGCCGGAAGCGTGATCCTCGGTGGGGGCGGGGGTCGAGCCCTCGTACGCACGCAGCAGGTCGCGCGTCGTGATCGTAATAGCGCGGGCGCCTCCCACGAGGTAGTAGGCGTGTGTGCCATCTGCGTTGTCGAGACGGGCCACGTCATGGGAGCGCCCGGTCGTGGCGTCCGCAGGCTGCACGGAGGCCGCGTCAACGAGGCTGGCGATCGTGATGAGCGGGGCCTTGTGGTCGACACCGAAGGTGATCGAGGTCGTGGTGCCGCCAAAGCCCAGGAAGGCCCCGTAGTTCATCTCGGCGCGATAGGAGCCGTCAGCGGCGTCTCCCGTACCAGTCGCGGGAATCGTGAAGGTGTATGACCAGGAGCCGTTCGACTGCTTCGTCATCTTGTCGAGCACATCGTAGCCAGCGAGCTTTTCGACGGGCGCGTTGACGGAGGCGGAACCCGGGGTAAGCTCGAGCGAGAAGAAGCTCTTCTTGGAGACGAGCGCCGTGTGGCGCCAGACGTCGAAGTTGGCGTCGTTCACCGTGAGGGTGACCGAAAGCGGCCCGTCCACACGGCTCCATGCACCCTTGACGACCTGGTGGTCGTTAGCGTCGTTGACGGAGAGTGCCACGCGCCCGGCCCCAAGCTGGGACTGGTCGACGACGAGGATGCCCTTGATGGCCTCGCTGCCCCCAAACTTCCAGGCGTCCTCGACGGACGCGTCGGAAATCGCCTGCGAGAGGAAGCAGTTGTAGACGTTGCCGGCCTTGTCAGAGAACTGCACGTTGATCTCGTCGAGGTCGTACTCGCCGGCGTCGGTGAGCTTGACCGTGAGATACCCGTCGGCGTCGAGACCGGCGTCCCCGGCTTTCACGAGGGTGACGTCCTCGACGGCAGATGAGCCCACCGTCTCACGACGCCTGGCCGTGACCTGGACGGTCGAGACGTCCACGCCGGACGCATGATCCTCTCCCGCCGCGGCCGAGCCGCGCAGCAGATCCTGCAGGCGAACCCTGAACGTACGCTCACCGCCGAAGAGGTACGAGCCGGAGTCCATCTTGGCGACCTCGGACGGGTCGACCGTCCCGACAACGCCCGCGTCGGTGACAGACGGCGCGGAGCGGTCGACGAGGAAGTTAGCCGTGGCCGTGCTGGAGGCCGCCCCACCATGGGGAGCGTAGGTGGCGTTGAGCGCGTAGGAGGCCTCGAGGTCGCCGGCGCCGTCGGTCGCCGCAGGGAGCGTCACTTTGACGTCCCACGCTTCTCCGGTCGGCTCCTTGGCAACGGTGGAGGAGAGGGCCCCGGAGTTGATGGACGCCGCCCCGCTGAGTGCCGCGTTGGGCGTGGCCGTCCCCGAGAGCGCGAGGCAGTCCGTCACGGAAAAGCCGGGGAGCTCCTGGTACACCGCAAAGAGCGGGTCGCTCACGCGGACGTAGACTGCCGGGTCGCCCTGGTAGGGCTGCTCGACGGAGGTGTCGTCGACGGCCCCGTCAACGAGGATCTGAGGCTGCTGGGACGCGTTTGCCACCACGATGCCGTCCACCGCGTCCGCGCCGCCGCCCTTCCAGCTCGCGGCCTTGCCGGAATCGGTGGTCGCGGCGACCACGTCTGAGAGCTTGTAGGTCTCAGCGGTTCCGGCCTTGTCCTGCACCCGCAGGGTGATGCCGGAGAGCGGATAGATGCCGCCGTCGGAAAGCGTGATCGTGACGGTCTTGGCAGTGGCGTCGAAGGAGAGCTTGTCGGCGGGCACATCGGTGACCGTGCCCTTGTCGTCGCCCACGCTCGCATAGCGGCGGATGCTCGCCGAGAGCGAGGCGGGGTCGAGACCCGAGACGTCCGTCTCGTCACCCGTCCCGCGCGGGAGCAGGTCGGCGACGCTCACGGTGATCTGACGCGAGCCGCCCACGGCATAGAGGCCGTCGTGCTTGGTGCCAGATAGCTTCGCGGCGTCCTTCGTGGCATCGAAGGTCGTGAGGAGCTCGGCGGAGGTCACGGACGGGGCCGTCTTGTCATAGACGAAGGCAACCTGGTCCTCGGTGTGGTTCGCGGGCGCGTAGGGCACCTTGTACTGAGCCTTGATGCCGTAGGTTCCCTCAAGCGTGTCGGACGGATCGGCCGTCGTGCCGGGGAGCGTCACCGTGGCCGCCCAGGTGCCGTCGGGCTGCTTCGTGAAGTCGGCAAAGGAGAGCGCGGGGATGCTCTTGGTGCCCGTGCCGTCCTCACCCGGCGTCACCGCGCCCGTAAGCGTGAGGAAGCCGGAGAGGTCGCGACCGCCCTGCTTGTAGATGCCAAAGAGCGGGTCCTTCACGACAACCGTGACCTTTGGGGCGGTCTGGTAGGCGTGCTCCGCCTGGTTGCCCGCGACCCCGTTCACGTGGATGTTCACATTGGGCGTGGCCTGCGTGATGACGATGAACCCGTTAACGGCCTTGCCCTCGGCGTCCTTCCAAGCCTCGGCGTTGTGGCTCGTGGAACCGGCGGCCGTAACGGCGGCCACGACGTCGGAGAGCTTCACGTCACCCGTGGCGTTTCCGGCCTTGTCCTCGAGGTGCAGGGCGATGTGATCGAGGCGATAGAGCCCGTCGTCGGAGAGCCTCAGGCTCACCGTGCCCGCGGCATCGTCATAGGTGAGGCTGCTGTCCGCGGGGGCCAGGGCTTGCGTGGTGCCGCGCTCGTCATATTCGTTTGCGTAACGCGTGACAGTCGCCGTTGTCTTCGACCAGTCAACGCCAGAGACGTCGGCGGGGGCATCAACCTTGCCGGCAAGCAGGTCCTTGACGCTCACGGTGACGGTACGGGCACCGCCGAGGACGTAGGCGCCATCCTGGCTCGAGCCCGTCACGTGTGAGATGTCGTCCTTGCTCAGTGCGTCAGCACCGGAGAAGCTCGCATCCGTGGCGACAGGCGCCGTCTTGTCGAGGAGGAACCGCTGGGCGACCTTGGCCGCAGCACCATTGCCAGCGTAGGGCGCAGTGAGGAAGCGGTCGGAACCGGTCACGTCGAAGGTGAAGGTGTGCAGACCCTCGGCGCCGAGGTTGTCGGCGAGCAGCCGCTCCTTGTAGGGGTTCATGCCGGTCGTGAAGCCGTCAAGCGCGAGCGCGTCGTCCCTGTCGGTCTTGACTTCGGTCGCGCTTCCCGCAGCGTTGGCCGTCTCGACGGTGTGGACGTAGCTCTTGGGAACCAGCAGCCCGCCAAGGCCGAGGGCATCGTTGGTCTTGACGCGCAGGGCCGCCGCAAGGGAGGTGGAAACGGGAACGTCGGCGGTTGCCGTGTCGGGCGTGTAGGCCATCCCGTTGAGGACAATGCCAAAGGCGTCGGCGTTGTCGTCCGCGGCGGGGTCGAAGATGGCGACCTTGGTGACCGAGTCGGCCGTGCCGCCCTTGAGCGACCCCTCGACCTGATCGAGCGTCGTGTTAAGAGCATTGCCCGCGACGTCGTCGGCTGAGAGATGCAGGGAGCTCACGTCGAAGACGCCCTGCCCGAGCGCTGCCGCGTCGAGCGTGAAGGTCGCCGTACCGTCGGGCTGGATGTCGGCGGAGAGCCGCTTTGCCGCGTCTCCGTCGCCGACCGTGAGCGTTGCCGTCTTCGTCAGGCCCGAGACGTCTGTGTCGGCAGAGCCCGCCGGGGCCGTCGGGTCGTCAAGGGAGACCTTCACCTTGAGCCCGGCGGCGGGAACGACCACGACGCCACCCTGAGCCTTGGCCTTGAGCTGGTCAAGGTCGTACGTGGCGCCGTTGGCGTCGATGACGGTAAGTGCCGTCGCCTCGGGGGCCGTCGTGTCGACCTTCACCGGCACGCGGACGAGCTCGCCCTTGGTGTAGTCGAGCTTGGTGTTGTCATCCGGGTTATGGACGTCGGCGGCGAGCCGCAGGTACACGACGCTGGTGGCGGCGTCGGCCTTGTAGCCGGTTCCGCCGCCCGTCACGGGGTTGTCGGTTGCTTCGGGGGCACTCGCCGACGTGAACGTGCCGTCCGCCTTGAGGGACACGTCGTTCGAGAGGCGCACCTGGCTGCCGTCGGCAACGTGAAGAATCACGGGGGCGGCACCTTGGGCGAGGTCGGCGGCGTCGAGCCAGAGGGCCACGTCTCCGTCCTTGTAGGTGCCGCTCACCACCACGCCCGTCCTGTCGGCCGAGCCGTTCAGCGACTGAGTGAGCGAGGAGACGACAGCCTCGGGTGCCACGGGGATGCTGTTCAGCGAGGACGCATCCTTGTAGCTCCAGCTCATCGTGGCCTTGAGGTCGGTCGCGGTCGGGAGCGTATAGGTGACGGAGCCGTCGCCCGCAGCGGTGCCAAACGCCACCGCCTGCGTCCAGTCGGGTGCCTTCGTGAGGTTGCCCTGGTCGTCAGCCCGGTTCGCGGGATAGGGGACGTCCTGGCCGGTCGGAACCGAGGCGCGGACGAGCACCTTGCCGTCCGCAAAGTAGTCGGCGACGTCGGCGGCCTTCTTGCCCTCTTCGGTCTGGGTGGTGCCGTCCGTCTTAGTGACGGTGACGTCAAAGGTGAGGTTGTTGGTGAGCCATGCCAGCGGGTCGACGCCGTACGGCACGACGAGGGCGTCATCCTTGGCCGAGAGACGCACGGTGACGGCGCTGGTTGTCGCGGGTGATGAAGCCGCGGCGGCCCGCGCGGCAGCGCGGGAGCTCGGGGCAGCGGAGGATGCGGGGGCCGACTGTGCGGAGGTGGACGCAGGCGACGTCTGAGGCGTCGAGCCGGTGACGGCCGCGGAGCTTGCGGCAAGCGTGCGCTGGACCGTGGGCGGCGCAGTGGTCGCGGGCTCCTGTGCGAGGGCAAGCCCGGCGGCGCCGAGCGCCACGGCTCCGGCAACGACGAGCGTGCTAACGAGACCCATGCCCTTCCCGAGCTTGCGCATCAGCGCGCACCTCCTGTGCCGTCCTTCGTGAGCAGCGTGGTGCCGCCCTCGGCTTCCGCTTCGTCCGCGTCGCCCGTCTTGGCGGCCGGGGCAGAAAGCAGCGTGGTGCCGCCCTCCGTCTCGACGTCGTGGGCAGGCTTCCCGGCATCCTTAGGAACCGGGGACGAAAGCAGGGTCGTGCTGCCCTCAGTCGTATCGCCCTCGTCCCCCTTCGCCTCGGAGTCACTCGGAGCAGAGAGCAGCGTGGTACCGCCCTCCTCGGCAGCCTCGTCGGAGGACGCGCCGTCAGAAAGCAGCGTCGTGCCCATCTCCGCCTTGGCGGAGGCGGAACGCTCGGCGCGATCCACCGCGCCCGTCTTGCCCTCGGACACCCTGCCCGTCTCGGCGTCGCGCTCCATGTCGTCCGTGGCGTCCGCGACGCTGCGCACGTGCAGGCTGCCGGAACCCTCTGAGCCCGACGCCTTCCCGCGGGCGGCGGCCAGGAGCGACCCGGCGGCGCTGCCTGCGGCTCCCAGCCACGTGCGGCCTCGACGGCCAGCTCGCATCTCGGCGATTTCGCGTTGGGCGGTGCGGCCCGTAAGCTCGTCGTGCACCGCGTGAACGTGCTGCGTCACGTAGTAGATGACGGCCACGACCGCGAGCGCGGCGGCAAGCGAGTAGCCAGCGGTGGCAACCATGCCAAACGTCTCGGTCATGCCTTATGCCTCCACATCCACGAACGCGTCGTTCACGGCGTCGCGCGCAGGCTGGGCCGCGGCGAGGGCCCGCGCCTTCTCGGCGTCGAGCAGGTCAGTCGTGGGCTTCGTGTCCTGGGCAAGCTTTGCCGCCCGGTCGGCGAGGGCCAGAAGGTCCTGGTCGGAGACGCCGTCGGCGCGGAACTTGCGCGGGTAGGTACGCAGCGAGTCGAGGGCCAGGTTGGAGACCTCGAGGCGCATTACCTCGTTCGCCTCACCGCCCATCTGGTCGACGAGGTTCGAAAGCTCCTGGTAGTACGGTGCGTAGAGCCCGGCGTCAGAACCCTCGTTGATGAGCGGGACGACGGTCGTGTTGAAGTCGGCGATGTCGGCGTAGACCTGCGCGCTGTCGTGCTGGTCGAAATCCTTCGCCGCGGCCGCGTCCTTCATCCACTTGGACGCCGCGCGGATGCGCGTCCCGCGAGCCTCCGCGAGCCTGCCGGCGTCGCCCCGGGCGTCGTCAACGCCGTAGCTGTACCAGTAGAGCTTGCCCACGTTAAAGGAGAGCTCGCCCCAGCGCGGGTTGTTCTGCAGCTCGCCCACGTGCGGGAGAATGGCGTCGAGCAGCTGGTTCTCCTCGCCCGCCGAGAAGTCCTGGTCTGAGCGGTAGGCGTTGGCAAGCCCAAGGTACGGGTCGACCTCGCCGGGCTTCACGGCCGCGGCGCGCACATAGGCGTCGGTAGCGGTCTTCTCGTCGCCGGACGCCTGCTGGGCCACGTTCATCCAATAGCTGAAGTCATTGTTGATCGAGACGTTCACGCCCACGGTGCCACCCACGCCAACGGCAAGCGAGAGCAACGACGCCGCCACGAGCCCCACGAAGCCGTGCCAGGTGCGGCGGAGCCTCTTCTTGCGGGCGTCGTCCTGCTCGCGGTAGTGCGCGAGGTCGTAGGCCATCTCGGCGCAGTCCTGATAGCGGTCGTCGGGGTTGGCCTGCGTGGCCTTGGCCACGATGCGCTCGAAGCCCGGCGAGAGCTCGGGGCGCACCTGGCGCACGGGGAGGATGGTGTAGGGAGGCTCGGCCGGGCTCTTGCCCGTCACGAGGTTGTAGAGCGTGGCGCCCAGGGCGTACACGTCGGTGCGGGCGTCGGTCTGGCCGGAGCCGCCGTACTGCTCGGGCGGGGCAAAGCCGCGCGTGCCCAGCTGTACCGTATCGCCCACGGCGGCCGTGACGGAGCCTCCCTCGCGATACTCGCGCGCGATGCCAAAGTCGATGATCGTGATGAGGCCATTGGGCTTGAGCATCACGTTGGCTGGCTTCATGTCGCGATAGATAACCGGGGGCTTGCGCTGGTGCAGGTACTCGAGCACGTCGCAGAGCTGCAGGCCCCAGTCGACCACGTCGTCCTCGGACTGGGGCCCGCCGTCGGCCACCACGTCCTCGAGGGTGCGGCCTTCGACGTAGTCCATGATGACGTAGAGGGTGCCGTCCTCGTCGATGATGTCGACGATGCGCGGGATGGCAGGGTGATCGAAGCGCTTGATCATGTTCGCCTCGGTCACGAGGCTGTTCACGATCAGGTCGCGCTGGGTGGGGTCGTCGACGCGTTTGATCTCCTTGGCCGCCCACTGCTTGTTGAGGACGGTGTCCAGCGCGAGGTACACGCGTGACATCCCGCCCTCGCCAATCTGAGCGAGGACCCTGTACCTACCCCCGACGATGTCGCCGTTCTGCGCCATGGGCTCCCTCTGGTTTCCTCTTGGCGGTCCGGGCTTCGCCGAGTCATGCGTTCGCCCGCCGCTCTGACCTGCATCCTATGCGGCACCCTCGTTGGCATCGCGCCGGTCGGGCATCCCTTGCAAGAGCGTTCCGGTCGAATCACGCTGCGCTTACACTTGTTGACTTATTCGTCATACCGAACAGGCGAACTTACGCTCTTCTTACAATTCCGGCTGCTGGGGCGCCGGAGCGGTCGCGGCGTCATTGGGGTCGCGCGGGCCCGCCCAGGTCTGAATCGCCTGGGCCAGCTCAGCCGAGATGGCATGGCCCCTGACCGCCTGGCGCATCGACGTGATCGCCTGGGATATCTGGCCGACCAACTGCGGGTTGGCAGACGCCACGTCGTTGGGGATGAACAGCACGCCCGTCGCCGTCTCCTCGCGCAGGGCCCAGTTGATCCCGATCATGTTGTAGAGGGCCGACGACTCCTTGCCGTCATTGACGGTGAAGTACGTGCCGCGCGTGTCCGTGACGGGCTTCTCGCGCAGGGAGAGCCACGGGGTGTTGAGCGTGCAGGCGGCCGACTTCTCCGAGAACCCGTAGTCCCCAATCTCAACGTCGTAGTCGGTGGCAAGTTGGGCCATCGGCACCTCGTTGGGCTTCTCGACCCCATGTACGAAGAACCACGTGTAGACGAGGGGCTTGCGGGTGACGAGCATCGCCGGGGGCTTCACGATGTCGGCGATTCCCAGCACCGCAAGAATCGCAAAGAGCAGCGTGCTGCCGATAGACGTAGGCGACGGCTCACCGACAGTCCAGTACGCGGCGAGCGGCGTCATCGGCACGAAGAAGATGGTGCAGATGATGCCGATCTTCTTGAGGTACCTCCGCTGCTGGGCCACGAACAGCTCGCGAAAGCCCCCAAGGTCCATGTGCACGTGATAGCTTGTCGTCATATTGGTTCCCCTTACATATATGTGTAGGTGCATGCGAGACGGGCGGTCTCGCTGCAGGCCGCGCTTCCCAACTGCGTCACTTACCGGCAGCGCCGTTGTGAAGAACTGTATGCACCCGACGTAAAGCGCCCGTAAGGCTCTCGGCTTGGTTCCAACAGGGCGCTTCTCAGCACCTGAGGCCGTGGCCAGGATGGGGAGAATTGCGGGGACGCGCCGACGTCACGAGGAGCGGGAGGAATCCATGGGCCGACAGAAGAAGCCCTGGACAGGCAAGCAATATCGGGCGTGCGGAATCTTCAGTCTCCTTGCGGGCGCGCTTTTCTCCGTCTCTGCCATACGGGACGCGATCGAAGACGGCTTTCCTTACGCCTTCATTGCCTGGGGCATCGCCGTTCTGTGGTTTGCGCTGGCCGCGTATTCGCTGGTGAAGAGTTCCAAGATGGGAGACGGGCAGAAGACCGCATCCGTCGGCGGTGTGGAGCTCTCGGCAGCGCGGCCTTGGCGCCCACCTGCTAAACTGTCGCATACAACGCCCTGACACATCACGGCATCACGCAGCTGAAACGAGGACATCGCCGTGCAGACACCCGACCCATACGGGGCCGGTTCGCAGGCCGTCGGAGGTGACCCCGGCGGCAGCGGTCGCCGCAACCCCGCCGATCAAACCGGATCCGCATCCGGTAGCCTACAGCCACGCGTCGAGCCGCCGCTTCTGCTCGGTCGCTACCGCATCGTGGAGACGCGCGGTTCGGGCGGCTTCGGATCCGTGCGCGTGTGCTGGGACGTACGGCTTGAGCGCAAGGTCGCCATCAAGTGCATCCCGCTCGCACAGGTTCCCAACAGCGAGTCGTCGACCCTCGCCGAGGCGCTTGACGAGGCGCGCATCACCTCACGGCTTTCGCACCCCAACATCGTCACCGTGCACGACTTCCAGTTCTCCGGCGGCTACGCCTACCTCATCATGGAGTACGTCGACGGCCTCACCCTCGCCGAACTGCTGGGGCGCGTCGAGGACGGGCAGCTCACCTACGACGAATGCGCCCATGTGTTCGACTCGCTCGCCGGGGCGCTCGACTACGCGCACGGCCACGGCGTCCTGCATCTCGACATCAAGCCCTCCAACGTCCTCATCGACGTCGACGGTACCGTCAAGCTGGGCGACTTTGGTATGGCGAGCCTCGCCTCGGCCGCTGGCTGGGAGGGGGCGCGCGGCGGCACCGTGGGCTACATGCCGCCCGAGCAGCTCCAAGGCGGCTACGTGGACGAGCGCACGGACGTCTTTGCCCTCGGCGTCGTGTGCTACCAGGCCCTCACGGGCATAAGTCCCTTTCTCGCCAAAGACGCGGACGCGTCGCTCAGGAAGATCGAGCGGGGTGCAAAGGCCGTCTCCAAGGTCGAGCCCGAGCTCAAGGGCCCCGTGTCGGACGGGCTCGCGGCGGCGCTTTCGGCCGACCCGGCCACGAGGCCCGCCACGGCGGGCGAGCTGGAGCAGGCTGTCCTTCCCTACCTGGGAGACGAGGCCGAGGGGCGGGAGTCGCTCATCGAGCTGCTCGCCCAGGCGCGGGGTGAGTGCGGGCCAAACGAGGAGACCTGGGACGAGGCGGCGCGGGTTCCGCTGACCCTGCGCTGGCCGTGGCTTGTCCCCGGCCTCTGCCGCATCATGAGCGCCGTCGCATGCGGAGGGGTCGCGTGGAGGCTTGCCCCGGTGATTGCGGAGGCCACCGGGACGTACGGCGACCCGGAAGCGCAGACGCTCGCGTGGGTAGGGCCGCTCGTAGCCGGTGCCGTCGCGGCCCTCTCGCCCGAGGCCGGAGGGACACTGGGGTGCGCCCTCTTCGTCGCCGCCGTCCTCGCAACGGGCGTGTACTCCCCGGCGTTTCTCGTCGCTACGCTGGCGACCCTCGCGCTGCTGGGATGGCGCTTCGCCGCCGTGGGCACCGGAAGGCTCGCGCACGCGGCGCTGCTGCTGCCCCTCGCGACGGGCTCGCCCGTTGCCGGGGCGGCCATGGCCGCCGCGATGCTGCCGCCCCTCGCCGCGCTCGCCACGGGCGCCGCGGGCGCCGCGCTTGCGCTCGTTGGCGAGCTCGTCACGCACGCCACTTCGGGGACGCAGCTCGCACAGGCCTGCTCTCAGCTCATGGCGTCACCGGACGTATGGGTCACGGTGCTCGGCTGCGGTCTCGCCGCGTGGGCGGGCTCCCTCGCAGGCGGCAGGCACGGTGGAAATGACCCCTCACGCACGCGCGCCGTGCTTGGGCAGGTCTGCTGCGCCGCAGGTATCGCCCTCTTCTCGGCCTTTTCCGCACGAGTGGAGAATGGTGGGTTATGGGAGGCCCCGCAGGGCAGCACGGTCGCTGTTGCGGTAGTCTGTGCAGTACTTATGAGCATGGCTATCGTGACCCTCGGCCCCACGCCGACGGCACGGGAGGTTGAGTGACGTGAACTTTCTAAACGTCTTCGAGCAGCGGATCGGAGGGCTCTTCGGGGCCACGTCCCAGGGCCTTGTCGCCCCGTTCTCCTTCAAGAAGCTCGCCAAGAAGGCCGCGCGCGAGATGGAGGCGGAGACCTTCGTCATCAACGGCGTCGACACGGCGCCCGCGCTCTACACCATCCTCGTCTCGAGCGAGGACGACATGCTAATGCGGCCTCTCTACCAGCAGCTCTGCAACGAGACGGCCCAGTTCATCGAGGGCCAAGCGCAGGGCAAGGGCTACGTCTTCGTGGGCAGGCCGGTCGTGCGCTTCATGGCCGACCCGTCGCTTAAGAGCGGTCGCTTCTCGGTCTTCGCCGAGAACGTCGACGCCCAGACCCTGAACCGCCTACGCGAGGAGGAGGCCCGCTTCCTCGGTGCCGACTCTTCGCTCGACGGAGGCCTCGGCGGCGCGGCGTCCCAGGGTTCGAGCCGCATGCGTCCCGTTCCCCAGCCGTCCGTGATCCAGCCCCAGGCGCAGGTGCCGGCGGGCCCGCTCTCCGTCTCGTCCCAGCCGCTTGGTGGCATGGAGGCGGGGCTTGACGTGCTGCCGCAGGAGGCGGTCTTCGACGCCGAGGAGGCCGCACGCGGGGCCGCCGCGCGTCGCTACGAGAACGTTCCGCTTGTGGGTAGCCAGCCCGCGCAGGCAGGTTACGCCGCGCCCGCTCAGCCTGCGGCTCCCGGCTATGCGGCTCCCTCGCAGCCTGCAGGCTTTGAGCCTCCGTTCAGCGCGGCGCGGGCCCCCGAGCCCGCAGCGGCCGCCCCGCGTGCCGGGACGGCGGCCGTGCCCAGCGCCGCCGTCCCGGTAGCCGCAGGCGCTGCTTCCGCCGCCGGAGCCGCGCCTCACCGTGCGCCGCGCTTCTCGGTGCCCGAGGTGAGCCCGGAGCCCGTGGCCGCGCCACAGCCCCGACAGGAGACCGAAGCTAGCGAGCCCCGCACCGTCCGCACTGCCCAGCCCGTCTCCGCGCCGCCGGCGCGCAAGGCCACCTGCCTGCTCATCGACCGCCAGAGCGGCCGCACCTACACCGGCACCGAGCCGCGCACCACGGTCGGCCGCGAGCGCACGCCCGGCGGCATCGTCCTGCACGACCCCAACGTGTCGCGCAGCCACGCCGAGCTCTCCTACGACGGTCAGTCGTGGCACATCCGCGACCTCAACTCCACCAACGGCACGCTCGTGAACGACGTGGACGTCGACGAGTGCATCCTGCGTGACGGCGACCTCATCACGCTCGGCCTCACCAACCTCGAGTTCCGGGAGAACTAGGGATGATGATCGAGCTCGTCCTGTTCATCGGACGCATCGCCCTCGTCGTAATCCTCTACCTGTTCCTCATCGTGGTCATGCGCACCGGCATCGGCCTCGTGAAGGGTCAGCGCAAAGATCCGGCCATCTGGTGCGTCGACGTCGACAAGGGCCCGCGCAACCTTCGCGGCTTGCACGTCGACATGCTCGGCCCGGTGGTGGTGGGTCGCTCGCCGTCGAGTGACATCGTCATCTCTGAGCCATTCGTCTCGGCCACGCACGCGCGCTTCACCCTGCAGGGGCCGGCGCTCGTACTCGAGGATCTCAACTCCACCAACGGCACGCTCGTGAACGGCCACCCCATCACCGAGCCCGTCACGCTGCGCGACGGTGACGAGGTGCAGGTAGGAGACGTGGTCATGAGGGTGAGCCGCCGATGAGCGATCCCCAGGGCAAGGCACCAGACACAGATGAGGATCTCGAGGCAACCGGCCCCATCCCCCTCGTTCCCATGGTCGAGGGCGACTACGACGAGGCCCGGCACGGCATGCACGAAGCCGTCGATCTCGACTCGCGCCCCGACTCAAACGTCGAGATGGGCAGCGACACGCGCCTGTCATGGGCGGCACGCACCGACGTGGGCCTCGTGCGCGGACACAACGAGGACTCCTACCTCGTGCGCAACCCGCTCTTTGGCGTCTGCGACGGCATGGGCGGACACGCCGCCGGAGAGGTGGCAAGCTCCATCGCCGTGCGCGCCATCGCCTCGCATGCGCCTTCGACGGCCGACGACGCTCTGCTAGGGGCCGCCGTCGAGGCAGCCAACGAGGCCGTCATCCGCGGCGCCGAGACCGGCGAGGGCAAGCCTGGCATGGGATGCACCGCAAGCTGCTGCATCATCGACGGCACGAAGATGGCCGTCGCGCACGTGGGCGACTCGCGCATTTACCTGCTGCGCGCGGGCACCATGGTGCGCGTCACCCACGACCATTCCTACGTGGAGGAGCTCGTCGACGCAGGCGAGATTACTGCCGACGAGGCACGCGTCCATCCCAACCGCTCCATCATCACGCGTGCGCTCGGTTCCGACCCCGACATGTACGCCGACCACTTCACGCTCGACGTCGAGCGCGGCGACCGCATCATCGTCTGCTCCGACGGCCTTTCCTCGATGGTTCCCGACAGCACCATCGAGTCCGTTGCCGTCTCGACCGCAACGTCAAGCGAGTGCGTCGACGCGCTCGTTCGCGCCACGCTCTCCGAGGGCGCCCATGACAACGTCACCGTCATCGTCGTCGACGTGGTGAGCGACGGCCGTGAGGAAGAGCGTCGTCGTGCCCGCACGCGCGCTGTGGTGGGCTGGCTCATCGCACTGGCGGCCGTGGTCGCCGTGGTCGTTGCCGCTCTGGCCCTCATCGTCCACAACTCGTGGTACGTGGGCTCGTACGCCGGCAACGTTGGCATCTACCGCGGCGTCCACGGCCAGATTCTCGGCATCCAGCTCTCGCACCTCGAGGAGGCCAGCGAGGTGAGCATCGCCGACCTCCCCGAGTCGACGCAGCATCAGCTCGCCTCGGGCATCACGGTCTCGAGCCTCGACAAGGCCCGCAGCACCGTGAGCGCTTACGAAGAGCAGATTGCGACGGAGAAGGCCAAGGCGCAGCAGACCGCCAACGGCGCCCAGTCCGAAAGCTCGGACGGGGCCGTGGGCGACGCCCGGGGCGCTGCAGGCCCCGACGCCGCAACCGCAGCAAGCCCCGCCACCACAAGCGCGGCGGCAACCAGCAGCCCCGCGCCGCAGGCACCCACGACGACCACCCAGGGAGGAGCGTAACCATGGCACGCGCGCACGGCGGATCTCGCCGCACCACCGAGCTGCTCCTGCTCGTCGCCGGAGCCATCCCGGTGCTGCTCATCTACTCCCTCTACGTCATCAACACCGGAGCTCAGCTCACGGCGCAGACGCTCGCCGTCCCCATCTCCCTCATCGTTGCCTTCGTCGTGGCCCACATCGCGGTGCGCTTTCTCGCACCCGGTGCCGATCCGGCGATCTTGCCCATCGTGTTCGTGCTCTCGGGCATCGGCATCTCGTTCGTGACGCGCCTCACCAACGACGACCCGTCGGCGGCGATCGGGCAGGTGATCTGGCTCTTCGTCTCGGTCGCGGCCATGATAGGCACTCTCATCGTCGTGCCAAACCTCGACCGTCTCGCAGACTACAAGTTCACGATCGGCCTCGCCGGCGTGGCTCTGCTGCTGCTCCCGATGCTCATCGGTACCGAGATTTACGGCTCCAAGCTCTGGATCATCGTCGGCAGCTTCTCCTTCCAGCCCGGCGAGCTCGCGAAGATCCTCATCGTCCTGTTCCTCGCCGCCTACCTCGCCGAGAACCGCGAGCTGCTCTCGGCCTCGTCGCACAAGGTGGGGCCGCTCACCCTGCCGCGTCTGCGCATGCTCGCGCCGATGTTCGTCATGTGGGGCATGAGCCTGCTCGTCGTCGTCTTCGAGACCGACCTCGGCAGCGCCCTGCTCTTCTTCACGCTCTTCGTGGTCATGATCTACACCGCCACGGGCCGCGTGAGCTACGTCGTGGTGGCCGTGGGCCTGCTCGCCCTCGGCGGCGTCTTCTGCTATCACTTCTTCGCCCACGTACGCGTGCGCGTACAGATCTGGCTCGACCCCTTCCGGGACCCCTCCGGCTCGGGCCTCCAGATCGTCCAGTCGCTCTACTCGCTCGCCGACGGAGGGCTTGTGGGCGAGGGCATCGGCAAGGGTCTCCCCAAGCTCATCCCGGTCGTGGCCAGCGACTTCATCTTCTCCGCCATCGGCGAGGAGATGGGCCTGCTTGGCGGGTCGGCCGTCCTCATCCTCTTCATGCTGCTCGCCGTGCGCGGCTTCACCACGGCGGCTCGCGCCAAGAGCGACATGAGCGCCTTCACGGCGGTGGGCCTCACGGTGTCCCTGTCATTCCAGGCCTTCCTCATCGTGGGCGGCGTCACGCGCCTGCTGCCCCTCACCGGCGTCACCCTGCCGTTCATGAGCCAGGGCGGCTCGTCGCTGCTTTCGAGCTTCATCATCGTGGCCCTGCTGCTCCGCGCGGGCGACGAGGGCACCGGGCGCGCCCAGCTCCCCGATGGCGACGGCACCTCCACCACGCCCTCCCCGCTCATCGCCCCCAGCAAGACCGGAGCTATCCCCGTCGTCCAGGGCAAGCACGCTCGCGCGCACTTTGGCCTCGTGACGCCCGAGGGCGGCGTGCTGGGACGCGTCGCGCTGGGCCACCGCCTCACAGTGCTCGTGACCTTCTTCGCGCTGCTCTTCTCGATGCTTATCGCCAACCTCACGTACGTGCAGGTCATCAAGGCCGACTACTACCGGTCGCTGCCCAACAACAACCACACCATCCGCAGGAGCGCCTACGTGCAGCGCGGCTCCATCATCACGTCCGACGGCGTGACGCTCGCCGAGTCGCTCAAGCAGGCCGACGGCACCTACGTGCGCACCTACCCGCAGGGTTCGCTCGCCGCTCATACCGTGGGCTACCTCTCCACGCAGTACGGGGCCACTGGCGTCGAGGCCACGATGAACGAGGAGCTCACGGGGCGGGCCGACTACTCCACATGGCAGAACGCCCTCTACTCGCTCGCGGGCATCGAGCAGGCGGGCTCCACGGTGGTGCTCACCATCAACTCGCAGATTCAGCAGGCCGCCGAGGAGACGCTCGCCGGACACGCCGGGGCCATTGTCGTGCTCGACCCCAAGACGGGTGCCGTACTCGCCAAGGCGTCCTCACCCACCTACGACTACAACAACATCTCCCAGCTCATGCAGGGCGACTCCACAGGGGCGCTCGTCGACCGCTCCACGCAGTCGCTCTACACGCCGGGATCCACGTTCAAGATCGTGACGCTCTCCGCCGCGCTCGACACGAGAGCCTACACGCTCGACAGCTCGGTGACGGCCCCCTCCAGCATAGACATCGGAGGGGCCAGCGTCTCCAACTACGCGGGCGAGCAGTTTGGCACCACGAACCTCCGCGAGGCCTTCGCCCACTCGGCCAACACGGCCTACGGCCAGATCGCCGTCAAGGTGGGCCCCAACAACCTCGTCAAGTACGCCAACGCCTTCGGTTACGGCACCACCCTTGGTCAGGACTTCGACACCAAGGCCTCGCTCATGCCCAACCCCTCCGAGATGACGGAGTGGGAGACGGCCTGGGCGGGCGCAGGCCAGCCCGTCGGCCAGCACGCAAGCCCGGCAGGCCCGCAGACCACCGTCATGCAGAACGCCGTCGTGGCCGCGGCCATCGCCAATGGCGGTGTGGCCATGAACCCTTACGTCGTCGACCACGTCCTCTCGCCCGAGGGCGTCACCACCTCCACAACGCAGCCCAAGAGTCTCGGCCAAGCCGTCTCGCCCGACACGGCCAACCAGGTCAAGGAGGCCATGCTCGAGGTGGTCGAGAACGGCAGCGGCGTCTACGCGAAGGTCAAGGGCGCGCGCGTCGCCGGCAAAACCGGAACGGCCGAGGTCGCGGGCGGCAGGGTCAACTCGCTGTTCGTGGGCTTCGCTCCCTACGACAACCCCACGCTCGCCATCTCCATCTGCGTGGAGGGCGAGCAGGGCGAGGACACGGCGGGCCTGGCCACGAAGCTTGCGGGCCAGCTGCTCTCCAAATCGCTCAACGCGCAGGCGTCGGGCGGAGACTCCGGGTCGAACTCATGACCGGCCGCATGAGACAGGGCAGGTTGCCCCGCGACGAGATTCCCCGGTCTCGAGATTGCGGAAGGTCTGTACGGGGGAAGATGCGTATGCAACGCGCCGGCTGGCGCGAGAACGTGATGGGAGCACAGCATGGCAGATAGGGTTCTCGGCGGTCGCTACGCCGTCCAGGACAAGATTGGCATCGGCGGCATGGCGACCGTGTACCGCGGCCTCGACGAGGTATTGGGGCGCACCGTAGCCATCAAGACCATGCTGCCCCAGTACGCGGCCGACCCGTCGTTCGCCGCCCGCTTCAAGCAGGAGGCCCAGGCAGCCGCTGCGCTTCAGAGCCCCTACATCGTGGGCGTGTACGACTGGGGCAAGGACGGCGACACCTACTACATCATCATGGAGTACCTGCGCGGCACCGACCTCAAGAGCGGCATCCGCAAGCACGGCGCGCTCGACTGCCGCAAGGTGGCCCAGATCGGCTCCCAGATCTGCCAGGCGCTCTCCGTTGCCCACAAGCACGACATCATCCACCGCGACATCAAGCCGCAGAACATCATGGTGCAGCCCGACGGCAACATCAAGGTGATGGACTTCGGCATCGCGCGGGCCAAGAACAGCCATCTCACGGCCGACAACTCGGTGCTTGGCACCGCGCACTACGTCTCCCCCGAGCAGACGCAGGGCAAGGAGCTTGGCCCCACGTCCGACCTCTACTCGCTTGGCATCGTCATGTACGAGGCCGCGACCGGCAAGGTGCCCTTCGACGGAGACGACGCCATCTCCGTCGCGCTCAAGCAGGTCAACGAGCAGCCGGTTCCGCCCAGCAAGCTCAACCCCAACGTCGACGCCACGCTTGAGGGCATCATCCTCAAGTGCATGCAGAAGAACCCGGCCGACCGCTTCCAGACGGCCGACGAGCTTCGCCGCGTCCTCAACGACTACCTCGCGGGCCGCATCGTGAACCTCGGCGAGGCGACGTCGCTCATAAGCGCCGCGCCCACCACGGCAATGAACCGTGGCGATCGCACGCAGACCATGCGACGCGCGGCCGTGCCGCCGGTGTCCCAGACGGGTCGCATCGCCACCGTGCAGCCCGGCCCGCAGCACCAGATGCAGCCTGCCGAGCCGCCCAAGAAGTCTCACGGCAAGATTATTGCCGCCGTCATCGCCGTTATCGCCGCCATTGCCCTCGCCATCGGCGCCTACACGACCCTCACGGCAGAGCCCGGCGAGAAGGAAGTGCCCTACGTCATCGGCATGTCCGAGGATGACGCAAAGGCCGCCATCGAGAAGGCGGGCGGCAGCGCCGACTTCTTCCAGGTCACGGTGAAGCAGGACTACAGCGACACGGTCGCCGAGGGCAACGTCATCGACCAGGATCCCACGCAGGGCGCGCTCAAACCACGGGGGTCGACCGTCACGCTCACCGTCTCGCAGGGTCAGAAGCCCGCGGCAGACGTGACGGTGCCAAACCTCAAGGGCAGGACGCCCGAAGACGCAAACAGCCTGCTCAAGAGCCTCGGGCTGACCCCGGTCGCCGGTAACAGCGTGGAGGATCAGAACGTCGAGTCTGGCAAGATCGCCTCCCAGGACCAGTCGGCTGGCAGTATCGCCAAGGAGGGCGACTCCATCACGTACCACGTCTCCAAGGGCGTCGGTACGGCAGACGCCGGCAACCATGCCGGCCAGGAGCTCAACAGCGCCAAGTCCGACCTCAACAACAACGGCTTCACGTCCATCGACGACAGCCAGACGGAGTACAGCGACTCCGTGGCGAAGGGCTACGTCATCCGTCAGAGTCCGACGGGCACGCAGAGCAAGAACACCACGATTACGCTCGTCGTCTCCAAGGGCTCCGAGCCCAAGCCCGCCACCACCACGGCAGCAACCACGTCGGCAAGCACGTCAAGCTCTTCCTCCAACCACTCGAGCGCGTCGACGAGTGGCTCCTCGAGCGGCAGCTCGAACAGTTCGAACGGGTCGAGTAGTTCCAACAAGCAGAGCAACTCGAACGACTAGACGACGTCATGCGTCTACGGTTAATCCAATGCCAGCGAACCCGAGGTTAGCGACTGGCGAATAGCCCTGGCATTACGCATGTCACCGAGCGCCCCGGCCTTCGCGGTCGGGGCGCTTTTCCATGCGTCGTTGGCAGCAATTGGTCGAGACAATTCAGGCAACCGCGCACAGCGCTCTCCGATAGTTCCACCAACGGCCGCAAAATAGCCTCAAACCAAAAGCAGCCCGAAACCACATGGGCTCCGAGCTGCTGTTTTTTTCTGGTGCCTCCGGTGCGATTCGAACGCACGACACCCGCTTTAGGAGAGCGGTGCTCTATCCCCT
>UWSJ01000005.1 GCA_900549525.1 uncultured Coriobacteriaceae bacterium | reverse complement strand
TGCAGTATCGCCTTGCCAATGCGTTCAATGTTGATGTAATTTCGGCCGTTTCCGAGCAGGGGCTGTATGAGCTCTTTGGCTCACCGCGTCAGCCATCCGGCGAAGGCGGAGACGTACGGTTGGCGGGTGGCGTCGTAGGTGCCACTCCGTCCGTCGACCTTATCGTCAGCATCATTGACGTCGACGAGCGCCGTTGCGCCGGAGTTCCGGTATTGAAGGTATCGCCGTTTCTTAGCGATGAGGACTACGAGCTGCTGGGGCGGCGTCTGGCACACAAGCAGGGTACGGCAGTTCTCGGGAGCGATGAGGGACTGTCTTTGCTTGAGCTTCTCGCGCCGAAGCGCTTCTGCATTCGCGAACGGGTTGCGGACATGGACGAGCTCATCAGGCTGGGGGGTGGACTGCTTGCCGAAGATGGCCTGTGCGACGAGGAATACCCCCGCGAGATGGTTCGGATGGCCCATAGTTTCGGACCTCTTACCACCATCCTCATAGCGCCCGGAATCATCATGCCCCACGCCGGCATCAGCGACCATGTGTACAAGACGGGGTTTAGCTTCGTTCGGCTTGCGGAGCCGGTCGAGGTCAACGGCAAGCAAGTGAGGTGCGCCATCTCGCTTTGCACGCGAGACAAGCGCATCAACCAGCGTGCCATACAACAGCTTGGCATTCTGCTGCGCGGAGAGCGATTCATTCGCGAGGTTGTGCGCGTGAATACGTTCGCGCAGCTTTCGAATCTTGTAAGCGAATGCCTCAAAGGAGAGGCAGAGAGGGGCCGTCAGTCATGAAAATCACGTGCGTGTGCGGCATGGGCATGGGCAGCTCGCTCATTGCGATGATGAACATCCAGAGCATCCTGGATAAGGAGGGCATCGAGGCCGAGGTGAACAACACCGACGTTGGTTCCGTTGACCCCCATGGTGCCGACTGGTTCGTAACCACTCGCGAGTTGGTGGATAACATGCCTCCCGAGACGAAGGACAAGACCATCGTGCTTTCGGATTTCATCTCGCTTGACTCGATTCGCGAGGAGCTGCTGAAGTACGTCAAGTAGGAAGCGCCTGACGCCTAGCCGTCCCGGGGAGCCCGACTCCATACCTCCGCGGAGGGTCACTTGCTTCGCAAGTCCCCAGCCCTCCGCTCCGGTATGGGCCGGGCTCCCGCCGTTTATCGTGCGGAGGGCGTCGGCCTGCTGTGTGGGTGGGGCTGATGTCTCTTGTGCGGGGTGCGGAGTTGTTGGGCGATGCCGCGGGTGACAAAAGCTGGATTCGTGCGGAGCTCCTTTGTTGTGGGGTGACAAAACGGCGGTTCTTGCTGAGCACGGATGGCAGTTTTGTCAGCGCCGCGGTCTGGTGCCGGTTCGGGCTTTGCAAACCCGCAGGTATACGACTCGTAGCACATCGGGGGCATCCGCGGGAGCAAAACGAGCTCTGCACGAACCCGAGATTTGTCACGCCGGGCGCTCGAGCTCTGCACGAACCCGGAATATGTCACGGTGGAACGTCCTCCGTACTTTGCGCAGCCACGAGCAAGGCCCACTGCTCGTCTCGGCACCCCCATACGCCTGTGACATAATTTCCGGCATGTCAGAGTATGCAGATGAGGACGGGGGACGGATGGCGAGAGTGACGCGTGCAGGCGCGGCCGACACGGGGCTGGGTGTCAGCCGCGGCTGCTTCATCACGCTTGAGGGTGTGGACGGTGCCGGTAAGTCGACGCAGGTGACGGCGCTCGTTGCCGCCCTCGAGGCCACGGGGCGCGAGGTGGTGTCGCTGCGCGAGCCGGGCGGCACGGCCATCTCCGAGAAGATCAGGGCCATCCTGCTCGACCCCGCCAATTCCGAGATGGCTGATGAGTGCGAGCTGCTCCTCTACGAGGCGTCTCGCGCACAGCTCGTGCGCCAGGTCATCGAGCCGGCCCTCATGCGCGGGGCCGTGGTCGTGTGCGACCGCTTCTTTGACTCCACGCATGCCTATCAGGCGGCGGCTCGCGGGCTTGGCTCTGCTCTCGTGCATACGGCCAACTCCCTTGGCTGCTGCGGTGTGGTGCCCGACGTAACCATCGTGCTCGACATGGATCCTGCCGAGGCGTTCGCGCGGGCGGGAAGGGGCGGGCTCGACCGCCTGGAGTCCGAGGGGCTGTCCTTCCAGCGGCGCGTGCGAGCCGACTACCTTGCGCTTGCGTCCGACGAGCCCGGGCGCGTGCACGTGGTGGACGCGGCGGGGGCGGCCGACGAGGTGGCGGCTCGCGTTCGCGCCGCGATCGCGGCGGCGTGCCCCCGGGCGGGTCTCGATGGCTAGCACGGGCGGCGTCGAGCCGGGTGCCGTGCGGCCCGCCATCGAGCGCCGTGCTGCGGCCGTGCCCGCTGCCCCCGCCAGCGAGCGACGCGCTGCGGCCGCCCTCACACGCATCCCCGGTCAGCCGCGCGTGCGCGACTACTTTGCGCGAGCGGTCGCCGAGGGGCGGCTTTCGCACGCCTACCTGTTCCTTGGCACTCCCGGCTCCGGCCAGACGCAGGCGGCGCTCGCTCTCGCGGAGTGCATCGTGTGCCCCGACGGCGGCTGCGGCCGCTGCGACGAGTGCATCCGCGTGGCGCATCGCACGCACCCCGACGTCCACTGGCTTGCCCCCGAAGGTGCCTTCGGGTATGTGATTGACCAGGTTCGCTCCCTGATCGCGGACGTGTCGCTCGCGCCGGTTCGCGCCCGCTCCAAGGTCTACGTCCTCGAGCAGGCCGATACCCTGCGTGACGCTTCGGCGAACGCCCTGCTCAAGACCATCGAGGAGCCGCCCGCTAACGTCACCTTTGTTCTCATGGCGCGCTCGCCGGACGCGGTGCTGCCCACCATCGTGTCCCGCTGTCAGTGCGTGCCGTTTCGCACGCCGGCCCGCGCGGAGGCGGCGCGTGAGGTGGCAAAGGCATGCGGACTCTCGCCGGACGACCCCAACGTAGCCGTCGCCCTCTCCGTGGCGCTTACGCCCGAGGCCGCCGCCGACTTCCTTCGCGCTCCCGAGCGCCGCCAGGCCCGTATGGCCATGGTGCGTGCCCTGGGGGAGCTGGCAGGCGACGACGGGTGGGACGTGCTGCAGGCCGCCAAGGCCGTGACGCTTGCCGCCAAGGCCCCGCTTGACGCGGTTCGCAGGCAACAGGAGGAGGACGCGGGGCAGGCCGGCGACTTTCTCTCCGCGAAGGCGGCCAAGCTTGTGGAGCAGCGTAACAAGCGCGAGCTAACGGCCCGTGAGCGTTCGGGTATCATTGAGGTTTTGGCGGCTGCCAAGTCCCTGCTTCGCGACGTGCTGTCCCAGCAGGAGCACGTGGACGCCCCCATGGTGAACGTCGATGTCGAGGACGTGGTTTGCCGACTTGCCTCCTCCGCGGACGAGGCCGGCTCGCTCCGCGCTCTCGAGGCGGTGTCGCGTGCCGAAGACGACGTTGCCCACAACGTATCCCCCCAGCTGGCCCTCGAGGTCATGCTGTGCTCTTGCAAGGAGGCTCTATGCCCACCGTCATACCGGTGAAGTTCGCATACGCCACGCGTGACCTGTGGTTTGACCCGGGTGAGACGGGCGCGGTCGAGGGCGATCACGTCATCTGCGCCACCGACCGCGGCACCGAGATCGGCCTTGCCACGGCCGACCCCTGCGAGGTCGAGAAGGCCGAGGTCTCCCGCAGGACCGGCGACGCCGCGCTCAAGCGCGTTCTGCGCATCGCCACCGAGTCCGACCTCGACCGTGCCTCCGAGCTCGTCGACCGCGGTGACCGGGCGTTCCCCACGTTTCGTCGTCTCGTCTCACGGGCGGGGCTCGACATGAAGCCGGTGGGCGTGGAGTACCTCTTTGGCGGCGAGAAGGTCGTCTGCTACTTCTCGGCCGAGGAACGCGTCGACTTCCGCCAGCTCGTGCGCGACCTCGCCCGTGAGCTGCACGAGCGCGTGGACATGCGCCAGATTGGCGTGCGCGAGGAAGCTGCGCTGATGGGCGGTTTTGCGCACTGCGGACAGGAGCTGTGCTGCACGCGCTTTGGCAGCGGGTTCGAGCCCGTATCCATCCGCATGGCCAAGGAGCAGGACCTGCCGCTCAACTCCAACAAGATCAGCGGCGCGTGCGGCCGACTCATGTGCTGCCTGCGCTATGAGTTCGAGGCCTACCGCGACTTCAAGCAGCGCGCCCCCAAGAAGAACGCCGTGATCCAGACGCCGCTTGGCACGGCAAAGATCATCGAGTACGACACGCCCAAGGAGCAGATCTGTCTGCGCCTCGAGAACGGCAAGCAGGTGCGCGTGCCTCTTGCCGAGATGGAGGCGTCCCCTGCCGCGTGCAAGAAGAGCGAGGAGCTGGGCTGCAAGTGTCGTCCGGACACCGTGACGCGCTCCACGCTCGAGAAGCTTAACAGCCCCGAGATTCGCGCGGCGCTCGAGGAGATCGACCGAAAGAACGGCCTGATTCCGGAGGAGGGCTACGACGCGGGCGACATCTTCGTCGAGGAGCGCGGGCGTAAGCGTCGTAACAAGGGCGGCAACAAGGGCGGCGCTGCCGCCGGTGGCGCCGTGGGCGTGTCACGCTCCGACGCCGGGCAGGGCCGGGGCCGCGCCGCCGGTGACGCCCGCGAAGGACGACAGGACGGTAAGCGCGGCTTCTACCCGCAGCGCGGCGAGGGACGCCGTCCTGGCGCGGCGGCGATGGAGGCTCTCGAGGCGGAGCCGCTCACGGGCGTGCGCCGTCGCCACCGCAAGACGGTCGAGGTGACCGAGGAGGTCGCCGAGAGGCTCCCGGGCCAGGGCGACATGGCCAAGGCAAAGCAAAGCGCGCCGGGCGAGGGCAGAAGGTCGCGTCGCCGCCGTCACCATGTGGAGGGCGAGGCGACCGAGCAGGACGGTCGCCAGCAGCGAGGCGCGGGAGCGCAGCGGGACGAGCGCGGTGGCGAGGGCGCCCCGGACGGCGGTGCGCCCAAGCGCCGGAGGCGTCGTCCCGGTGACAAGGGCGGTGCTGCGGCGGAGCAGCGCGGGGCCGAGCAGAGAGGCCACGGCGAGCGACAGCCGCGCGAGCGTCGCGAACAGCACGGTGAGTCCGAGCGCTCCCAGCGCGCAGGCCAGCAGCGTCAGGCGGAGGGGGAGCGGCCCGCCGACGGTGCTCCCAAGCGCCGTCGCCGCCGTCACAGGCGCGGCGGCTCCGGTGAGGGTGGCACCCCCGGCAACGGAGGCTCCGCGGGGGAGTAGGGACACCTGGTGGGGCGGCCGCGCTGACGACTGGCCGCCGTGCCGCCCACGGTGCTGCTGCCCGCACGTCCCTACAGCTCGTCGGTGTCCAGCCAGACGGTGAAGGGGCCGTCGTTCACGAGTTCCACCTGCATGTCGGCCCCGAAGACCCCGCGTCCCACGTGCTCGGCACCGAGGCTATCCTCCGCCAGCTCGCAAAACCGCTCGTAGAGATCCCTGCCCAGCGCGGGCGGCGCCGCCTCGATGAACGAGGGACGTCGCCCGCGCCTGCAGTTTGCGTAGAGCGTGAACTGGCTCACCACGAGCGCCTCGCCGTCGATGTCGGCGAGCGACAGGTTGGTCTTGCCCGCCTCGTCCGAGAAGATGCGCAGGCCCCAGATCTTATTCCACAGCTTCCTGGCCGTTGCCTCGTCGTCTCCGTGGCCCACGCCAAGCAGGATGACGAGCCCGTGGCCGCAGCTCCCCGTTGCCCTGCCCTCGACCGTGACGCGTGCGTGCGTCACGCACTGAATGAGCGCCCGCATCGCTACAACCCGTAGATCGCCGAGAACTTCTCGGTGAGATAGTGCGTGTAGGGCGCGACGTCAAAGGCCGCTCCGCAGGCGTCGGCGATGAGCGGCATGGGATCGAAGGAGTCGAAGAAGGCGCGGGAGGTGCCTCGCTCATACTCGTCGAGCAGCGTCTCGTAGGGGTCAGCCTGTGGTTTGCGCAGCAGCGGCCGCTGACGCAGCACCACCACCCGGTCGAGGTAGGGCTCGAAGCTCTCCCAGTCGCCCGTGCGCTTGGCACGTGCCCAGACCTCCTGGGACTCGTTGACGTGCCGCGTGAAGGAGGCCTGCACGTCTGTCGGGACGTCGAGTTCCTCGAAGCGCCTCCGGGACAGCTCGCGCACCTGCGCCGTTTGCGACTCGGTGAGGCTTCCAGCCTGGGCGCGAGCCTGCAGGCGGCAAAGCAGCGCATCCGTCTCAGCGGAGCAGAGCAACTCGTGGGCCTCCTCCTCGAGCGTGGCGAGCGCCTCGCCGCGCGGCTCGGCGGCCTCGGGAGGGTCGCTCGTCTCGCCGGCGAACTGGATGGTCGTGGCGGCATGGCGGTGTGCGAAGAGGCGGCGCTCGAGACGGGCGAGCTCCTCGAGGTCGTGGTCGGATCCGTTGTTTCCGGAAGCCGTGGTGTGCGTTTGCATGATGCCCCCGTTCGTTTGGCTGTGGGCAGTGTAGCGCCTGGGCGCGCGACCGCTGCGTTTCGCGCGCGGGTGGTGCGCAATATCGAGCCGTCAGGGTGCTCGCGAGGCAATCGGGGCGCTGGCGCGCCCGGGCGGTCTCGCACGTGGGGGAGGGGCAGCCATGGGTTTTTGGATAGCGTGCTGAGCTCGTTTAACCGTGCGGCGTGCGATGCCGAGCGCGCCCAGCGCGAGGCGCAGGTCGCGCAGTTCGAGACGGAGGCCGCCGCGGCAAACGCGGCCGCCCAGGTCTACGTCTGCCCGAGCCGCGGGGCTCCGGTGACGCCGGGCGCCTTCTGCATGAACTACGGGGCCAAGCTGGGCGGCGCTGCCGGGTTCTCGTCCCGCTCGCAGCGTGATCGCTCCGCCGTATGATGAGGGCATTGCATCTCGTGCGGGCGAGGAGGCTCATATGGCACTGACGAAGGCATCGGCAAGGGCCAGGCAGTCGGCGCGTGCGGCGCGAAAGGCCCTGGGTACGGCGGACGATGTCCGCGAGGTTGCGGGGTTCGCGGCCAAGGCCGCGCTGGGAACGGCCGCCGTGGCGGCGGGCGCGGTCGCGGGCGTGTGCGCTGTTCGCACGGCGCAGCTGAGGCCCGCCAGACCCATCGGGGCACCGCTCGACGCGGCTGGCTACCGGGCCGGCGACGACGCGGTGGAGCGCTTCCAGGAGCTGCTCCGCATTCCCACCGTCTCGCGCGAGAATCCCGGCGACGTTGACCGGAAGGCCTTCAAGCGCTGGGTTCCCACGCTGCGCCGTCTCTATCCCAAGTTCTTTGCGGCCTGCAAGCTGCAGATGATCGACGAGTTTGGCATCCTGCTGCGCTGGTCGGGCGAGAATCCCGACCTCGACCCCATCGTCATGATGGCCCACCAGGACGTCGTGCCGGTGGAAGGCCAGGACTGGAAGCACGACCCCTTTGCCGCCGAGATTCACGACGGTGAGATCTGGGCGCGCGGAACGCTCGACACCAAGTGCATAGCCGCGGCCTTCTTCGAGGCGGGCGAGCATCTCGTGCGCCAGGGTTACGTGCCGCCGCGTGACGTCTGGTACTTCTCGTCCAACGGCGAGGAGGTGGCCGGCCCCGCCGCGGCTGACGCCGTCAAGTGGCTGGCAGAGCACGGCATCCATCCCTACATGGTGCTCGACGAGGGCGGTGCCGTGGCCGCCGACTCACCGCTTGGCGTCAAGGAGCCCGTGGCCATGGTGGGCGTGTCCGAGAAGGGCCACGTCGACCTCACGGTCACGGCCTACGCCGACGGCGGGCACGCGAGCACCCCGGCCGCCAGCGACGCCACGCGCCTGCTTGCCCGGGTGTGCGAGCGCATTGCCTCCGAGCCCGGCGAGCCCGAGTTCACCCCCGCCCTCGACGCCACGCTCACCGAGCTTGCGGCGCGCGCGGGTGGTGCCATGAAGCCGGTGATCGCGAACCTCTGGCTCACGCGACCGCTTGTCACCAAGATCATGGCCTCCAACCACGAGACGGGGGCCATGCTGCGCTCCACCTATGCGCTCACCCAGCTCGAGGGGTCGCCCGCGCACAACGTGCTGCCGCCGGTGGCGCGCGCCAACTTCAACGTGCGTGTGGCCCCGTTCGAGACCACCGAGCGGGCCGTCAAGCGGGCCCGTGAGCGTGCCTTCGAGGAGTGCGTGGCGAGCGGCGTGTCGCCCGACCACGTGACCGTCGAGGTCAACGAGGCCATTCCCTGGACGGAGCCGGCGCCCATCAGCCCCTTTGTGGGAGACGCGGCATTCGACTACCTCCACCGCTGCGTGGCGGGGGTGTACCCCGAGGCGGGCTTTGCGCCCTACGTGCAGAACTCCTGCACCGACTCGCGTGAGTTCAACGCCATCTGCGACCGCGTCTATCGCTTTGCGGGCTTCATCTACTCGGCCGAGGCGCGCGGGCTCATCCACGCGCCAAACGAGCGCATTGGCGTGGACGTCTACAAGCGCGGCATCGAGTTCTACGTCGCGTTTCTCGCCAACCTCGCCCACGTGGAGACGCTGGGGGAGTAGAGCCATTCTCGGCACGTTTCATCGCAGCACGGGCTCGCCGTGATCCTGGGTACGGCGAGCCCCACGGCAGAGGAGCAGCATGTCCGCACGTACGCACCAGCACAAGGTCGCCTTCCACTACGCGGACGTCATGCTCGCGGCGCTGCCGTTCATGGGGATGATCAGCTTCTGGCAGGTGTTCGACGGGCTCGTGCCCAAGATGCTCGTGAACACCTTCGGTCTCGACAATGCCGAGACGGGCGCCATCATGGCCATCGACAACGTCTTCGGGCTGGTGCTGCTGCCGCTCTTTGGCATCTGGTCCGACCGCTGCCGTAGCCGCCTGGGCCGCCGTACGCCGTTCATCCTCGCGGGCTCGCTCGTGACGGTCGTCACGGTGCCGCTCATCGCCGTGGCCAACAACGTTGGTAGCCTCGCGCTGCTCATCGCCGTGGTCGTCGCCACGCTGGTGGCCATCTGCGCCTATCGCACCATGACCGTCTCCATCGTGGCCGACATCACGCCGAGGCCCCTGCGTACCAAGGCCAACGGCGTGCAGAAGCTCGTGGGGTACGCGGGCACGGGCTTCATGCTCGTGGTGATTGCCCTGCTGGTGCCCAAGAGCGACAACCCCGACTACCTGCCGGTCTTTGCCATCCAGGCACTGCTCGTCCTGGCCGCCGCCGTGTGCTACGGGCTGCGCGTGCGCGAGCCCGCCCTTGTCGCGCGCATGCACGAGGAGAGCCTCGCCATGGGCATCAAGGAGGCCGAGATTGACCTTGACGACTCGCCGGAGGCCGGTGGCAAGGGACGCGTGAGCGACCCGTCCGTGCGCCTGTCCATCGTGATGCTGCTGGGCGCCACGTTCTTCTACTACATGAGCTACAACGCCATGACGACGAACATCTCGCGCTACGCGGGCCTGTTCTTTGGGATGGGCGGCGGCAGCTTCGCCATCATCAACATCGTGACCATCGTGGGGGCGCTCGCGAGCTACATGCCGCTGGCGAACCTGTCGCTCAGGATTGGTCGCAAGAAGGTGGCGCTGGGCACGGCTGTGCTCATGGCGGCGTGCCCGGTCGTCGTCTGGGTGACGCCGGGCTTCACACCGGTGCTCTACCTCGTGTTTCTGGCGATGGGCGTGGCCTTGGGCGCGGTAGACCTCTGCGTCTACACGATGATCATCGAGAACACTGACGCCAACAACGTGGGCCGCTACTCGGGCTACTACTACACGGTGAGCATGGCGGCTCAGGTCGCGACGCCCATCCTCTCGGGCATGGTGATGGACGTGGCTCCGGGACAGCTCTTTGGCTACATCACGGCCATGGGCGTGGCGATGGCGGTATGCATCGCACTCACCAAGCACGGCGACACGATGCTCATCGACGAGGTGGAGCGCCGCGAGGAGGAGGGCGAGGCGGCAGGCGCGTAGGGCGGCGTGCGGCGTCGTGCGTGCGGCGTCGGCGATGGTTCCGGTGGCGGCACATTCCCACGAAAGGCGTCCGTCTGCCATTTTTGCAGGGCCGGGGGCCTTCGTGGGAATCTCGCGTTGTGCCGCTTCTCTGGGCGGCGCTGGTTCTCGCCCTCGTGGGCAGCTCCTTGTTTGGCGTGGTGTGCCTGGTGAGGCCCTCGTTTCGCCCTTCGTGGGTGCTCACCATCTTCTGCCTCGTCGAGGGCGGCTGCCTCACGCTGACAGCGTGGCAGTTATACCGCCGGCAATGTACAAAAAACACCGTAATAGACACCGCGCCTTAGCGCTGTCATTCACCGCTCTTCATGTGGCCCCATGCGGTGATTCCCCGGTTTCGTCTTGGTTTCGTGGCAGGTGCGGCGCCCCGGGCGATAATGGTTGGCATCGACATCCCGTCGGAGGCGCGGCGCCCGCATGCCGCCTCCGACATCCAACCGAAGGGATACGGCATGAAGTACTTCGGCACCGACGGATTCCGTGGCCGCGCCAACGAGGACCTCACCGTCGACCACGCGTTCAAGATTGGCCGGTTCGTGGGTTGGTACTTCGGCGTCCGTGAGGGCAAGAAGGCCCGCATCATCATCGGCAAGGACACGCGTCGCTCCAGCTACATGTTCGAGTCCGCACTGGTGAGCGGCATCGTTGCCAGCGGCGCCGATGCCTACATGCTGCACGTCATCCCCACGCCGGGCGTCTCGTACGAGGTCGTCGACGGCGGCTTCGACTGCGGCGTCATGATTACCGCGTCCCACAACCCCTACACCGACAACGGCATCAAGCTCGTGAACCACGAGGGCTACAAGATGGACGAGGACGTTCTCGAGCTGGTCGAGGACTATATCGACGGCAAGAGCGAGGTGCCGCTCGCCACCGAGGACGCCATCGGCTGCACGGTGGACTACATGGAGGGCCGCAACCGCTATATCGCGCGCCTCATCTCTAGCTGCGGCTTCTCGCTGCAGGGCTACAAGATCGGCCTCGACTGCGCCAACGGCTCGGCCAGCTCGGTGGCCCGCCCGGTCTTCGACGCCCTCGGCGCCGAGACGCACGTCATCAACAACGCGCCCAACGGCTTCAACATCAACGTCGACTGCGGCTCCACCCATATCGAGCGCCTGCGCGACTTCGTGGTCAAGAACGGCCTCGACGCGGGATTCGCCTACGACGGCGACGCCGACCGCTGCCTGGCCGTGGACGAGCGCGGACATGTGGTCAACGGTGATCTCATCCTCTACGTCTGCGGCACCTACCTCAACAAGCACGGTCGCCTCGCCAAGCAGACCGTGGTGCCCACTGTCATGAGCAACCTCGGTCTCTTCCGCGCGTTCGACGCCGCGGGTCTCTCCTACGAGACCACCGCGGTGGGCGACCGCTTCGTGTACGCCTGCATGCGCGAGAACGGCTACACGCTGGGCGGCGAGCAGTCCGGGCACATCATCTTCGGCGACCTCGAGAAGACCGGCGACGGCATCATGACGAGCCTGCGTATCATGGAGGCCCTCGTGGCCGAGCGCGAGAAGCTCTCGGAGCTGTGCCGTCCCGTCAAGATTTATCCGCAGCTGCTTAAGAACGTGCGCGTGGCCGATAAGAACGCCGTGATGGCCGACGAGCGCGTCAAGGCGGCCGTGGCCAACGTTGAGACGTCGCTCGAGGGCGAAGGTCGCGCGCTCGTGCGTGCGAGCGGCACCGAGCCCCTGGTGCGCGTGATGGTGGAGGCCGCCACGCCCGAGATTTGCGAGCACTACGTGGACGAGGTCGTGCGGGTCATCGAGAGCCTGTAGATGCTTGCGGGTGAGCCGGGCATATCTGCGCTCGGGGTCACTTTGCCTTGCAAAGTCCCTAAGCCCCTCGCTTCGATATGCCCGGCTCACCGGCGGAGACCGTGCGGGGCTCTCGATGACCGCCGAGGGCCTCAAGCTGCTTTGTTGCCATGTGGGAGCTGCGGGGTTGGGAGGTTTTCGCATGAAGCTGATGCTCACGGACATTGACGGGACGATCCTGCCGTGGAAGACGAAGCGGGTTTCGGAGCGGACGCGGCGGGCGTTTCACGCGGCCATCGACGCCGGGGACGTCGTGGGCGTGTGCAGCGGTCGCGGCCTCTCGTGGATTCCGGCCTTCTTCGACAACGATGCGGCCTGCTACGCCACGGCCATCGCCACCAACGGCATGCAGATCTACCACGACGGTGCCTGCGTGTACGAGAAGCACCTGCCTCACGACTCGCTCGTGCGCGTGGCTGACATCGTGCGCGCGTGGCCGGGGGCGGGCCTGCTCTGCTTCGTGGGCGTCACGCCGCACCTCGTGATCGGTAACGTCGACGACCTCGCGCCCATCTTCCCGGGCTACGCCGAGGCGAGCGTGCCCGACAGCAGCGTGCCCGACGTGCCCATCGTCAAGGCCAACGTCTTCGTGACGGGCGGGCGCGAGCGGCATCAGCAACTCGTTGGCGAGATTAACCGCGAGGTGGAGGGCCTCACGCTCGACCTCGCGCGCGCGGGCTTCTCGAACATTATGCTCACGGGCTGGGACAAGGGCACGGCCGCCACCTACCTGCGCGACCTGCTCGGCGTGAAGCCCGAGGACGTCTTCGTCTTCGGCGACGCCAACAACGACCTGCCGATGTTCCGTGACGTGGAGAACTCCGTGGCCGTGGCCAACGCCACCGAGGAGGCCGCCGCCGCGGCGCGCTGGCACATCGGTTCCGTGGCGGAGGACAGCGTCGCGGACGCCATCGAGCGCCTCTCCGCCGGGGAGTTCCCGTTCACGCACTAGGAGAGTCGCGCCGTGCGTGGTCGACCGGCGCCCGCGCCGCCAGAAACCATGCCGGAGCCAAGGAGAGAGGTGTCCGCATGAGGAATGATCCCATAGCGCGACTCGAGCAGGGCATGGACGCCTTCACGCCCTCCGAGGCCGCCGCCGCGCACTACCTCATCGACCACCCTGCCGCCGTGCTCAACAAGACCATCTCCAGCCTGGCCTCGCAGGCCGGGCTTACGAGCGCCTCCATCGTGCGCATGTGCCAAAAGGCCGGCTACAGCGGCTACGCGGAGTTTCGCTTCTCGATGAACCGCTACCTGCTCTCGCGCGAGGAGGACGAGCGGGGCCAGGAGCCGTCGGACCCTCTCGCTCTGCTCGCCGACGCGTACGCGAGCTACGCGCGCAGGCTCGTTGACGGCATTGACCGCGACCAGCTCCGGCGTTTCGCGGACGAGATCGCGCGGGCTCGTCGCATCAGCATGTGGGGTGCCAACCGCACCTACGAGAGCGTCAAGCAGCTCTCCATCCGTCTCATGCGCATCGGGGTCTTCAACCAGACCACGTCTGACCCGCAGGTGATGGACGACATCTCCACCATCCTGGGGGAGGGCGACCTCTGCATCGTCATCAGCCTCAACGGGCGAGGCAACCGCTCGTACGGCTCGCTGATCTCGTCGCTTGTCGAGCGTGGCTGCGCGGTCTGGCTCATCACCATGAACCCCAAGGCGGCCTTTGCGCGCCATGCCACCGAGACGGTCGCGCTGCCGTGGATGAGCCGCGACATGGAGGGCACGCACACCGTGGAGGATCAGGTCATCGTGTTCCTGTTCCTTGAGTTTCTCCTGCGCGAGGTCGCCGGTCGGGTGGGAGAGGAGCGATAGGGCCGCTCGCAGCGTGGTGTGGCGGTGCTCGTCCCTGTCGGGCCGCGCCCCTACCGCTTGGGAACGTTTTCCGAACGTTAAGCGGAATTAATTTCAATCGTAGCTCGAAATTCATTTCACTCCCGTAAGGTGGACTCGTTCCTTTGGTACGGCCGTCTCGTGAGACACGGCCGACGGGCGAGAGCGGGCCGCATGAACGTCCTGTACCTTCACACGCACGACACGGGCTGCGTCGTGTCACCGTATGGCTATGCGGTCGACACGCCCAACATCCAGCAGCTCTGTGAGGACGGCCTGCTCTTCGAGCACGCCTTCAGCGTGGCGCCCACCTGCTCGCCGAGCCGGGCGGGCCTGCTCACGGGCACCTATCCCCACCAGAACGGCATGCTCGGCCTCGCCCAGCGCGGGTTCTCGATCGACGGATCCCGTCACCTCGCGCGGATGCTGGGGCAGCTGGGATGGCGCAGCGTGCTCTGCGGTGTGCAGCACGAGGTGGGCTACTACACCGATCACGCGCTGGCAACAGACGCCCTGGGCTACGAGGAGGACATCACGACCGACGCGACGCCGTACGCCGAGGTCGACCTCGTGGACTGGGATAGGGAGAACGCCCACTCGCTCGTGTCGTGGCTCGAGGCCTACGACGGCGGGCGCCCGTTCTTCGTCTCCTTCGGCCAGCACGCCACGCACCGCGCCTGGCCCCAGGCGGGCCCCGGCGAGGCCGACTACGCCCGTCCGCCCGTCAACATCCCGAGCAACGAGGTGACGCGCGAGGACTACGCGGGCTTCAAGCGCAGCGTGCGCATGGCAGACGACAACGTGGGCCTCGTCATCGACGCGCTCAAGAGGGCGGGCCACTACGAGGACACCATCATCCTGCTCACGACCGACCACGGCCTGGCGTTTCCCTTCGAGAAGTGCACCCTGCTCGACGCGGGCACGGGCGTGCTCATGGCCATGCGTGTACCGGGGTCGCTCCAGGAGGGGAGGGGCTTCGAGGGGCTCGTCTCCCAGATTGACGTCGTGCCCACACTCCTCGACCTGCTGGGCGTGGAGCGCCCTGGCTATCTCGAGGGCCGGAGCCTCGCGGGCATCTTCCGCGGCGAGCGCGTGGAGGGAGACGAGGCGGTCTTTGCCGAGATCAACTTCCACACCTCCTACGAGCCGGTCCGCTCAGTTCGTACCGAGCGCTACAAGTACGTGCGCAACTTTGACGAGAGCTGGCCGCGCGTCAACCAGTCCAACGTGGACGGCTCTCCCACCAAGCAGTTCTTCGAGCGCTGCGGGCTCGCCGACGTCACCAAGGACGCCGAGTGCCTCTATGACCTGTACTACGACACGTTCGAGTGCAACAACCTGGCGGATGACCCCCGCTACGCGGACGCGCTCGCAGACATGCGCGAGCGGCTGCATGCGTTCATGGAGCGCACGCACGACCCGTTGCTCGCGGGCCCCATCGCCATCCGGCCCGAGTGGAAGGTGAACCGCCGAGAGTGCGTGTCGGCGGGGTCGAAGAACCCTGACGACTACGAGAGCCTGGGCGAGCACTTCAGCGTGCGCGACCGGGGGATGGCGTAGGGCGCGGGCACACGACGTGGTGCGCCGAAGGGCACGCGACGCGGGCGCGGGTGCGCTCCAAGGCGCGGGCACGCCGCAAGACGCGCGCAGGTCGTACGTTCGCTGCATGCCCTCCGCGCAAACGTTTTCGACGGGTATTGCGGGCAGCACATGTCCGCGAGGCCATAGTCCGACGTCAGTGAGGCCCCGTACGGCCGCGCCGGCGACAAGACCGAGGCGCGATCGTCTCGGTGGGGAAGGGATAGGAAGGGAGGAGAGCCTTGGACGCAATCGTATTGGTTGGACACGGGGATTTGCCCGAGGCGCTGCGAGGTTCGGTCGGGATGATAGCCGGCGAGCGGGAGGACATCCTCACGGTGAGCCTGGCCGCGGACGACGGCCCGGAGCAGCTCGAACAGAAGCTCGCCGCGCTTGACGACAAGCTTTCGGGCGCGGAGCACATCCAGGTGTTCGCCGACCTGTTCGGCGGCTCGCCGTGCAACGCGGCGCTCGCGCGCTACAAGGACGACGAGCGCGTGAGCATCATCTCGGGCGCGAACCTGCCGATGGTCGTCACGGCGGCCATCCAGGGCGCGGACACCGCGACGCTCATCGCCGAGGGCCGGGCCGGCATCCGCGACGTGAAGGCGGTCGCGCGTGGCGAGGAGGACGTCGTGCCGACGTCCCCGTCTGCGCTCGCAGCTGGCCCGGCGCCCGCGTCCGACGAGCCCCAGCAGATCGTCGGCGTGCGCGTCGACGCCAGGGGCATCCACGGGCAGGTGGCGACGGCGTGGGTGCCGCGCCTTAACGTGACGCGCGTGGTGGTCGTCGACGGCGTGGCGGTGCACGACGAGACGCAGAAGATGGCCCTCAAGATGGCGAAGCCCGCCTCGGTGAAGCTGTCCATCCTCACGCCGAAGAAGGCCGTCGAGCGCCTGCGCGACGACCACGGCTACCCCGGCGACCGCATCTTCGTCGTGATGCCGCGCGTGGTTACGCTGCGCGAGCTCGACGAGCTTGGCTACGGCTTCGACGTGGTGAACATGGGCAACGTGCCCAATCGCCCGGGAACCGTCGCATACGCCAAGACCGTGCACCTGACCGACGACGAGGCTCAGGTCGTGCGCGAGGTGGCGGTCAAGGGGACGCGTTTCACCCAGCGCCAGGTTCCGGCTGATCCCGAGAACGACTTCGTCCAGGCGCTCAATCGATAGGAGGAGACCATGGCACTTTGGCAGGCAGCCCTCATCGGCCTGTTCGCATACCTTGGCCGCAACCAGGTTCCCTGGCTGTGCGGCACCACCGGTGGCTGGTACGGCATCGGACGACCCCTCGTCGCGGGCCTCATCTGCGGCGTCATCCTTGGCGACGTGACGGGAGGCGTGTTGTGCGGCGTGGCCGTGCAGGCGCTCTTCATCGGCCAGATCACGCCGGGCGGCGCCGTCCCGAGCGACCTCAACCTGGCCGCCTACATCGGCATCCCGCTCGCGCTCGCCGCAGGCGGCAGCTCAGACATGGCCGTGACGCTCGCCATTCCGCTGGGCGCGCTCGGCGTGGCCCTGCACAACTTAACGATGACGTTCAACGCCATCTGGCCGCATCGTGCCGACAAGTGCGCCGAGGTGGGTGACGCGCGCGGCATCCGCGTGGCCAACATCGAGGGCCAGATCATCGAGTTTGTGGAGCGCTTCTTCATCGTCGCGGCCACGTGCTACCTGGGCGCCCCGTTCGCCGAGGGACTCTTTGCGGCGCTTCCGCCCATCGTCCTCGAGTGGCTCGCCGTGGGCGGCAAGATGCTGCCGGCTCTGGGATTTGCCATCCTGCTTGCCCAGATCATCCAGGAGAAGTGGATGATCTTCCTGTTCATCTTCGGGTGGGTCATCGCCTCCTCCTTCGGCATCACCACGACCTCGCTCGTGTTCATCGCCATCGCCTTCGCGCTCATCTACGTGATGGCCCGTTACAGCAACCGCGGGGCCTCCGCCGGCACGGCCGTCGTCTCCGCTTCCGTCATCGAGGACGAGGAGGGCAACTATGAGGAGCGCTAACGAGGCTCAGGCCCCCGAGCAGGCCGGCGCGTCCCAGCCGGCCGAGCGCCACGAGGTGCACCTGTCCAAGCACGACGTCTCCGTCGCCTCCTGGCGCTGGGCGTTCTTCAACCTGAGCTCGCAGAACTACGAGCGCATGCAGGGCACGCCGTTCTGCCATAGCCTCTCGGGTGCGCTCGAGAAGCTCTACGGCGACGACAAGAAGGGCCTGTCCGAGGCGCTCAAGCGCAACATGACCTTCTTCAACACCGAGCCGCAGCTGGGCTCCGTGATCCCGGGCATCACCCTCGCCCTCGAGGAGCAGAAGGCTAACGATCCCAGCTTTGACGAGGAGATCATCGGCTCCACCAAGAACGCGCTCATGGGCCCGTTCGCCGGCATCGGCGACTCTATCCTCGTGGGAACGCTCAACCCGATCCTGCTCTCCATCGGCATCGGCCTCTCCGCAGGCGGCTCTCCCGTGGGCCCGCTGGCGTTCCTCGCCCTATGGTGCGGCATCGTGATTCCGCTCAAGTACTTCCTGTTCGTGCGCGGCTACTCGCTTGGCCTCGACGCGGTGAAGCTGCTCACCAACGCCGAGCTCAAGGACAAGATCACGGACGGCCTCACCGTGGTGGGCCTCATCGTCATCGGCGGCGTGGCGGCCACCACGATCAAGGCGCCCGTCACCTGGGTCTACTCGGCCGGTGACATGACGATCGCCATCCAGGACATCCTCGACAAGATCATGCCCAACCTCATGCCGCTCGTCGTGGCCGTCGTGAGCTACCTGCTCATCGCCAAGAAGGGCTGGAGCGCCAACAAGCTCCTCGCGGGCATCCTTGCGTTCGCGGCCGTCATGGTCGTGCTCGGAATCATGTAGGGAGCGGCATGGCAGACCAGATCAACGACAGCGCGGCCGGCTCCGGGCTCGTGGGGCCCCACCACGTGGAAGTTCGCGGCCACGAGGACAAGAGCGGCTACAGCAGCTACATCACCGACCTGCACCTCAACCTGCACGCCAACCAGATCGACGAGCTCCAGAAGTGGTTCGAGCACTGCGAGCGCGTGAGCGACTTCTTCACGCTTGCGTATTACCCGTATCACATGGTGCGCGTCTCGGGGACCTTCGGCACCGAGGCCGAGATTGACCCCGAGCTCATGCGTGAGCAGTGGACGCACATCTGCGACTTCCTGCGTGCGCGCGAGGAGTCGGACGGCTTCGTGAGCCTGCCTGGCTTCGAGTGGCAGGGCACGGGCGAGGACGGTGACCACAACGTCTACTTCAAGACCGACGGCGACATCGAGCTTCCGGCCCGCTACCAGCAGCTCGTCGAGGCCTACCGCGGCCAGGACGTCATCGGCATCCCGCACCACCTCGCCTATTCCCTGGGCAACCGCGGTAAGAGGTGGGCCACGCACGACGAGACGTTCTCGCCGTTTGTGGAGACCTTCTCGCACCACGGCAGCTCCGAGCGCGACATGACGTCCATTTCGATGAACCGTCATATCCACATGGGGCCGCGCGTGGACGAGACGAGCGTGGTCGCCGGGCTCAAGCGCGGTTATCGCTTCGGCATCATCTGCTCGGGCGACAACCACGAGGTGCCGGCCATGGTCCGCTACGGCCGTGCCGGCGTGTGGGCGAGCGAGTACACCAAGGACGCCATCTGGGACGCGCTCGTGTCGCGCCGCACGTTTGGCTTCACGGGGCCGCGCATCGACGTCTACGCCGAGGCCGAGGGGCACCCGCTGGGATCGGCCTTCGAGACGACATCGGACGAGGTGGCCATCGACGTGCGCGCCACGGCGGCGAGCAAGGTGGAGCGCGTCGAGCTCTACCGCGACGGCGACCTGGCCGAGGTGCACGTGGTGCCATGGCCCGAGCTGGGTGCGGCCGGCACGCCGGGCGCGGCCGACGCCCTTGGCCCGGACGGGACGGTCGTGCGCTTCAAGTTCCGCGTCGAGTTTGGCTGGGGCCCCAACGTGAAGTACTTCCCCGAGGCCACGAGCAAGCTCTGGGAGGGCGCGTTTGAGGCTGACGGCCGTGTCGTGAGCGTGGAGCCGGTGTTCTCGAGCTTCGAGAACCGCTGCGAGGTTCTGGACGAGCGGCACGTCTCGTTTACGGCGAAGTCGCAGAAGGCGGGCGGCGGCCGCTGGATGCGCGACAGCGCCATGCGCACCGAGGGCTTCATCTTCGAGGTCGAGGCGCCCATCGAAAGTGACGTGCGGCTCACGGTCCTGGGCAAGACGTTCACGTGGCCCATCCGCACGATCCTGGCGGGCAGCTTCCTCGAGATGTTCGAGGACGAGGCCAAGCGGCTCGTGGAGGAGGCCGGGCATCCCAAGGAGTTCTACCGCAGCGACGCCTGGTACCACAACGCCTACAAGGTGAAGGTCTACCAGGGCTTCTGCGCCGACCAATACGAGATTGCCGAGCGTTTTTTCGTGCGTCCCGAGGCAACCGAGCACAGCTGGTTCGTGAAGGTGGTGCAGGCCGACGGCCAGTGCGCCTGGGCGAGCCCGATCTGGGTACACTGTGGGTAGTTTAGCTTCGTAAGGGGGAGGCCATATGCCAACGACGAAGTCTCGTACCGCGGAGGGGAAGTTCCGCACGAGCGAGGAGGTCAAGGAGCGCGCGACCGAGATTTACTCCCACTGGGGCTTGAGCCTTTCGGACGCCATCAACGTCTTTCTCGTCAAGTCCATCGATGTGGGTGGGCTGCCGTTCTCGATGGCCCCTTCGTCCCCCTCGTTCGAGAAGCTGTCCGCACGCGCCTATAAGGCACCGCTGAACGCCGACGGTGTCGCCGTGCTTCCCTCCAGCTGGGCAGATGACGATGAGTGAGCTCGTCCCCGAGCCCTGGGAAATCTGGCACGCGCGCTTCGACTTCGATGACGGTAAGGGCTACAAGTATCGCCCTGTCATCGTCCTTGGCACACGTGATGATGGGTCGCTGGTCATGATGGTTACGAGCGCCACCAACAAGCTCCGTCTCGAGCATGACTACCTCATCCGCGACTGGCGTCAGGCCGGGCTGGACAAGCCATCCATTGCACGTGTTGACCGCATCGCCCAGATTCCTCCTCGCTACCTCGGGTCGGCGGGAAAGCTCGGACGCCTTACGAATCAGGACATCTCTGCGCTTTCGGCAATCCTGGCGTCTCTATGACCAAACACGTGAGCTTCCTCATCAAGCCGGCGTCGTCGGCGTGCGGCATGCGGTGCCGCTACTGCTTCTACCGCGACGTGGCCGACCACCGCGAGCAGGCCGTGGCCCCGCGCATGTCGTCCGAGACCGCGTACGCCATCATCGACAAGGCCTTCGCCCTTGCCCCTGACGCGCAGGTCACCTTCGCCTTCCAAGGCGGCGAGCCCACGGCGGCGGGCCTGCCGTTCTTCCGCGACTTCGTAGCCCATGTGGACGAGCGCCGCGAGCGCCAGCAGGTCACCTACACCATCCAGACCAACGGCCTTGCCGTCGCGGCCGACCCTGCCTGGACGGAGCTCTTTGCCGAGCGCCGCTTCCTCGTGGGCGTCTCGGTGGACGGATCGCGCCAGATTCACGACCACCTGCGTCCCGATGTGGAGGGGCGCGGTACCTACGCTCGCGTGATGCGGGCGACTGCGCGCCTGAGGCACGCCGGCGTCGACTTCAACGTACTCACGGTGCTCACAAGCGAGCTCGCCCGTCATCCCCAGCAGGCCTTCGGCTTTCTTCTGCGCGAGAAGATCGATTACGTGCAGTACATCCCCTGCCTGCCGGGTCTGGGGGAGCGGGTAAGCGAGTGGTCGCTCACGCCGCACGCCTTCGCGAGCTTCTACCGGGCGCTGCTCGACCAATGGCTGCGCGAGCTCGCACGTGGCCACTACATCTCGGTGGGCCTCTTCGACGACGTCATGGCGATGAGCCTGGGGCGCATGCCCGTTCAGTGCGGGATGCTCGGGCAGTGCGCTCCGCAGCTCGTGGTAGAGGGCAACGGCGACGTGTACCCCTGCGACTTCTACGCGCTCGACGAGTGGCGCTGCGGCAACGTGCGCCCGGATTCGCTGGGGGATCTCGTGAGCTGCGATGCCGTCAGGCGCTTTCTCGCCGAGCCCCGGCGGCCGTGCGCGGCGTGCGCCACCTGCCCGTTCGAGGGGATGTGCCACCGCAGCTGCAAACGGCTCAACGTCGCGTACTATGACGAGGAGTACTGCGGGTACCGGGAGTTTCTCGAGTATGGCTACGACCGTCTCGCCTATGCGGCGCGGGTGCTCGCGGGCTGATGCGGGCGGCGTTGCGGCGCGGGTGTCGGCATGCCGGCGCGTCGTCGGTGACGGTGTGATGCCGCTCGGCGATTCACGTCCGCGGGGGCCGCGTGACAACTTATTATATTAAGTTGCAGAGTCCCGGCGCCGCGACGGGCGGGCCGGGCATGACAACGGAGGCGCGCATGGGTGTCGTCAAGCAGGTCGCGGGCTTTGACCCGGCCACGTCCCACACGTTCGAGGTCGCCGAGCACTTCCTGCTCGACGGCAGGCCGTTCGAGGTGCTCGGCGGCTCCATCCACTACTTCCGCGTGCACCCCACGGACTGGCGTCGCTCGCTCGCCAACCTCAAGGCCGCCGGCCTCAACACCGTGGAGACCTACGTGCCGTGGAACCTGCATGAGCCCAACGAGGGCACGTTCGACTTCTCCGGCATGCTCGACCTCGGGCGCTTCCTCGACGAGGCGGCTGAGCTGGGGCTTTGGGCCATCGTGCGCCCCTCGCCCTTCATCTGTGCGGAGTGGGAGCTGGGTGGCCTGCCAGCGTGGCTGCTCACCAAGCGCGACGAGCGCGTGCGCTCTCGTGACCCCAAGTTCCTCGCGCAGGTGGCCTCCTACTACGACCGTCTGCTGCCGCAGCTCGTGGAACGTCAGGTGACGCATGGCGGCAACGTGCTTATGATGCAGGTGGAAAACGAGTACGGCTCTTACTGCAACGACCACGACTACCTGCGCTCCATTCGCGACCTCATGCTCGAGCGCGGCGTGGACGTGCCGCTTGTCACCTCCGACGGTCCCTGGCGCGCGTGCCTGCGCGCCGGCTCGCTCATCGACGACGGCGTGCTCGCGACGGGCAACTTCGGCTCGCACTCCGCCGAGAACCTCGAGGCCCTGCGCGCCTTCCACGCCGAGCACGGGCGCACGTGGCCGCTCATGAACATGGAGTTCTGGGACGGCTGGTTCAACCGCTGGGGCCAGCAGGTGGTGCGCCGCCCCGCCGACGACTTCGCCCACGACGTGCGCGAGTGCCTGCAGACGGCGGACGGCATCTGCCTCTACATGTTCCACGGTGGAACCAACTTCGGCTTCATGAACGGCTGCTCGGCCCGCCACGACCACGACCTGCACCAGGTGACCTCGTACGACTACGACGCGCCCCTCGACGAGCAGGGCAACCCCACCGCCAAGTGGTACGCCCTGCGCGACGTGGTCCGAGACCTCTTCCCGGGCGCACAGACGGGCGAGCCACTCGAGAAGGGCGTGGTGGACGTGCCGGCGGCCAGGCTCACGGGCCGGGCGGGCCTCTTCGACACGCTGGAGAGCGTGGCGAACCCGATTCGCTCGCAGTTCCCCATGCCCATGGAGGATCTCGGGCAGTCGTACGGCTACGTGCTCTACCGCACCTGGGACGAGCAGGACATGGACGGCGAGGAGAAGTTCCGCATCATCGACGGCCGCGACCGTGCGCAGCTCTTCATGAACGGCGAGCTCAAGGCCACGCAGTATCAGGAGGAAATCGGCGCCGACATCATGGCGACGCCGTCCGTGCCCGTGCCCGGCAAGAACCGTATCGACGTGCTTGTGGAGAACATGGGCCGCGTCAACTACGGCCCCAAGCTGCTCGCCGACACCCAGCACAAGGGCATCCGCACGGGCGTCATGGCCGACCTGCACTTCCTCACGGATTGGGAGCAGTGGTCACTGCCGCTTGCGAGCGCGGACGGCGTGGACTGGGAGGCCGGATGGACGGCCGGGCAGCCTGCGTTCTTCCGCTACGAGCTCACGCTGGAGGAGGGAGCGCTTGGCGGCGACGCGGCCTCCGGTGCGGACGAGCCACGTGACGCCTATCTCGACATGCGCGGCTTCGGCAAGGGGTGCGTGCTCGTGAACGGCTTCAACGTGGGCCGCTTCTGGAGCCTGGGTCCCATCCACACGCTCTACGTGCCGCACGGGCTGCTCCACGAGGGTGTCAACGAGGTCGTCGTCTTCGAGACCGAGGGCGTCTACGCCGACGAGCTGCCGCTGGCGCCCGGCCACATCATCGACTACGTGGAAGCGTAGGGGCTCTCAGGCAGGGGAGGGGTGCGTGAGGCCGTCGAGTGCGGCTAGCGCCTGCGCACCCCGCGCCCCTTGCTCTCAAACTCGATGCGGAAGTAGTCCCAGCGCTTGTAGCCAACGGCATCCTCGAGCATCGTGCCGGAGTCCATCCGCGTCTGCTTGTGCAGCCGCACGCACGGCGTGGCCTCGTCGATGCCCAGGAGCTCGCGCACGCGCGTGGGTGCGGGCAGCACGATGTCGTTCACCTCGGTGGACGGTTCGTCGTAGGGGTGCAGGCCGCAGTCCTCGCGCATCCGCCGGTAGATGGACGCATAGTAGTCGGCGGGCACGTCGTCTTTCACGTAGCGACTGGGGATGTGCGAAAACGACGTCATGAACGGCACGCCGTCGATGCTGCGCACGCGGACGATCTCGTGGTACCCCTCGTCGGGTTCGAGGCCCAGGGCGGCGCGTACCTCCGGGTCGTCGCCCTTCTCGCACGACACGACGCGTACCTGTTCGCGGTCGAGGTGCCGAGCGAAGAGCTCCTTGTCCGTGAACTCCACGAGCTGGCGCTTCCTCGAGCGCGAGACGAACGTGCCCTTGCCCTGGCGCCGCACGAGATAGCCCATGTTCACGAGGTCGCGCAGGGCGCGCACGACGGTGATCGAGCTCACGTTGTAGCGCGCGATGAGCTCGGCCTCGCTGTAGAAGTGGTCGCCGTACTCGAATTCCCCGCTCTCGATCTGGGAGCGGAGCTCGTCCTCGATGAGCTGATACTTGGGAACGCGCATGGGTGCCTCCCCGTCGCACGTACTGGCGTGTTGCTTGATATACTAAGTTGAAGTATATGCAGTTCGGCGGGGGTGAAGACTCCTTTTCCATGCCGCGTCTCGCAAATGAGCCCTTCGGTTTGGCGAACGGTCTCGTCTCGTGGGCCGAGCGGCTTTGGGGTACAACGGACACAGGCGCCCGGCGGTATGCGGGGCGTTCACACGGTGGTGCCCGAGCTGCGCGGCCTCGTCGCGCCGGCGGCGGGCATGGCGGCCTGGCGGCCGTCGTCCAGAAAGGACGCAGCATGGCAACGTATGCAATCAAGGCGGACAAGTTCTTCCTTCCCGCCGGTGCGGCACAGGGCGGCTACCTGAGCGTGACCGACGGTGTCTTTGGCTCCTGGTCGGCCGAGGCCCCCGAGGGCGTCGAGGTCAAGGACTACACCGGCAGCTGGATTGCACCGGGCATGGTCGACACCCACATCCACGGTTTCTTCGGCCACGCCACCACCGACAACGACGCCGACGGCGTGAACGCCTCGAGCGTGGCCCTCGCCAAGATGGGCACCACCTCGTGGCTCCCCACCACGTTCACCCAGTCGGCCGATGACCTCGCCGAGTCCTGCACCGCCATCGCCAAGGCAGACGACTCTCGCGACGCCGACTTCAAGGGCGCTCGCATCCAGGGCATCTACCTGGAGGGCCCGTTCTTCACCACCAAGCACGTGGGCGCCCAGAACCCCAAGTTCCTCATCGACCCGAGCTTCGAGGTGTTCGAGCGCTGGCAGAAGGCCTCCGAGGGCCGCATCGTCAAGAGCGCCCTCGCTGCCGAGAAGCCCGGTGCGCTTGCCTACATCGCCCGGCTCGACAAGGAGGGCGTCGTAACGGCCATCGGCCATTCCGACGCCACCTTTGACGAGGCCGTCGCCGCGGTCAACGCCGGTGCAACCTGCTTCGTTCACACCTACAACGGCATGCGCGGCCTGCACCACCGCGAGCCGGGCCTGCTGGGCGCGGCCATGGAGACGCCCGAGACCTACGCCGAGCTCATCTGTGACGGCCGTCACGTGCAGCCGGGCGCGCTCAACGTGCTCATCCGCGCCAAGGGCTGGCAGCACGTGGTGCTCATCACCGACTGTCTGGGCTGCGGCGGCCTGCCCGAGGGCCACTATACGAGCGGCGGCCTGCCCGTGGTCATGAAGGGCGGCCTCTGCTACCTGGAGAACCCCGACGGCACGACGGGCAACATCGCGGGCTCGGTGCTTACGCTCGCCAAGGGCGTCAAGAACATCGTCGACTGGGACCTCGTGACGGCCGAGCAGGCCATCCGCATGGCCACCGAGATCCCGGCGCGTTCCGCCCACATCGACGACCGCTGCGGCTCCATCAAGCCCGGCCGCCACGCCGACTTCGTCGTCTTCGACCACGAGCTCACCCTGCGCGAGACCTATCTCGGCGGCGAGTCGCTGGGCACGCCCAATCTGGCGTAGAGACGCTTGACGGTCGTGTGTCAAGCCTTCTTTGACACACGACCGTTCACCCCTCGAATCGCGGCGGTTACAGAATGGATACACAAAACCTCGACATAGTTAATATACTAACTTCCGGACTCAGGGCCCGAGTCCGCCCACGCGTTCTGCGTGGGACGTGTGGGTTTGTGGCCCTCGTCGTGTGCCACCGCGTACGTACGCCTCGCGCGCCGCGTACGCTCCGAACACGGCCGGGGCAAGGGGTCATCTGACCCCGAGAAAGAGAAGAGAGGGTGAGTAGGTATGCAAGCTTGGCAGATTATTGCGCTAACCGTGTACGCGATGTTTGTCATGTGGGAGGAGCTGGGACCGCAGTTCTTCCTCGCCAAGCCCGTCGTTGCCGGCATGATGGCCGGCCTCATCATGGGCGACATGACCACCGGCCTGTTCATTGGAGGTACGCTCCAGCTCATGGTGCTCGGCGTGGGCACCTATGGCGGCTCCTCCATCCCGGACTACATGTCCGGCGCGCTGATCGGCACGGCCTTCGCCGTGACCTCGATGCGCGGTGGCATGGACGCCGCCGAGGCGCAGACCGTTGGCCTGACCGTAGCGGTGCCCGTGGGCCTGCTGCTCGTTCAGTGCGACATTCTCGGCCGCTTCTGCAACACCGCGTTCCAGAACATGGCCGACGCCGGTGCCAAGGAGAAGAACTGGCGCAAGGTTGAGCTGGGCTGCCTGCTTGGCTGCATCCCCTGGTGCCTCTCGCGCGGCATCCCCGTGCTCCTGTGCCTCTCGCTTGGCCAGGGTCCCGTCCAGGCCATGGCTACCGCCGCTCCCGAGTGGCTGCTCAACGGCTTCAAGCTCGTCTCCGGCATGCTGCCCGCTGTTGGTATCGCCATCCTGCTTCGCTTCATGCCCCTCAACCGCTTCTGGCCGTACGCCCTTCTCGGCTTCGTGCTCGCCGCGTACCTCAAGGTTCCCATGCTGGGCATCGCCCTCGTCGGCCTTGTCTTCGCGGCCGTGAAGTACGCCGAGTTCACGCAGAAGCCGGTTGCTGCCGTCGCTACTGCCAGCACCACTGAGGGAGGGACCATCGATGACGACGAGTAACACCAAGCTGTCTGACAAGACGCTGCGCAGCGTCTTCTGGCGTTGGTTCTTCTGGGGCCAGATCGGTTGGAACTACGAGAAGATGCAGGGCTCGGGCTACTGCTACTCCATCATGCCCGCCCTCAAGGAGATCTACACCGACGAGGACGAGCTACAGGTTGCCGTTCAGAACCACCTGCAGTTCTTCAACACCAACCCCCACATGGCCTACGTCATCCTCGGCATCAACTGCGCCGTGGAGCCGGAGCTCAAGCTCGCCGGCAAGGAGGCCATCGCAGGCATCAAGACTGGCCTCATGGGCCCGTTCGCCGGCGTGGGTGACTCCATCTTCGGCGTGATCATTCCCACCATCTTCGGCTCCATCGCCGCCTACCAGGCGCTCGAGGGCAGCCCCGTTGGATGCCTCCTCTGGATCTGCATGGGCTTCGTCCTCACCGCTCTCCGCTGGTGGATGTTCAAGCTCGGCGTTGCCCAGGGCCAGTCGGCCATCGGGACCATCTCCGAGAACATGAAGCCCATCACCGACGCGGCCTCCATCCTCGGCCTTGTGGTCGTCGGCGCCCTCGTGTGCTCCGTGGTCTCCATCAAGGCGCCCGGTACGTTCGCGATGGGCGACGTCCAGAAGCCGGTTCAGGACCTGCTCGACGGCATCATGCCCGCGCTGCTCCCGCTCCTTGGCACCGCTGGCGTGTATGCGCTCCTTGGCAAGAAGGGTATGACCTCCAACAAGGCGATTCTCATCGTCATCGTTGTGGGCCTCGTGCTTGGTTGCACCGGTATCCTGGCGAAGTAGGCTTACGTTTCAAGGAGGTAGCACATGGCTGCAGATGAGTACGAGGGCATGCCCGGCATCGTGGGCATCCGTATCGACGACCGACTGATTCACGGACAGGTTGTGGCCTATTGGTCCAACTCGCTCAAGCTCACGCGCATCATGGTCGCTAACGACGCAGTCGCCGTCGACGACATGCGTAAGTCGGTTCTTCGCATGGCGGTTCCTGCTGGCATCAAGTCCTCGATCATCCCGGTCGAGCGTGCTGCCAAGCAGATTCTCGAGGGCAAGTATGCCGGTCAGAGGGTCTTCCTCATCGTCGACTCGCCGGCCGATATCCTGCGTCTCATCGACCTCGGGCTTCCCATCAAGAAGTTCAACGTCGGCAACATGGGCGGCAAGGACAACACTAAGCCCATCAAGAAGTACGTCAACGTGACGGACGAGCAGGAGCAGCAGTTCCGCGATCTTCTCGCCAAGGGCGTCGAGATCACCACGCAGCTCGTGCCCCAGGACGCGGTGACCCACCTCACGGACTTCCTCGACAAGTAGGGGAGTCGGGGGCGGTTCTTTCCGCTCCGTCGTACGTCTGAGTGCCCGTCCGGGTTCTTCGGTTCCCGGGCGGGCGTTTTTGACAGCGTGGCCCACACGGACACGGACTCCTCGCGAGTCTGCGTCCGCGTGTGACACGTGTGCCGTACGCCACATCGCATGCAGACGGCCTCTTGAGGAAGGGGAACGCATGAACAAGACCGCCCGGCGCTTCAAGGACGAGATTATCCGTCGCCTTGACGAGGTGACCGAAGGCCAGGACGAGGCCATCCACGAGGCTGGCACCTACTTTGCCGACACCATCGAGCGCAGCGGCGTCATCCGCGCGTTCGGTTCAGGGCACTCGTTCGCCAACGCTCTCGAGATTTGCGGCCGCGCCGGCGGCTACATCCAGACCCGCCTCATCAAGGAGCCCAGCTGGGGCACCTTCGAGCGCCTTCAGGGCACGGGCAAGCTGTTCATGGAAAAGGTCGACCTGCGCCCCGAGGACACGCTTGTCGTGATCTCCAACTCCGGCCGCAACCCGCTGCCCATCGAGATGGCCGAGATTGCGCAGGAGCAGGGCGTCAAGGTCATCGCGGTGACGGCCCTCGAGGTCTCCCGTGCCGGCCGCTCGCTCGCCGCCGACGGCAAGCTGCTCTACCAGGTTGCCGACGTGGTGCTCGACAACAAGTCCACCTTCGGTGACGCGGCGCTGGAGGTCGAGGGCATGTCCACCAAGGTGGGCGGCACCTCGCTCTACACCGGCTGCATCCTGCTCGACTGTGCCGTCATGGAGTCGCTCGACATCCTGCTCGAGCGCGGCGTGACTCCGCCCGTGTTCATGAGCGCCAACGTCGACGGAGGACTCGAGTTCAACCAGCGCCTCATTGACAAGTTCGCCGACCGTCTGACGGAGTTTTAGGAGCGCGTATGGCTGTGGTGAAGGTAGAGAGGCACGCCGACGAGGGCGGCTTCGAGCTCTGGCACGTGACGGTTGGGGAGGGCGTGGCGCTTCCCGAGAAGGACGGCTCCGCATCGTCCGCCGTTGATGACGCGCTTGAGGCCGAGGGCGTCGTGCCGCTGTTCGTGCCCAAGGTCGTCTCGGTGGACGATGCCGCGCACGCCTTTGACGTGCGGGTGTTCCCCATGCCCGAGGCCAGCATCGCCTCGTCCGAGCCGTACCCCTTCGGCCACGTGCCGGGGCCCAAGGTGTCCGAGCAGGACGTGGACGCAGCGGTGGCCGAGCTCGTCGCCTCTCACGGCAAGCTCGCAACGCTCGTCGGCAGACAGCGTCCGCGCATGGGCGACACCGTGGTCATCGACATCGAGGCCAGGGCTGTCGGCGGCAAGGTGGCCGACCTCAGCCGGACGAACTTCCGCTACCTCGTGGGTTCCGCCGAGCTCCCGGGCAAGGTGACGACGCTGCTGCTCTCCATGAACATCCGCGACAGCAAGCGCATGCGCCTGGCGCAGGGCTGGCGCGTCAAGGGGGAGCTGGGCGACGGCGGGCGTTCGCGCGCCTGCGACGTGAAGGTTGCCCTGCGCGACATCCTCTACGTGAAGTCCCCCGAGCTTACGGACGCCTGGGTGGCCGAGAACATGCCGGGCGCACATGACGTTGCGGGCCTGCGGGCCATCGTGCGCAAGACGCTCGTGGGCAACGCCCGCGCCCGGCAGCACGACGAGCTGCTCGAGCGTGCGGCCGGCCAGCTTACCGGGCGCGTCACGACGAGGCCTCCCGAGGAGGCCGTGGCCGAGATGGCGCGCTCGTCCTACGAGGGACTGAACGAGCAGGTGCACGGCGGCGGCTACACCATCACGGAGTACCTGACCTCGCAGAAGATTGACGAGCCCACCCTGCTCAAGATGCTCGACAGGCAGGCTGAGGCGCAGCTGAGCCGTATGATGGCCCTCGACGCGCTGGCCCGTGACAACCGGCTCGAGCCGGGCGAGGAGGACTACGCCCAGGCGGCCAGGACGGTGGGCAAGGCCGGCATCGAGCGCCCGCGCGAGGCGCTCGAATCGAGCTTCGGCCGCGTGTACGCCAGGCAGCTCGCGGTGCGCGCCCGTGCGAACGAGTGGCTGCTCGAGCGTCAGGGCCTCGGCAGGTAAGGCTTCGGCCACCGTCGGCGTACCGGCGGCGTTGCGCGCCTCGATGGAGTCGCTGCTCCAACGGGGTGCTTACAGGAGGTTGGATCGCCCTCGGGCGGCCAAGGACGAAAGGATTGCAAGATGATCGGATTTCTTCTCACGGGCCACGGCGAGTTCGCTCCCGGTCTTGCCAGCGCCCTCGAGCTCGTCGCCGGCCAGCAGGAGGCGTTTCGCGTCGTCCCGTTTGACGTCGAGAAGGCCTCGGAGTACCCCGAGCTGCTCCACGCCGAGATCAAGGCGCTGCGCGAGGAGACCGACGGCGTGCTCGTGTTCGTCGACCTTCTCGGCGGCACGCCCTTCAACCAGGCCATGATGGCCACGCAGGCCGTACCCGACGTCTCCGTCGTGACCGGCACCAACCTGCCGATGCTCATCGAGACGCTGTTCACGCGCAACTCCGACGGCACCGCCACGCTCGATTCGCTCACGGCCGGTGCCGTCGAGTCCGGCCAGGCCGGCGTGGCCACGCGCGCGCTTGGCACCTCCGTCGTCGATGACGAGGACGAGGACGAGTAGGCGCGGCAGCGCGTCGCTACCAGTCGATTGCGGCGAGCCGCCCCACCCGGGATGTCCGGGCGGGGCGGCTCGTTGGTTGTGGCGGGGCTGTGCGGCAGCGGGCCTGCGTGGCCTAACAGTTCTCGGGTTCGTGCGGAGCTGGCTGCCGGCCGCTGACAGATCTCGGGTTCGTGCGGGGCTCGCTGGCGGGCTGGTTCCGCCCGCTTTTCTCGCGCGGCGCGTCTGCCTGCGGGTATGCCGGGAGCGTCCGGGAGCCTGCCGCCCGCGCCCGACAAAACCCTGGTTCGTGCTCAGCACAGACCGGGGTTCTGTCATCCCGCGCCGCCGGGCTCCGCACAGACCGGGGTTCTGTCGGCCGACGCCGCCGAGCTCTGACGCCCGGGGCCCGGCTCGACGCCTACCCCAGCAGCTCGGAGACGACGCTGGCGACGAGGGTGCGGGGGAGCAGCACGTCGAGTCCGCTCTCGCGTCGCACGGCGTCGCGCATGGCGAGGGTGTAGCCCATGCAGTCGAGGCAGAGGAAGGCGTCGTCGGTGCCCTTGAGCTCTCGCGCGGCGTCCACGACGCCGTCGATGCCGGCGTAGGGGCTCGCGTGCGTCACGTTCACGTCTACGCCGTTGGCCGCCCACCACGCCCGCGCCTGCTCAACCTGCGCCTCCTCCGGCACTATCACGGCCACGCGGCGGTCGCCCGCAAGCGCGCGGGCGACCGAGTGAAACAGCGGCTGCGGGAACACGAGCGGCACGCTGTGGCGCAGCTTCGGGAAGGCGCCGGTGCAGAGCACCACCACGGCTCGGCACCCGTCCGCCTCGGCCTCGTCAATGCGACGCTGCACGAGCGGCATCACCTTTGCACCCGAGAACGTCGCCTGGCGTCCGTCGCGCATGCGAGAGACGAGCACCTCCTCGCCAGGCTCAGGTGCCAGCTCGCGCTCCACCTCCTCGAGCGTCATGTCGTCGAGCGCGCCGTACTCCACGAGCTCGAGCGAGTCGGCCAGTCGCGGGACGAGGTCGCACGTCATATCCGTCCGGGGCGACTGCCCCACCGTGATGCCCGCGATGCGCGTCCGAACCATTCGATCCTCCCAACAAAACGCCCGCCGACCGAGGCCGACGGGCGACGCTTCGCTACCAATCTACCACCAGGCGCACAATCCGCGCCGGCCGCCTCGCCTTACTCGGCCTTGCCGAAGCCCTGGAAGCGCTCCATGTCGCCGTAGAGGGCCTTGAGGTGCGAGAACTGCTCCTCGTCGAAGAACTTGCAGCTACCGGGGCCATAGGCCTTGGCGACCTCCACGGCGAAGCGGGCGGCCTCCTCAACGTCGGAGCCATGCGTGGCACCCGTGGCACAGCCGGCGACCATCTGCTCGGTGGCAATGGCCACACCCACGACGGGAGCGCTCGTGGCGGTGGCGGGCTGCAGGATGGAGTTGAGGTGGTAGAGGTCGTTGCCGTAGGGCGTGATGTCCTGCTGCGACAGCGCGAAGACCGCCGGCATCTTGCCCGTGACGCGTGTCATGACGTCCATGAGGTCGTTGGAGACGGACAGGATGTAGCCCTGCATGACCGTCGGCGATATGGCGATGCCGTTGAGGTTGATGATGCGGTTGCCCTTGGTGGTGTCGATGGAGACGATGGCGTCCATGCGCGCGTCGACCTCCATGCGGTTCATGGTCTCCATGTCGATGGGGGAGTCCATGAAGGGCACGGGCTCGTGCGGCAGCGTAGGGGCGTCGGGGCAGACGTGCGTGGCCACGATGACGTCACCCTCGAGCACGTCACCGTTCTCGTGCATCTCGACGAGCTTGAGCGCCGCCGTGAGGGCCGCCACCGCGCCGTCGCCGTCGGAGACCGCGCCGATCATCTCGGGACGGGCGCCAAGGCCGCCGAGACGGCCCACGATGCCGAGCGTGGGAGCAGGGCCGCCGGAAGACTTGCCATTCTTGCCGGGGATGACGACCTTGATGCAGTCGGTGCCGCCGCGCTCGCCCGAGATGCGCTCCACGGTCACGTCGCCGGCGCCGTGCTTGCGCAGGTGGTCGGCCACCTCCTGGCCCGAGGCCTGGGGCTTGTCGATGAGGTCGTACACGTCGAGCATCTGGCGCAGCAGCATTGCGTCTCCCTTTCGTCGAGTAACTTCGCTCGGTCATGATAGCGCTATGCTGCTGCGCGTTGGCAAGCCAAGACGAAAGGGATGCGCATGTCGCTAGAGGAGCTGGACTTCCGGACGGTCAACGAGCTGACCGAGCACTTCGCCGACGATCGGGCGAACCGCGTGGCGCGCAACGCCGTGAGCGCGCTCAACGTGGTGGAGGCGAGCGTGGACAGGAACCGCGCACGCACCTATCACGACACCTTCGGCGTGAGCCTCAAGACGGCCGCCACCGTCACCGGCCAGCGCCACTCCGGCCGCTGCTGGATGTTCGCGACGCTCAACGTCATGCGCTCCAGGGTGCTCGCCAACCTCGACGTGGACGACTTCGAGTTCTCCCAGAACTACGTGCAGTTCTACGACAAGCTCGAGCGCGCCAACTCGCGTCTCGAGTACGTCATCGAGACGGCCCACCTGCCCTGGAACGATCGCCAGGTCACGCAGCTCATGCTCACGCCGCTCGAGGATGGCGGCCAGTTTATCTTCTGTGCCAACCTGCTCAAGAAGTGGGGCGCGGTGCCCAAGGCCCTCATGCCCGACACGGCCTGCAACAAGGACACCTCGCAGATGAACAAGCTGCTCACGCGTCTGCTGCGCAAGGACGCCACCATCCTGCGCGACATGGCCGCGAAGGGCGCCACCGCTGACGAGCTGCGCGCGCGCAAGCAGGAGATGCTGCCGGAGTTCCACAAGATCCTGTGCTGCTGCCTGGGCGAGCCCCCTGTGGCCTTCGACCTGGCCATCGAGGTGGGCGAGCACGCCGACGTCGACCAGGCCAAGGTCGAGCCGGTGCTGTCGGCCAACGGCGGCGCGCCTGCCCGTATCCTGCGCGACCCGCACATCACCCCGCGCGAGTTCGTGGAGCGCTACGTGCGCCTCGACCTCGCCGACTACGTTGAGCTTGTGAACTTCCCGGGCGAGACGCGCCCCTACGAGCACGCCTTCAACATTCGCTGCTTCGACCCGGTGGCAGGCGGCCAGCGCCTGCGCTTCCTCAACATGCCCATGCAGTACCTCGAGGGCAGCGCCGTGGCCTCGCTCAAGGCGGGCGTGCCGGTGTTCGTGATGTGCGCCGTGAACCAGCTGCTCATGCGCAAGGACGAGGACTTCTCGGGCGTGCTCGCGCTTGACGGCATGGACCTCGACGGCACCTTTGGCGTCGACCTGTCGCAGGACAAGGCACAGATGATCGACGACCGCGAGTGCGGCATGACGCACTGCATGGTGTTCCAGGGTGTGGAGCTGGGCGAGGACGGCAAGCCGCGCGCCTGGCGCGTCGAGAACAGCTGGGGCGACGACTTCGGCTTTGACGGCTACCTCGTGATCGACGCAGACTGGTTCCGCCTCTACGGCGGCGACGTGGTTGTGGAGCGCCGCTTCGTGCCCGAGGAGGTGCAGCACCTCTGGGACGAGGCGCCTACGACCGAGGTGAGCTACTGGGACAACCTGCTTGCCATCGGCTAGGGCACCTGCTATGCCTATGCACCAAAGCAAATAACATACTGTAGACTTCCATAATTTCGAAATTGTTACCGTTCGGATGACGCGGGCCTGCCCCTCAGGACCGATGCCGATAATCGGAGCCATGAAGCGAAGCTGCCCGCCGTCCCGGGCTTCCGGGGCGGCGGGTGCCGTTTGAAGGAGATTCACATGGCAGACGAGCGTTATATCGGCACTGGCCTCTCCGAGAGGCTCCTCTCCCGTCGCGGGTTCCTGCGCGGCGCCGGCATCCTCGGCCTTGCGGCCGCGGGTCTCGGCATCGTGGGCTGCAGCTCCGACGGCGGCTCCTCGGACGGCTCCGCCACGAGCGGCGAGGCGGCCGACGGTGGCACGCTCGTGATGAGCCTGCCCTCCTCGCCCAAGTACCTCGACCCGATCAAGTACACGGGCTCCTACGAGTCCCAGATCATCCTCTCGGTGGCCGACACCCTCGTCCAGTACAAGATGGACCTGTCCGAGATCGTGCCCTGCCTCGCCACCAAGTGGGCCATCTCCGACGACGGCCTCACCTACACCTTCGACCTGCGCGACGACGTCAAGTTCCAGAAGGGCGAGTACCAGGAGGGCCGCGCCATGAAGGCCGACGACGTCAAGTACGCCCTCGAGCGCTCGGCCACGCAGTCGGCCATGAACCGCCTCGACATGCTCGACCACGTCGACGTCGTCTCGGACACGCGGGTCAACTGCGTGCTCAAGTCGCCCAACGCCTCGTTCCTCACGGCGCTCACCGACGCCGGCAACGTCATCGTGCCCAAGGAGGAGGCCGAGGGCTGGGGCGACTCCTTCGGCGACCACCTCGTGGGCACCGGCCCGTTCACGCTCAAGGCCTTCACCAAGGACCAGCAGTCCGAGCTCGTGCGCAACGACGGCTACTGGGGCGACAAGCCCAAGCTCGACGGCGTGACCATCAAGGTCGTCACCGAGCCGACGCAGGCGGCCAACGCCCTCTCCACCGGCGAGACCGACGTCGCCACCGACGTGTCGGGCGAGGCGCTCCAGACCGTGTCCAACGATGACAACCTGACGCTGGACCAGAAGGAGGCCCTGAACTTCTCCTACTGCTACATGAACCAGGTCAACGGCCCCACCGCCGACCAGCGCGTCCGCAAGGCCATCCTCATGGCCGTCAACCGCGACGAGATCGTCAAGGGCATCTACCCCTACGGCGAGGGCGAGGTTGCCACGCTGCCCCTGCCGAAGGGCTCCTGGGGCTACGACGAGTCGGTCGAGGCCGACGTCCCGTCCTACGACCCCGAGGGCGCCAAGAAGCTGCTCGCCGAGGCGGGCTACGGCGACGGCATGTCGCTGTCGCTCTACATCTCCAACACGCAGGCGCGCCAGAAGATGGCCACCATCCTGCAGCAGACGCTCAAGGAGAACCTCAACATCGACCTCTCCATCAACGCGAGCGACTGGGGCACCTTCTCCGATGCCGCCGCGTCGGGAAAGGCCGACATGTACGGCATGAGCTGGACCTGGTACCCCGACCCCTACTTCTTCCTCAACAAGCTGTTCTCGACTTCCGAGGTGGGCGCTCTCGGCAACGGCGCGGGCTTCTCGCACCCCGACGTGGACGACCTGCTCACCAAGGCCTTCGAGGTCACCGACCAGTCCCAGCGCGCCGACTTCTACAAGCAGGCGCTCAAGGCCATCGTGAGCTATGACCCGATGCTCGTGTATGCGTCCGAGTACGTGAACACGGGCCTCACCAAGGCCGTCCAGGGCTACGAACAGCGCGCCGACAACCTCGTCTACCTGGTGAACTCCGAGGTCAATGTCTCGAAGTCCAAGTAGGGGAGCGCCCGCGGGGCACTGGGGCAGGCCGCCAGGCGTGCCGTCATGCCTCTTACTTACTATTACGGTTCGATAACGGCCGGGATCGTACAACCCTTGGAATTTGTTTCAAACGGTACAGTTTCATACGAGTAATGCCGTGCGGAGTCGCTCGAGCGTGAGCGGCCCCGCACGCGGTTTCACGAGCCCGGGTTTTCAAGGAGGGGCCATGAGTCTCATCGACAAGACCATCTCGAGGCGCACGTTCGTCGGCGGCGTCACGCTCTTCAGCGCGGCCGTGGCGGGCCTGAGCCTCGTGGGCTGCAGCTCCGACGGCGGCTCCTCCAGCTCGACCGGCGGCTCCGCCGAGGGCGGCACGCTCAACGTATCGCTCTCCGCCTCGCCAAAGTACCTCGACCCGATCAAGTACACGGGCGTGTACGAGTCCCAGGTCATCAACAACGTCTGCGACACCCTCGTCCAGTACAAGATGGACCTGTCCGAGATCGTGCCCTGCCTCGCCACCAAGTGGGCCATCTCCGACGACGGCCTCACCTACACCTTCGACCTGCGCGACGACGTCAAGTTCCAGAAGGGCGAGTACCAGGAGGGCCGCGCCATGAAGGCCGACGACGTCAAGTACGCCCTCGAGCGCTCGGCCACGCAGTCGGCCATGAACCGCCTCGACATGCTCGACCACGTCGACGTCGTCTCGGACACGCGGGTCAACTGCGTGCTCAAGTCGCCCAACGCCTCGTTCCTCACGGCGCTCACCGACGCCGGCAACGTCATCGTGCCCAAGGAGGAGGCCGAGGGCTGGGGCGACTCCTTCGGCGACCACCTCGTGGGCACCGGCCCGTTCACGCTCAAGGCCTTCACCAAGGACCAGCAGTCCGAGCTCGTGCGCAACGACGGCTACTGGGGCGACAAGCCCAAGCTCGACGGCGTGACCATCAAGGTCGTCACCGAGCCGACGCAGGCGGCCAACGCCCTCTCCACCGGCGAGACCGACGTCGCCACCGACGTGTCGGGCGAGGCGCTCCAGACCGTGTCCAACGATGACAACCTGACGCTGGACCAGAAGGAGGCCCTGAACTTCTCCTACTGCTACATGAACCAGGTCAACGGCCCCACCGCCGACCAGCGCGTCCGCAAGGCCATCCTCATGGCCGTCAACCGCGACGAGATCGTCAAGGGCATCTACCCCTACGGCGAGGGCGAGGTTGCCACGCTGCCCCTGCCGAAGGGCTCCTGGGGCTACGACGAGTCGGTCGAGGCCGACGTCCCGTCCTACGACCCCGAGGG
>UWSJ01000004.1 GCA_900549525.1 uncultured Coriobacteriaceae bacterium | reverse complement strand
AGGCCACCGCTCGCACCACCATGGGCGCCTGCGGCGTGAAGGTCTGGATCTACGTTGGCGAGAAGCTCCCCGGCCAGCCCAAGCCGCAGCCGGCCCTCGAGGGCTCGTCTCGTCCCCGTCGTCGCAATGAGAGGAGGGGCAACTAATGCTGGCTCCTAAGCGAATCCTTCACCGCAAGGTTCAGCGTGGCTCCATGAAGGGCCACGCCAAGGGCAACACCGAGCTTCACCTCGGCGAGTACGGCATCGTCGCCCTCGAGGCCCACTGGATCACCAACCGTCAGATCGAGGCCGCTCGTATCGCCATGACGCGTTACATGAAGCGTGGCGGTCAGGTCTGGATCACGATCTTCCCGGACAAGCCCGTTTCCAAGAAGCCCGCCGAGACCCGCATGGGTAAGGGTAAGGGCAACCCCGAGGAGTGGGTGGCCGTCGTCAAGCCCGGTCGCGTTATGTTCGAGATCGGTGGCGTCGAAGAGGCCGTCGCCAAGGAGGCCCTGCGCCTCGCCCAGCACAAGCTGCCCATCAAGACCAAGATCATCACCCGCGCCGCTCAGGCTGGGGAGGACAAGTAACATGAAGATGACCGAAATCCGCGAGCTCTCCGACGAGGAGCTCACCAAGAAGCTTGAGGACGGCCGCGCCGAGCTCTTCAACCTCCGTTTCCAGATGGCTACAAGCCAGCTGGACAACACGGCCCGTGTGAGCCATGTCAAGCGTGACATCGCCCGCATCCAGACCGAGATCCGCGCCCGTCAGATTGCAGCCGCCAGCGCTGCCACCAAGTAGTCGAGGAGTAGAACATGAGCGATACCGAGGCTCGCAACTCGCGCAAGGTGCGTGTGGGCGTCGTTACCTCGATCTCCGGTGCCAAGTCCATCACCGTGACGATCGACAACCGCAAGCGTCACCCCAAGTACGGCAAGATGATCACCGTTTCCAAGAAGCTCCACGCCCACGACGAGAACGAGGTCGCCAAGCTCGGCGACACCGTCAAGGTCATGGAGACGCGTCCCCTGTCCAAGACGAAGCGTTGGCGTCTCGTCGAGGTCGTCGAGGCCGCGAAGTAGCATCCGAGGCCATCACCGGCTCACGTGCGCCGCTCGTGTGGGCGCACCTCTGAGCCGGATGATCTGAAAGGGATTTTGCAATGATTCAGATGCAGACCATGCTCACCGTTGCCGATAACTCCGGCGCAAAGCGCGTGAGGTGCATTAAGGTCCTGGGTGGCTCCAAGCGCCGCTATGCCGGCCTTGCCGACGTCATCATCGGGGCCGTCCAGGAGGCCACGCCCGGCGCCTCCGTCAAGAAGGGCGACGTCGTCCGCTGCGTCGTCGTGCGCACCGTCAAGGAGACGCGTCGCAAGGACGGCAGCTACATCAAGTTCGACCAGAACGCCTGCGTCCTGATCGACAAGGACGGCGGCCCCGTGGGCACCCGTATCTTCGGGCCCGTCGCTCGTGAGCTGCGCGACCACAAGTACATGAAGATCGTGTCTCTCGCTCCCGAGACGCTCTAGAAGGAGTCGCAGCCATGGCTAAGATGAAGATCAAGAAGGGCGACACCGTCGAGGTCATCGCCGGCAAGGACAAGGGTAAGCGCGGACTCGTCGTGCGCGCCCTGCCCAAGGTGGGCAAGGTTGTCGTCGAGGGCGTTGCCGTTGCCAAGAAGGCCCAGCGTCCCACCCAGGACAACCAGCAGGGCGGGTTCGCCAACAAGGAGATGCCCATCGACGTCTCCAACGTGGCGCTCATCGACCCCAAGACCGACAAGCCCACGCGCGTCGGCTTCCGCTTCGAGGAGGACGGCACCAAGGTCCGTTTCGCCAAGAAGTCCGGCGAGGTCATCCCCGATCCCTCTAAGTAGCACCCCCCCCTCATTGAGGGCGTGAGTTCGCTATCAAGCCCGCTGGCTCCGGTCGGCGGGCTTTTTGCTGCCGTTCCACGACGAAATCGCTCGTTCGCGGGAGTCCCGCACGCCGCTGCCTCCATCTCGGAGAAGCTTAGGAAACAGTTGGCTTCGTCGAAAGGGGCACGGATGGGCGTCATGGCTGAGGAGGCACTCGAGATAGGACCGGACGGCATCGAGGACTATCTGCGTTCCAACACGCGGGTGTTCGCGAGGGTAGGTGGGGGCACGTACTACGTGACACACACCGACGGCTATTGGCGTGTGCAAAACTGCGACAGCCTCAACGACAAGGGGCATTTCACGGATTGCTCGGAGCTTGTCCCCACGCTTCACGAGGTGCTCCATCTCCCGTGCATCAACGACCGTTCCCTGGCAGACGTCGCCGGGGAGGCTCAGTTCTTCGAGAGCATCCAGGAGTAGGCAAAGCGTTTCGAAGCAGTACGTATGGGTACGTAGGCCGATCTTCGCGAGAAGGTCGGCCTGTTGTGTGAATACGGTGTGGACGCAGGGGAGTGGGCTGAGACTTCGCCGATTTCGTTGTGGCAAACGCTGCGTCAAAGTCATATCCTTGTGAGCTGCACTGTGAAGGCTCCTGGCGGTTTGACGCCGTACAGGAGGCACGAGGGTAACGAGGGACTTGTCCCCGCGGGTCGTCCGCTTATCGCCAACCCCGTGCTGAGAAACCCCAGAAGGAGTGACCATGGCAGAAGAGAAGTACGTTCCCCGTCTCAAGACCAAGTACAACGACGAGGTTCGCGCCAAGCTCATCGAGCAGTTTGGCTACACCAACCCCATGACGGTTCCCAAGATCGAGAAGATCGTCGTGAACATGGGCGTTGGCGAGGCCGCCACGGATTCCAAGGCCATCGACGGTGCCGTCGCCGACCTGCGCGCCATCACCGGCCAGCAGCCCTCCATCCGTCGTGCCCGCAAGTCCATCGCTACCTTCCACCTGCGTGAGGGCCAGCCCATCGGCGCCAAGGTCACCCTGCGCCAGGATCGCATGTGGGACTTCCTCGATCGTCTCATCTCGGTCGCCATCCCCCGCATCCGCGACTTCCGTGGCATCTCCCCCAAGAGCTTCGATGGCCGTGGCAACTTCTCCATGGGCGTGACCGAGCAGCTCATCTTCCCGGAGATCGACTTCGACAAGATCGACCACACGCGCGGCATGGACATCACCATCGTCACCACCGCGAAGACCAACGAGGAGGGCAAGGCCCTGCTCGAGGGCTTCAACTTCCCGTTCAAGAAGTAACTGAGGTAATCCCGTCGCCGGGCTCGCGCTCGGCGACGTTGTCGTGCCTGCACGACGAAAGCAGCCGCACGAACGTGCGGCCGACCATCCCGAAGGAGGATTTGTGGCTAAGACATCGATGATCGTCAAGGCTCAGCGTGAGCCGAAGTACTCGACGCGCACCCAGAACCGTTGCCAGCGCTGCGGCCGTCCGCACAGCGTGTATCGCAAGTTCGGCCTGTGCCGCGTGTGCTTCCGCGAGCTCGCGAGCAAGGGCGAGCTTCCTGGCGTCCGCAAGGCGAGCTGGTAGGCGTCTGCCTCCGCTCCAGGACAGAAGGAAGACTCCCGTCCAGGCGTTCCGGCCACGGGCCGGCATGAACCGGACGCAGAGGTTCATCCCTAACGAAGGAGAATCCCAATGAACGTTACCGATCCCATTGCAGACATGCTGACGCGCATCCGCAACGGCAACACCGCCGGCAAGGATACCGTCACCATGCCTTCCAGCAAGGTGCTGGTCGAGGTCGCCCGCGTTATCGCGGAGGAGGGCTACATCGAGGGCTATGCCGTCGAGGACACCAAGCCCCAGAAGACCCTGACCGTCACCCTCAAGTACGGCAACCGTCACGCCCGCGTGCTTCGCGGCATCAAGCGCATCTCCAAGCCCGGTCTGCGCATCTATTCCAAGGCCGAGGACCTTCCTCGCGTGCTTGGTGGCCTCGGTACTGCCGTCATCTCCACCTCCAAGGGCATGATGTGCGACCGTGACGCCCGCAAGCTTGGCGTCGGCGGCGAAGTCATCGCCTACGTCTGGTAACCCACGGCAGGATAGGAAAGGAGACACCATGTCCCGCATCGGCAAGAAGCCTGTCCAGATTCCCGCCGGGGTCACCGTGACCATCACCGGCAACCACGTGCACGTGAAGGGCCCCAAGGGCGAGCTTGATCGCTCGTTCTCCGAGCTCGTGACCATCTCTGAGGTGGAGAACGAGGTTCTCGTCGCCACCGTCGACGAGACGCGCGAGGCCAACGCCCAGCACGGCCTTACCCGTACGCTCATCCACAACATGGTGGTGGGCGTCTCCGAGGGCTTCGAAAAGAAGCTCGAGCTTACCGGCGTCGGCTACCGTGTCGCGCTCAAGGGCAAGGACCTCGACCTCTCCCTCGGTTACTCGCACCCCGTTATCTACAAGGCCCCCCACGACATCTCCTTCGTCGTGCCTGACAACACGCACATCACCGTGCAGGGCATCTCCAAGGAGCAGGTCGGCCAGGTTGCGGCCGAGATCCGCATGAAGCGTCCGCCCGAGCCGTACAAGGGCAAGGGTATCCACTACGAGGGCGAGCACATCCGTCGCAAGCTCGGCAAGGCCGCAAAGTAGCCTAGCCTCGTAAGGTCATAGAGAACCCTCACCCTGTCAGGTGAGGGCGTGACTAAGGAGTTATTCATGAACAAGCAGAAGGCTAAGCACCTCGGCCTCAAGCGCCGCGAGCGTCGTGTTCGCTCCAAGATCACCGGCACGCCCGACCGTCCGCGTCTTTCTGTGCACCGTACCAACGCGCACATTTACGCCCAGGTGATCGACGACGTCGACGCCAAGACGATCTGCACCGCCTCCACGCTCGATCCCGAGTTCCGTGCCACCGGCAAGCTCGGCTCCAACAAGGAGGCCGCTACGTTTGTCGGCGAGCTCGTCGGCAAGCGCGCCCTCGAGAAGGGCGTTACCGCCGTGCGTTTCGACCGCGGCGGCCGCATCTATCACGGCCGTGTCAAGGCTCTCGCCGACGGTGCCCGCGCCGCTGGCCTGAAGTTCTAGGAGGTATCTGTAATGGCTCGTAACCCCAAGCAGCAGCGCGACGCCTCCGAGCTCCAGGAGCGCGTCGTCTACATCCACCGCGTCTCCAAGACCGTCAAGGGCGGCCGTCGCATGTCGCTTCTCGCCCTCGTGGTCGTCGGTGACGGCAAGGGCAACGTCGGCCTTGGCATGGGCAAGTCCGCCGAGGTGCCTCTGGCCATCCAGAAGGCCTCTGATAACGCCAAGAAGAACATGTTCAAGGTTCCCGTCACCGAGAAGGGCTCCGTGCCCCACGAGGTCATCGGTGAGTTCGGCGCTGGCCGCGTTCTCGTCAAGCCGGCCATCGAGGGTACCGGTGTTATCGCCGGCGGCCCCATCCGCCCTCTCTTCGAGCTTGCGGGCATCAAGAACGTCCTGTCCAAGTCCCTCGGCACCAGCAACGGCCTGAACATCATCAAGGCCGCCGCCGAGGCCCTGAAGCAGCTCTCCAGCCCGGAGGAGACCGCCGAGCGTCGCGGCCTCACCGTCGCTGAGATGTTCGTCGGGAAGGAGAACTAACCATGGCGAAGACCCTCACTGTCAAGCTCGTCCGCAGCGCAACCTGCGGCGTGAAGCAGGATCAGACGCGCACCGTGCGCGCCCTCGGCCTTCACAAGGTCAACAGCACCAACACGCTTCCTGACAACGAGAGCGTCCGCGGCATGATCTTCAAGGTCAAGCACCTCGTCACCGTGGAAGAGAACTAGGAGTCCACTCATGCAGCTCAACGATCTTCGTCCCGCCGAGGGCTCTAAGAAGGCCCGCAAGCGCATCGGTCGCGGCAACGGCTCTGGCTACGGCACCACCGCCGGTCGCGGCACCAAGGGCGCCAAGTCTCGCGCCGGCAAGCAGAAGGGTGCCGGCTTCGAAGGAGGCCAGACGCCGCTCGCGATGCGTCTCCCGAAGCTCCCTGGCTTCCGCAACATCAACCGCGTCGAGTACGTCGCGGTTAACGTCTCCCGTCTTGACGCCGCCTTCAACGATGGCGATGTCGTCGACGACGAGGCCCTCGTCGCCAAGGGCATCACCAAGCCCACCGAGCTCGTGAAGGTGCTCGCCGGCGGCGAGCTCACCAAGAAGCTCACGGTCAAGACCGACAAGGTGTCTGCCGCTGCCCAGGCCAAGATTGAGGCGGCTGGCGGAAAGGTAGAGCTCCCGTGCTAAAAGGCATCCTCAACGCATTTCGCGTCAAGGAGCTTCGCAACAAGATTCTGCTGACGGCAGGCATTCTCCTGCTGTACAGGATCGGGGCCTACATCCCCGTGCCGGGCGTGCCCTTCAAGGACATGCTCGACACGTACCAGGCGAGCTCCACCGCGAACGGCGCTCTGGCCGTGCTGAACCTCTTCAGCGGCGGCGCGCTTTCCCGCGTTTCGGTGTTCTGCCTGGGCATCATGCCCTACATCACGTCCCAGATCATCATGCAGATGCTCCAGGCCGTGGTGCCGTCTCTGGGCACGCTCGCTCGCGAGGGCGAGGCCGGCCAGCGCAAGGTGACGCAGTACACGCGTTACCTCACGGTCGGCCTCGCACTGCTCAACTCCGTTGGCTACCTCTTCCTCTTTAAGAGCTCCAGCTTCAGAATGGACTTCTCGCAGACGGGAATCCCCGAGGGGCTCATGGACGCCGTGGTCGTGCTAACCATGCTGGCTGGCGCCATCCTCATCATGTGGATGGGTGAGGTCATCACGCAGCGCGGCATCGGCAACGGCATGAGCCTCATCATCTTCGCCAACATCATGGCGGGCCTGCCCACCTCCATCGTGCAGTCGCTGCAGACGTCAACCAACGGCGTCCTGCTCACGGTGCTCGTGGTCGTGGTCATCATCGCCGTGGTTCCATTTATCGTCTACATCGAGCGCGGCCAGCGCCGCATCCCGGTGCAGTTCGCAAAGCGGGTCGTTGGCAGGCGCGTGATGGGTGGCCAGTCCACGTACCTTCCCATCAAGGTGAACACCGCGGGCGTCATCCCCATCATCTTCGCGAGCGCCATCCTGTACTTCCCGGCGCAGATCGCCGTGTTCTTCCCCAACGTTGGCTGGATCAACACCTTTGCCAACGCGGTGAGCACGGGCTGGATCAACTGGGTCCTTTCGGTGCTGCTCATCGTCGCGTTTGCGTACTTCTATACGTCGATGGTGTTCAACCCGGATGAGACCGCGGACACCCTGCGCAAGCAGGGCGGGTTCATTCCTGGGGTTCGCCCTGGTCCTGCTACGGCGGCGTACATCAAGAACGTGCTGAACCACATCACGCTTCCCGGCGCGCTGTTCCTTGCCGTCATTGCCGTGATTCCGTCCATTCTCTTCACGTTCACGAGCAATTCGCTCATCCAGGCCTTCGGCGGCACGTCCATCCTCATCATGGTTGGCGTTGCTCTCGACACCATCTCGCAGGTGGAGAGCCAGCTTAAGACGGCCAACTACGAGGGCCTGTTCATCAAGTAGGCTCTCGGTAAGCCGTCATGTGCGGCGGCGGCCAGCAGTAGCTTGTCAGGGGTCGGTGCATCTCGCGCCGTCCCCTTTTCTTTTGCGGTAGTCTTTCGTGTGGATACGGCAAGTGCGCGCGAGGATGGCCTCGCGCCAAGAGAGGGGTTCATATGAACATCGTTCTGCTCGGCGCTCCCGGTGCGGGCAAAGGCACGCAGGCTCAGAAGCTCGTGGCCGACTACGGCGTTGCCCACATCTCCACCGGAGACCTGCTTCGCGCCGCCGTCAAGGCCGGCACCAAGCTCGGCGTCAAGGCCAAGGGCTACATGGACGAGGGCAAGCTCGTTCCCGACCAGCTGCTCGTCGATCTCGTGAAGGAGCGCCTCCAGGCTGACGACACGCAGAAGGGCTTCATCCTCGACGGCTATCCCAGGAATACCGCCCAGGCCGTCACCCTCGACTTTATGCTCGCCGAGATTGGCCGCAAGCTTGACGCGGCCTTGCTCGTTGACGTCAAGCCCGACGTCATCGTGAAGCGCCTCTCGAGCCGTCGTACCTGCCGCGACTGCGGTTACACCGCCCCGGCCGGCGTAGAGAAGTGCCCCTCCTGCGGTGGCGAGATGTACCAGCGCGACGACGACAAGCCCGAGACGATCCAGAAGCGTCTTGACGTCTACGAGAGCCAGACCTCGCCGCTCGTTGAGTACTACAAGGGCAAGGGCCTGCTGAAGGTCGTTGACGGCGACCGTCCGGTTGATGACGTGTACGCCGACGTCAGGGAGCTCCTGGGCCTATGATCAAGATCAAGTCGCCTGCTGACATCGAGGCCATGAGGCCGGCGGGCTCGCTTTCCAAGCTCGCGCTGAGGCGGGTCGGCTCCATGATCAGGCCCGGCATCTCGACCATCGAGCTCGACCAGGTGGCGGAGAGCATCATCCGCATGCATGGCGGCACCCCGGCGTTCAAGGGCTACGGCGGCTTTCCCGCAAGCATCTGCTGCTCGATCAACGACGAGATCGTCCACGGCATCCCTAGTCCCGGTCGTGTGCTCGAGGAGGGCGACATCGTCTCTGTCGATACCGGTGCTGTTGTGAACGGTTGGGTGGGCGACAACGCCTGGACGTTCTACTGCCGCACGCCTTCGACGGCCGACAAGGGCCTTTGCGAGATCACGCGTGACTGTCTCAAGGCCGGCATCGAGCAGGCCGTTCCCGGCAATCGCGTCGGGGACATCGGCCATGCCGTCCAGGAGCTTGCCGAGAAGAACGGCTACTCGGTCGTGCGCGATTACGTGGGTCACGGCGTGGGTCACGAGATGCACGAGGAGCCCAACGTTCCCAACTACGGCAAGGCCGGGAGGGGCGTGAAGCTCCAGGCGGGCATGGTCATCGCCATTGAGCCCATGATCTGCCTCGGCAGGCACGAGAACCACGTGCTGCCCAATCGCTGGACGGTCGTCACCAACGACGGCAAGGCGGCGGCGCACTACGAGAATACCCTGGCCATCACCGAGGACGGCCCCGTCATCCTCACCGCCGACGTCGACGGTCCCTGGTGCTCCATGCAAGGCGGCATCTCGGCTCCGGAAGACGCCCCGGACCAGCAATAAGGAGGCTCAAAACCCAATCCGCCTTCGTCCACGCGGGTTCTCTGGGAGCACGTGCGGAGCCCTCTCCGGATTTCGGAGCGAGGGGCTAAGGGACTTTGCGAAGCAAAGTGACCCCGAGCGAAGGTATCCGGAGAGGGCCATTGGGACGGATTATGAAGAACCCGCGCTACATGGACGTAGCGCGGGTTTTTCGGTAAACTATTCGGTCGCTGTCTATACGTCGAGGAAAAGGTAGCGGCAATTGAGCAAACAGGATGCAATCGAGCTCGAAGGCAAGGTCATCGAGCCCCTGCCCAACGCGATGTTCAACGTCGAGCTCGAGAATGGCCACACCATTCTCTGCACCATTTCGGGGAAGATTAGGATGAACTACATCCGTATTCTCCCGGGAGACAAGGTGGTCGTAGAGATCTCCCCTTACGACCTTCAGCGCGGACGCATTACCTACCGCTACAAGTAGGGCGTTTGCAGAGCGCGGTTGTTGTGCTGCGCATTTAGCCAAGATATTCACGCCAGCGGCTGGGCGTTCATATAGGTACCGAAAGCATCACCGAGAGGAAGAACGATGAAAGTACGTCCTTCGGTCAAGAAGATGTGCGACAAGTGCAAGATCATTCGTCGCCACGGCAAGGTGTACGTGATCTGCGAGAACCCGCGCCACAAGCAGCGTCAGGGCTAGGAGAGGAGCACCAAGTTGGCCCGTATTAACGGCGTCGACCTCCCGCGCGAGAAGCGCGTTGAGATCGGACTCACCTATATCTTCGGCATCGGCCGCACCACCGCCACCAAGATCTGCGCCGAGACCGGCGTTGATCCCAGCACTCGCGTGCGCGATCTCACCGAGGATGAGGTCACCAAGATTCGTGACTACATCGATGCTAACTACGTTGTCGAGGGCGACCTTCGCCGCGACACGCGTCAGAACATCGCTCGCCTGATGGAGATTGGCTGCTACCGCGGCCTCCGTCACCGCAAGGGCCTCCCCGTGCGCGGCCAGCGCACCCACACCAACGCTCGTACCCGCAAGGGCAAGAAGCGTCAGGTCGGCGGCAAGAAGAAGAAGTAGGGGAGACTAACCTATGGCTACTGCTAAGAAGGGCGCCCAGACCCGCGGGCGCATCAAGCGTGCCGACCGTAAGAACATCTCCGTCGGTCAGGCGCACATCAAGAGCACGTTCAACAACACGATCGTCTCGATCACCGACCCCCAGGGCAACGTGATCTCCTGGCGCTCCGCCGGCATGGTCGGCTTCAAGGGCTCCCGTAAGTCCACGCCGTTCGCGGCGCAGATGGCCGCCGAGGCCGCTGCCAAGGAGGCCATGGAGCACGGCGTCCACAAGGTGTCCGTCTTCGTGAAGGGCCCCGGCTCGGGCCGCGAGACGGCTATCCGCTCGCTGCAGGCCGCCGGCCTCGAGGTCGCGAGCATCCAGGACAAGACCCCCATCGCGCACAACGGTTGCCGTCCGTGCAAGCGTCGCCGCGTGTAGGTAAGGAAGGAATCTAACTATGGCAGTGGATAGGACTCCTGTCCTTAAGAGGTGCCGCGCGCTCGACATCGACCCGATCGTGATGGGCATCAACAAGAAGTCGAACCGCCAGCCCAAGCGCCAGCGTCGCCAGGAGAGCGAGTACGGCCGTCAGCTGCGCGAGAAGCAGAAGGCCAAGTTCATCTACGGCGTTCTCGAGAAGCAGTTCCGCAGCTACTACGACAAGGCGCTCAAGATCGAGGGCATCACGGGTGACAACCTGATGACGCTGCTCGAGACCCGCCTTGACAACGTGGTCTTCCGTCTCGGCTTTGCCCGCACCCGCAAGGAGGCCCGTCAGACCGTCCGTCACGGCCACATCACCGTGAACGGCAAGCGCGTCGACATCCCCTCCTACCGCGTCAAGAGCGGTGACGTGGTGGCCGTCGCCCCCAAGTTCAAGGACCTGCTTCCCATCAAGGAGGCCCTCATCTCCTCCGAGCACATGGCCGTGCCGTCCTGGCTCGAGGTCGACATCGAGAAGCTGCAGGGCACCGTCCTCCAGCTCCCCACGCGCGAGCAGATCGACCTTGACCTCGATGCCCAGCTCATCGTCGAGCTCTACTCCAAGTAGTCGACTCGGTTGGAGGTTTCTATGTCCGATTTCATCCGACCCAACGTGTCGGTAGAAGAGGTCAGCGACAACGTTGCCCGCGTCGTCGTCGAGCCGCTTGAGCACGGCTATGGCGACACCCTCGGCAACTCGCTCCGTCGCGTGCTGCTCTCCTCGCTTGAGGGCGCAGCGGTGGAGGCCATCCGCATCGACGGCGTTCAGCACGAGTTCACCACGGTCGAGGGCGTCTACGAGGACGTTACCGACATCGTCCTCAGCGTGAAGGGGCTCGCGTTCAAGAGCCTCGGCGTTGGCTCCGAGGCCACGGCCACGATCTCGATCGACGGCCCGGCCACGGTCACCGGCGGCGACTTCGACATTCCGACGGAGTTCTCGCTCGTCAACCCCGAGCACGTCATCTGCACGCTGGGTGACGGCGCCCACCTCACGATGTCCATGCGCATCGGCACCGGTCGCGGCTACGTCTCCGGCGAGGACAACGAGCGCGGCGATGATCCCATCGGGCTCATCCACGTCGATTCGCTCTTCTCCCCGGTGAAGCGTTGCGCCAAGGCCGTCGAGCCCTGCCGCGTTGGCCAGCACACCGACTACGACCGTCTCGTCCTCGAGATCGAGACCAACGGCGGCGTGACGCCCCGCGAGGCCGTCGTCGAGGCTACCAACATCATCGACCAGCACATGGGTGCCTTCATGTCGCTCGCCGATGAGGCCGAGCAGGTCGAGGAGCCGTCGATCTTCGCCCAGGGCCAGACCGATGACAACTCCGAGCTCGACAAGCAGATCGAGGACCTGGACCTGTCCGTGCGTTCCTACAACTGCCTGAAGCGCGCTGGCATCCACTCGGTTCGTCAGCTGGTGGAGTACTCCGAGAACGACCTGCTCAACATCCGCAACTTCGGCGTCAAGTCGATCGAGGAAGTCAAGGACAAGCTCGAGTCGATGGGCCTGAGCTTCAAGGCCTAGCGCCACGCATATCGCATAGGAGTTAGAGACATGAGGCACTACAAGAATCGCGGTATGAAGCTTGGCACCGACGCCAGCCACACCAAGGCCATGAAGAAGAGCCTGTGCCAGGCGCTGTTCGCCAACGACCGCATCAAGACCACGCTTCCGCGCGCCAAGGCCATCCGCGGTGACATCGACCGCGTCGTGACCTGGGCCAAGAAGGGCGACCTGCACTCCCGCCGTCTCGCCATCGCCAAGCTCGGCGACAAGGAGCTCGTCCGCGAGCTCTTCGAGAAGGCCGCGCAGGGCATGTGGGAGGGCCGCAACGGCGGTTACACCCGCATCTACAAGCTCGGCCCCCGCAAGGGCGACAACGCCGAGGTTGCGCTGATCGAGCTCGTCACCGAGCCGGTTCAGCCCAAGGCCAAGGCCGCCAAGACCGAGGTCAAGAAGGTCGAGAAGGTGGAGAAGGTCGAGGAGGCTCCTGTCGCCGAGGCCGATGCCACCGAGGAGAAGGCCGAGTAGGCACTCTCTTCTTGCTTGAACTGCGCGGGGGTTCGGCGTTGCCGAGCCCCCGTTTTTTGTACGATTCGCCCACGTTCCCGTGGACGGGAGGACCTGTGCTCGAAGCCCGTGACATAGTGCTGCGCGCCCTTGACGGTTCCGTCGAGGCGATGGGCGGGCTGGGCCCCGTACTCGATGGCCTGTCGCTTACGGTTACCGAGGGTGAGCTGCTTTGCGTCGTGGGGTCAAACGGTGCTGGCAAGTCGAGCCTTGCGGCGGTGCTGTCTGGTAGCGTGACGCCTCAGTCGGGGAACGTGCTGCTTGATGGGGATCCCTCTGACGCGTTGGGTCTTCATCGGGCCGTCGGGAGGGTCAGGCAGGATCCCGAGAGCCAGCTCGTTGCCCCCGTCGTGTTTGACGAGGTCGCCTTTGGCCCCTGCAACCTCGGCCTTGCCGAGGGAGAGGTGCGCGCGCTCGTGTCCTCGGCGCTTGACTCCTGCGGGCTTCGAGACTTTGGGCCGCGTGCCGTCTCGGGGCTCTCCGGTGGGGAGAAACAGCGCTTGGCGTTTGCCGGCGTGCTCGCGATGCGACCGCGCTTTCTTGTGCTCGACGAGGTGACGGCGCAGCTCGACCCCCATGCGCGACATGAGGTGCTGCGCGTCACCCTCGACGCTGCGAAGCGTGGCGTGGGTGTGGTGCTTATCACGCACGATCTCGAGGAGGTCGCCCACGCGGATCGCGCGGTGCTCGTGGAGGGCGGCAAGGTCGCGTGGGAGGGCGCGCCAAACTCCCTGCTTGGAGATGCCTCGCTGAGGACGCGGGCTCGTCTTCTCGGGCCGAATGACGTGCGCCTTGAACTGACAGACGACCTACGGGCAAGGTCGTTCGAGGCGTCTGATGACCCGCGTGCTTCGATGGGTGGCCTTACGCTCGATTCGGTGTCCGTCTTCTACGACGATTACCCGGCGCTTGCGGACGTATCCGTTGCGGTGCGCCCTGGCCGCGTGACGCTGCTGGCGGGGCGGTCTGGCTCCGGCAAGACCACGGCGATTCGTGCTGCTGCGGGGCTCCTCAAGCCCGACAGCGGTTCGGTGCTGCTCGACGGGGTGCCCGTGGCTCCCGGTGCGGTTGGCTATGTGCAGCAGCGCTCGGAGGATCAGCTCTTCTGCGACACGGTGCTCGATGACGTCATGTACGGCCCTCGTAACCTGGGGGTAGCTGCGGGGGAGGCCCGTCGTAGGGCCGAGGCGGCGCTTGCCTCGCTCGACGTGGAAGAAGGTCTCTGGGGACGTTCTCCCTTCGCGCTCTCGGGTGGCCAGAGGAAGCGCGTGGCCATCGCGGGCGTGCTGGCGATGGACACGGCCGCCCTCGTGTTCGACGAGCCCACGAACGGCCTCGACGGCGAGGGACGGCTGCGCATGTATCGCCTTGCGCTTGAGGCGGCCGCACGGGGGCGGGCGGTGCTCGTCTCGAGCCACGACGTGGAAGAATGGCTTGTCGTGACGAACGACGTGGTGCTGCTCGACGCAGGCAAGGTGGCCTGGAGCGGCCCTGCCGAGGAGTTTGATCGCAGCCTTTGGGAGCGTGGCTGACATGGCGACCAGACGAGCCTTCGGCTCCTACATCGCCCGGGATACCCCCGTCCACCAGCTCGATGCTCGCGTGAAGCTCGCCCTGCTGCTGGCGGCCACCGTGGCACTCTTTGTCACGCGCTCGCCGCTGGCGCTTGGGGCCATGGGGGCGTGCGCGCTGGCAGTGGCCGCCGTGGCCGGCCTGGGCCCGCGCGACCTCCTCGCGGCCCTTCGTCCCACGGCCGTCATCCTCGTGTTCTCGCTGCTCGCTAACGCCCTGTCGGTTGACGGCGGGGGAGACGTGGCGCTCTGGGGGCCCGTGGGCGTGAGCGCGGCGGGGGCGGTGCGGGGCGTCACGGCGGTTGGTCGCATCGTCGTGCTCGTGGCGTTCTCGGTGATACTGTGCGCCACGACGTCGTCAACCGCCGTCGCCGATGCGCTCTCGGGTGCGCTTGCCCCGCTTGCGCGGATTGGTTTCCCCGCGGGCGACGTCGCCATGACCATGTCGGTGGCGCTGCGCTTCATCCCGCTGGCAGCGGAGGAGTTCACGCGCATCCATGACGCGCAGCGCTCGCGCGGCGCCAACTTCTCGAGCGGCTCGGTCGTCGCGCGGCTCAGGCGCTGGCTGGCGGTGCTGACGCCGCTCGTGGTGGCGCTCTTCCGCCGGGCCGACGACCTCGCCGACGCCATGCGCGAGCGCTGCTATCGTGGGGAGGGCCGTACGCGGCTCGCGAGGCGGCTTCAGCCCGTGGACGGGGCCGTGCTTGCCTTGGGGATTGCTGCCTGCGTGGCGGCATGCCTTGCGTAGGCTTGTCAACCGACCAGAAGGAGACCCTTGTGACCGAGCCGAGAGCGACGGCCGCCATTGAACGCGCTGGCCACATTCCGCCCGCCCGCCCGTCGATCGAGGAGCGTGCGGCAGACCCGGCGTCTCTCGACGGCACGCTCGTTCTGTGCCTGGGATATCGGGGGGCGGACTTCTCCGGCTTTGCCGCTCAGCCCGGGAGGCGGACGGTTGCCGGTGAGGTGACGCGGGCGCTCGAGACGCTGCTGCGTCGGGAGGTGGCACTCACCTGTGCCGGCAGGACCGACGCCGGGGTGCACGCCCTCGCGCAGTACGTGAGTGTGCCGCTCACCTCGGCCGAGCTGGCGCTGCCCGAGCGCAGGCTCATGCACGGGCTCGAGGCGCTCACGCCCGACGACGTGTCTCCTGCGTGCCTCTATCGTGCCCCCGTCGGGTTCTCGGCGCGCTTCGACGCCACGGCGCGTAGCTACCGCTATCGCATCGCGGCGGGGGAGGGCAGGCCCGTGCTGGCCTGGCCCCATGCCTGGTGGCTGCGAGCCCCGCTCGACGTTTCCGCGATGGACGGGGCGGCGCGCGTGCTTGAGGGCGAGCATGACTTCAAGAGCTTCTGCAAGGCTGTCTCGGCCGAGGGCAAGCCCACGCACCGCTACCTCGAGCGCGTGCACGTCCACGAGGAGCGGGAGTGCGGTGAGCGCATCGTCTGTGTGGACGTCAAGGGCAACGCCTTCCTGCACTCCATGGTGCGCACCATCACCGGGACGCTCGTGGAGGTGGGTCGCGGCCATCGCGACGCCGCCTGGGTTGCCGCCGCGCTCTCCGCCTGCGATCGGAAGGCCGCCGGTCCCTGCGCCCCGGCGAAGGGCCTGACGTTTGTCGGGGTAGACTATCCCGAAGGGCTGCTCGAACCCTGGGAGTAGCCACGTGCTTGCCCCGCTGCGCCAAGCGGGCGACGTGCGATGACGGTTGAACGGGGAGGCGTCATGAGCGAGAAGGACGAGTCAAGGAAGCCCGAGAAGGGCAGGCGGGACGAGCGACCCCGTCTGAGCCGAGGCGATCTTATCGACGACGCACCCGTGGCCGCGGAGCGCCCGCACCGCCGTCGCTCGGGCAGGCGCATGTACGAGCGCAGCGACGTTCCCAAGGTGGGGCCCAATTCCAACAAGGTCGCTGCGACGGTGCTCGTGGTTGTCGCCATTGCGCTCGTGGTTCTCGTGACGAACCTCTGGCGGCTCGCCAACCAGAACAGCAAGCTTGGTGACTCCGGCCTTGCGGACGCGGTGGCCGCCGCGAGCGTCTCCGCCGACGCCATCGACGCCCAGGCGCAGGCGTCCGGCTCAACCGTTACGGGCAACCAGCTCGAGGTCGTGCTCTTTGCCGTCACGTCCGATGCGGATGATACGACGCTCTCGGCCGCCTACCTTGCCGTGATTAACGAAACCGCAGGTTCAACCACGCTCGTGGGGCTGCCGGTCGGCGCGCGTGTCGGCGACGCGTCGGCGTCCGTCGCCGACAGCTTTGCGGCGAAGGGGGCTACGGCGCTCATCTCGCAGCTGGCATCCGCGGCGGTGCCCGTGAGCCATGTGGTGGTCATGACCGAGACGGGCTGGGACGACTTCCTCGCCGTTGCGCAGAAGGGCGCATCGGCGCTCAAGAGCGGGGCCGACGACTTGCTCCATGGCATCACGAGCTCCGACATGGACGTGCAGACGTTGGTCGCGGTGGGGCAGAAGGCGGCGTCGGCCGGCGTTTCCGCCGAAAGCGTCCAGAATGTTGCGGCCCAGGATCGCACCGCCGAGGACGGCAGCACCTACCAGTGGGTTGACCCAGCTCAGCTGGGGCTCGCCGTTGGCACCCTGGCTACTGCGCAGTAGCCCCTGTCGCTTGGGGCCAGGCACCAATCCGCCGTCTCGCTTGGGGCCGGTTACCGCGTGACCAGTGGCGGATTTGTACCCGGGCCCCAAGCGACAGCCGCGCGCTCCGGCCTACGTCCCGCTCCGAGCCCGCGGGTCTCGCCCCACGCCCAATTGCGCAGATTAGCTGGACGGCATACGGCATGCGCCGTCCGCGCTTCGACCGATGGTAGTCTCACGGAGGTGTAAGGTGCCTGCCGCCGCATGGGCGGCGGGGCTTCGTGGGACGCGCTGTCCCGCGCGTTCGAAGGGTGGCCGAATGGCGCACAGGATGAAGAGGGTTCCCAAGGTCTCGGTCATCATTCCGGCCTACAACGTGGACCGCTTCATCGGTCGTGCCATCGAGAGCCTCCAGAACCAGACGCTGCGCGACTTCGAGCTGCTCGTCGTCGACGACGGATCCACCGACCGCACCGGCCAGGTGGCCGACAAGCTCGCCGAGCGCGACATCCGCATCGAGGTCATCCACACGCCCAACCAGGGCGCTCCCGCAGCCCGCAACCTCGCGCTCGACCGTGCCACCGGCGAGTTTGTGCACTTCGTCGACGGTGACGACTGGGTGGAGCCCGCGATGCTCGCCGACATGGTGTCCCTGGCCGAGGACAACGACCTTGACCTCGCCATCGCCGGCTTCTACATCGAGACCTACTTCGGCAACGACGGCCAGCACACCACCGAGCTCAAGAGCCAGCCTACCCGCATCTTCGCCACGCCGGAGGAGTTTCGCGCGGCCGCCTGGCGCCTCTTTGACACCAACCTCCTCTATACGCCGTGGAACAAGCTCTTCCGCCGCTCCTACCTCGAGAAGATCCACGCGCGCTTCCGTCCCACGTTCTGGGACGACTTCCCCTTCGTGCTCGACGTCATCCGCGACTGCGAGCGCGTGGGCGTCACCGAGCGTGCGTACTACCACTTCATCCGCCTGCGCCAGGAGAGCGAGACGAGCCGCTGGCGTCCCAACATGTACGAGAAGCGCGAGGAGGAACACGGCTGGATGCTCGACCTCTACGAGCACTGGGGCCTCGCCGGCGACCCGTCCAGCATCGAGATGATCCAGCGCCGCTACGTGGAACGCCTCGTGGGCTGCATCGAGAACCTCTGCGAGCCAAGCTGTACCCTGCCGGCCGCCGAGAGGCTCGCCCAGGCCGAGCGCATGGTTACGAGCGACCGCGCGCAGCTGGCCGTCTCGATTGCCAGGCCGCGTTCGCGCATGATGCGGGTGATGCTCGTGCCCATCCGGCGCAAGGACGCGCGCATGGCACTTGCCGAGGGGCGGTTTATCTCGTTCGTGAAGCGGCACAACACGAAGCTCTTCGCCATGCTGAAGGCGCGTCGGTAGGTCGCGTGATGCCTCGCTTTTGCTGGGACTACAAAACTATTCGTAAATCGGAATACTTTTGCCAATAATATGCAGAATTCCGAGAATCACTCCATCCAGGCTGCCACACACGGGGCTATAATGGCGTCTCACCGCCAGAAGCTTGCCCGGCGGCCTCGCTCGTGACCGCGCTGTGGAGGCGCCGTCGCTCGCGCGGCCCCGGACCGTCGCACTCAGGGAGATGCGCAATGTCATACAAGGTTGGGGTCATCGGTGCCGCGGGCTACGCCGGGGCGGAGCTCGTCCGCCTGCTCGTCCAGCACCCGGAGTTCGAGCTCGTCGCCATCACGTCCAACGCCGACGCAGGCACCCCTCTCTCCGAGGTCTACCCGGCCTTCGCCGGTGCCTCGGATCTCGCGTTCACCACGCACGACGACCCCGTGGTCAAGTCCTGCGACCTCGTGTTCCTCGCCGTGCCCCATACCGCCGCGCTCGCCCAGGTGCCGGGCCTGCTCGAGGCCGGGGTCACCGTCGTTGACCTCTCGGCTGACTACCGCCTCGCCGACGCCAAGGTCTACGAGCAATGGTACGGCGCCACGCACACCTCGCCCGAACTGCTCGCTACGCGCGCCTTCGGTCTGCCGGAGCTCTTCGCCGACGACCTCGAGGCTGCCCGCGTCCTTCGCGAGCAGGGTAAGCCCGCCCTCGTGGCCTGCGCCGGCTGCTACCCCACGGCCACCTCGTGCGCCTCGGCCCCGGCCGTGCGTGCCGGCTGGTCGCGGGGTCTCGTGATCGTGGACGCCAAGAGCGGTGTCACGGGCGCGGGCAAGGGCTGCAATGCCAAGACGCACTTCTGCAATGCCGACGAGGACGTCCAGGCCTACAAGGTGGGCTGCCACCGTCACACGCCCGAGATCGAGCAGATCCTCGGCAAGCCGGGCGAGGTCGTGTTCACCCCGCACCTCATCCCCATGAAGCGCGGCCTGCTCTCCACCGTGTACCTGCAGCTCGCGCCCGAGGCGGCCGACATGAGCGTCGAGGACATGCTCGTCTGCTACCGCGACTTCTACGAGGGCCGTCCGTTTGTGCAGGTGCTGCCTGCTGGCCAGCAGCCCAAGACCGCGAGCGTCGTGGGCACCAACGTCTGCCAGGTGGGCCTCGCCAAGAACGAGCGCACCAACACCCTCATCTGCACCGGCGCCATCGACAACCTCTGCAAGGGCGCCGCGGGCCAGGCCGTGCAGTGCGCAAACATCGTCTTTGGCCTGAACGAGACGTGCGGCCTGCCGCGCGTGGGCATGCCGGTGTAGGAGCAGGGGCACGGGCCAGGAACTAAGGCACGGGCTGGTGGGGGCGCGGAAGCTGCGCCTGCGGGCCCGTACGTCACAAGGAGTTTGCACATGTCAGATACCAAGCTCACGGTGCTGCCCGAGGGTGGCGTCGCCAGCGCGGCGGGCGTGCACGCGGGGGGCGTACACGCGGGCTTTCGCAAGAACCCGCACCGCCTCGACCTCGCGCTCGTTGAGTTCGAGAAGCCCGTCTCGGCGGCAGGGGTCTTCACCACCAACCGCTTCTGCGCCGCGCCCGTGACCGTCTCGCGCGCCCACCTGGGTGCCGGCGGCTGCGCCAAAGTGCGCGCCATGTCCATCAACTCGGGCAACGCCAACGCCGCCACGGGCGAGGAGGGCCTCGAGTGCGCGGAGACCACCTGCAAGATTGTGGCCGAGACGCTGGGCTGCGCGCCCGAGCAGGTGCTCGTGGCCTCCACGGGCGTCATCGGCCAGCTGCTTGACGTCACGCCGTTCAAGACCGGCATCCCCGCCATCCACGAGGCGCTTGCGTCTGCCGCGACTGACGAGACCGCGCGCCAGGCGGACGGCCACGCCGCCGCGCACGCCATCATGACGACGGACACGCATCCCAAGGAGCGTGCCGTCTCCTACGAGGCTGCCGGTACCCTCGTCGGTCGCACCATCACGGTGGGCGGCATGTGCAAGGGCTCGGGCATGATCATGCCCAACATGGCGACGATGATCGCCGTGCTCGCCACCGACGCGCCCGTCTCGCCCGAGGCCCTGCACGAGGTGCTCTCCGACGTGGTGGCGAAGACTTTCAACAAGGTCACGGTCGACTCGGACACCTCCACCAACGACACCTGCGTGGCCTTCGCCACCGGCGCCGCCGCTCCCGGGGCCGACGAGATCCAGGCCGGCACACCCGAGGCCGCGCAGCTCGCCGACGCCTTCCTGGCTGTGTGCCAGTTCCTTGCGCGCTCCATCGCGGGCGACGGCGAGGGCGCGAGCAAGCTCGTGACGGTCACCGTGGCAGGCGCCGCCACGCCCGAGGACGCCGACACCGCCGCGCGCGCCATCGCCAACTCGCCGCTGGTCAAGACCGCCATCTACGGCCACGACGCCAACTGGGGACGCATCGCCATGGCGCTCGGCAAGTGCGGCGTGCCCTTCGACCAGCGCGACGTCGACATCGACATCATGGGCATGCCCGTGTGCCGCGACGGCCTCACCGTTCCCTTCGACGAGGACGAGGCCCTGCGCCGCTTCGAGGAGGACGAGATCACCATTTGGGCCGACCTTGGTGCCGGTACGTGTGAGACCACCGTCTGGACGTGCGACCTCACGCACGAGTACGTCAAGATCAACGGCGAGTACCGCACGTAAGGCGCTCTCTCCGCACAAGGTCGCCGCTGACAACAGGAGCAACGCATGAAGTTCGCAACAGAGACATATGGGCGCGCGAAGCTGCCCGACGAGCGCGCGGGTCAGGTGCTGTTCGAGGCCCTGCCGTGGATCAAGAACATCACCGGCAAGACCGTCGTCATCAAGTACGGCGGCTCGGCCATGGAGAGCGCCGAGCTCAGGCGCGACGTCATGAGCGACATCGTGCTGCTCAAGATCCTGGGCGTCAACGTGGTCATCGTCCACGGCGGCGGCAAGGCCATCAACCGCGCGTTCGACCGGCTTAACTTCCCCGTGGAGTTCAAGAACGGTCAGCGCGTGACCACCCCTGAGGCCATGGACGTGGTGCGCCAGGTGCTCGTGGGCGAGGTCAACCAGGACCTCGTCGCCAGCATTAACCGCCACGGCAACCTGGCCGTGGGCGTCTCCGGCGCCGACGCGGGCACGCTCATGTGCTCCACGCTCGACCCGGAGCTGGGCCGCGTGGGTAAGATCGAGCAGGTCAACACCGGCTACCTCGAGAATCTCATGAAGATGGACTACATCCCCGTGGTGGCTACGGTGGGCATCGGCGAGGACGGCGGCTACTACAACGTCAACGCCGACGTCGCGGCCGGGCACGTGGCGGCGGCCATCGGCGCGCACAAGGTCATCTACCTCACGGATGTCAACGGCGTCTACCTCGACTTCAACGACAAGGAGACGCTCATCTCCAATATGAGCCTGCGCGAGATGGAGGCCATGCTCGCCAAGGGCGACGTGGATGCGGGCATGATTCCCAAGCTGCAGAGCTGCTGCTACGCCCTGCACGCCGGCGTGTTCCGCAGCCACGTCATCAACGGCAAGATTCCGCACTCGCTGCTGCTCGAGCTCCTCACCGACAAGGGCGTGGGCACCACGATGCACTCCACCGAGGAGGCTCTCGAGTACGACGCGCATCCCCTCGGCACCCTCGCTGCGCGCCTGTCGGTCAATAACTAGCGGGGGCGTGATGGCACGGGTCGGCTCCTGGCCGACCCGTGTCAGCCCGACACCAGGAAAGGACTTCCATGTCTTACGAAGAGGCCAAGAGGCTCGACGACACCTACGTGATGCACACCTTCGGCCGCGCCCCCGTGGAGTTTGTGGGCGGTCACGGCATGTACCTCACCGACGACAAGGGCACCGACTACCTCGACTTTCTCGCCGGCATCTCGGTGAATTGCCTCGGGTACCAGAACGCGAGGCTCGATGCCGCCATTGCCGAGCAGGCGGGCAAGCTCCTGCACGTCTCGAACTACTTTCAGATCGAGCACCGCGGCGAAGTGGCCCGGCTGCTCTCGCAGATCGCCAACGCCGGTGACGGCGAGGCCCGCGACGCCTCCCCGGACGAGCCGCAGGCCTGGCGCACGTTCTTCGGCAACTCTGGTGCCGAGGCCAACGAGTGCGCCATCAAGCTCGCCCGTCTGTGGGCCAAGCGTGGCGGCAACGGCGGCTGCGACATCGTGTGCCTCAACAAGAGCTTCCACGGCCGCACGATGGAGACCATCGCGGCCACCATGCAGGGCTGGGCACAGGACCCGTTCAAGCCGCTGCCCGGTGGGTTCGTGGCCGTCGACGCCAACGACGTCGAGGCGCTCGAGGCCGTCTTCGCCGCGCGTGGCAAGGGCATCTGCGCCGTCATGCTCGAGCCCGTTCAAGGTGAGTCCGGCGTGCACCCGATGAGCGCTGAGTTCATGGCTGCGGTGCGGCGCCTGTGCGATGAAGCCGGCGCGCTCATGATCTGCGACGAGGTGCAGTGCGGCCTGTTCCGCACCGGCATGCCGCTTGGTTTCCAGAACTACGACGTGACGCCCGACGTCTTCACGCTTGCCAAGTCCGTTGCCGGCGGCATTCCCATGGGCGCGTGCGTGGCGAAGGCCGAGGTCTCGGAGGCTTTCCGCGCCGGCGACCATGGCTCGACCTTCGGCGGTGGCCCGCTCGCGAGTGCCGCGGCCGAGTGCGTGCTCACGGAGCTCGTCTCCGGCGACGCACCCGAGGGCAAGCCGGGCCACGGCTACGCCGACCATGTGCGCGAGGTGGGCTCCTACCTGGCCTCCAAGCTTGCGGCCCTGCCGCACGTGATGGAGGTGCGTGGCTTCGGCCTCATGCTCGGCGCGGAGCTGGAGGAGGGTCTGCCCGACGCTCACGAGCTTGTGAACAAGGCGCTTGCCGCCGGGGCTGTCATCAACGCCACCGGTCCCACCACGCTGCGTCTCCTCCCGCCGTTGATCTGCACCCGCGCGGACGTGGATGCCCTCTTCGACATCCTGGCCGGCGTCCTGGCCTAGCGCCGTGTCGCTTGTCGCTCGGGGTCAGGCACCAACCCGCCATCCCCGTGCGTTTCTCGACCGTTAGGCACCTCAGCGTTACCACGAAGGCCCCAATTGCGCATTTTGCACAGTTGGGGGCCTTCGTGGTAAGAAACGGCGAGAACGTGGCGGCTAGAACTCGCAGCTGCCCACGGTGCGCGGGTGGGGCAGGACGTCGCGAATGTTGCCCACGCCCGTGAGGTACATCACGAGGCGCTCGAAGCCCAGGCCAAAGCCGGCGTGGCGGCAGGTGCCATAACGCCGCAGGTCAAGGTAGTACTGGTACTGGCTTGCGTCCATCCCAAGCTCGGCGATGCGGCGCTCCAGCACGTCGAGGCGCTCCTCGCGCTGTGAGCCGCCGATGATCTCTCCGATGCCCGGCACGAGGCAGTCCGCCGCGGCGACCGTGCGTCCGTCGTCGTTCATGCGCATGTAGAACGCCTTGATCTCCGCCGGGTAGTCGGTCACGAAGGTGGGTAGCTTGAAGTGCTGTTCGGTGAGGTAGCGCTCGTGCTCGGTCTGCAGGTCGATGCCCCAGCTCACGGGGTAGTCAAACTTGTGGCCCGCCGCCACGGCGTCCTCGAGGATCTTGATGGCGTCGGTGTAGGAAACGCGCGCGAAGTCGCTCGTGGCCACGTGGTGCAGACGCTCGAGCAGGCCCTTGTCCACGAACTTGTTGAGCATCTCGAGCTCGTCGGGGCAGCGCTCCATGACGTCGGAGATGACGGATCGCAGCATCGCCTCGGCGAGGTTCATGTCGTCCTCAAGGTCGGCGAAGGCGATTTCGGGCTCTACCATCCAGAACTCGGCCGCATGACGCGTGGTATTGGAGTTCTCGGCGCGGAACGTTGGGCCAAAGGTGTACACGTCGCCAAAGGCCATGGCGAAGTTCTCGGCGTTGAGCTGGCCCGAAACGGTGAGCGACGCGGGCTTGCCGAAGAAGTCCCGGCTCCAGTCCACGTCGCCGGCGACAAGCTTGTCGCCGCTCTTCTCGGCCTGCTCGGGCGTCACGTGAGGCACGTGCGCGAGGTCGAGGGAGGTCACGCGGAACATCTCACCGGCGCCCTCACAGTCGCTCGCCGTGATGATGGGCGTGTTGACGTAGCAGAAGCCGCGGTCCTGGAAGAAGCGGTGGATACTCGCGGCCGCGACGCTCCTCACGCGGAAGACGGCGCGGAAGAGGTTGGTGCGCGGGCGGAGATGCTGCTGCGTGCGGAGGAACTCGACCGTGGCGCGCTTCTTCTGGAGCGGGTAGCTGGGGTCGCTCGTGCCCTCGACGGTGATGGTCTCGGCCGTGAGCTCGAAGGGCTGCTTGGCTTCGGGCGTGAGCTTGAGCGTACCGGTGGCGATGAGCGCGGCGGAGACGTTCTGGTGCGCGATCTCGTCGTAGTTGGCGAGCGACTCTCGGTTCATGACGATCTGGAGGTCGCGGAAGCAGCTGCCGTCGTTGAGCGTGACGAAACCGAAGTTCTTCATGTCGCGGACGGAGCGCACCCAGCCGGCGACGGTGACGGTCTTGCCGCCGAGCGCGTCGGCGTCTGCGTAGAGCTGGGCGATCTTGGTGCGTTGCATGGGCACTCCTCGGGCGCTTCGTGGTTGTTCCGACAGGTGATGATACCGCGGCGGCTTGGGCTTGCGCGTTGGTGCCGCCGGGGCCCGCGCTGCCGCCTGGACGCCGTGCCCGGCCCGTGTCGCTAGCGAGTCACGTGACGCAGGCGAGGCAGCAGGGCGAGCAGGCACCACGCCACGCCGACCATGCCGATGAGCCCTCCGACCACGCCGACGTACGCCACGCCCACGCTGCTCGTCACTGCGCCGCCGATGGCCGTGCCCGCGCCGATGCCCAGGTTGAACAGCCCCGAGAACACCGACATCGCCACGGCCGACGAGTCGTCGTCGGTGACGTGGATGACCTCGGCTTGGCACGCCACGTTGAAGGCCGTGGCGCAGATGCCCCAGACGGAGCACAGCACGAACGCGAGCCACGGCACTGGGCCCGTCGCCAGCAGGAGCAGCAGCGGCCCGGCCACGCCGGCAACCGACGCGGTGAGGAAGCGGCCGCGCATGCGCTCGTACAGGCGCGAGAACAGCCAGCTGCCCAGCAGGCCAAACGCCCCAAACACCATGAGGGCAGCGGTCACGAGGTCGGGCGACAGGTGCGCCACCTGCCCGAGGTACGGCTCGATGTAGCTGTAGCCGGTGTAGTAGGCGGTGGCGAAGAGCACCGTGATGACGTAGACGGCAATGAGGGCCCGGTTGCGCGCGAGGCCCGGCAGCTTGTCGAGTGTGAAGCGCTGGCCGCGCTCGAGGGAGGGGAACATCGCGGCGAGGTAGGCCACCACGCAGACCGACACGATGCCTACGAGCATGAACGTCATGCGCCAGCCCACGGCCAGGCCCACCATGCGGCCAAGCGGCATGCCGAAGATCATCGCGATCGAGGTGCCCGTGGCCACGAGACCGATGGCGACCGGCCCGTGCTCCTCGCCCACGACGCGCACGGCGAACGGCGAGGCGACGGACCAGAAGATGGCGTGCGCGCAGGCCACGAGCAGGCGGGCGAACACGAGCGCCACGAAGCTCGGGGCCACTGCCGAGCAGAACTGCCCGGCCGCGAACACCGAGATGATGGCGAGCATGAGCTGCTTGGGCCTAAATCGGCTCGCGAAGATCATGAGCGGCAGCGACAGCACCATGACGGCCCAGGCGTAGACCGTGATCATGATGCCACAGGTGGCCTCGGAGATGCCAAGCGACTGTGAGATGTCGGTGAGCAGGCCGATGGGCATGAACTCCGAGGTATTGAGGATGAACGCCGAGAGCGTGATACCTGCGACGGGGAGGAGCTGCTTGACGGTCATGCGGCTGGTGGTGGTTGGCATGCGGGCCTCTTCTGGACGGTCGATGGGCTGCCGAGTGGGACTGCGGGGCGGTGCCAGGCGCCAGACGGAACCGCGCCAATCTCCAACTATACTTCCAGAGGACAAACCAGAACGTGCGAAGGACGCGCCCACATGGCAACAGGACTTGCAGACGGCATTCGCCTCGTCGCGACTGACCTCGACGGAACGCTGCTTTCGGGCGGCATCAAGCGAGTGCGCCCGGAGGCGTTTCCCCTTATCGAGCGCGTGTGCGACGCGGGCGCGCTTTTCCTCGCGGCGAGCGGCCGTCAGTACGCAAGCCTTCGCAGGCTCTTCGCACCGGTGGCCGACCGCATTGGCTACCTCTGCGAGAACGGGGCGCTTGTGGTGTGGCAGGGCGAGACCCTCGTGCGTGTGGTCATGCCGCGCGACATTGCGCTTGCGGTGTGCCACATGGCCATGGACACGCCCCACTGCGAGTTCATCGCGTCGGGCGAGCGGTGCGCCTACGTGCTCTCGGGCAACCAGCCCTTCTACGACCACCTCACGAAGGTGGTGGGCAACGACGTGGAGACGGTCGAGAAGCCCGAGGACATCCCCGAGCCCCTCGTCAAGGTGGCCTTCCAGGTGCGTCCCGAGAAGAACGAGGAGGTTCGGCAGGACTTCGAGCGCCGGTTTGGCGACACCTGCAAGGTGGTGACCTCGGGCACCGAGTGGATCGACGTGCTCATGAACGGGGTCAACAAGGGGTCTGCGCTCGCGGTGCTGGGGCTTGTGCTCGCCATGCCGCTTGCCGACATGGCGGCCTTCGGCGATGCCGAGAACGACCGCGAGATGCTCGGCGCGGTGGGCCATCCCTATCTCATGGACCCCTGCGCACCCACGATGCTCGACCTCGCGCCCCGCTGCCAGCGCAGCACGAGCGTCGAGGGCGAGCTGGAGCACCTGCTCGCGCGGTAGTGCGGCCTGCCGTGCGGTGTTCCCGTGTGGTAGTGCGGCCGCGGTGGCGCTGGCTGTGGCCTCGGGATGGGCGGGAAGACGTTCTCGAGGAGGATGAGCGCCGCCACGGCGACGTAGCCAAACTGGTCGATGAAAGCGAAGAAGGCATCTTGCCTGGAGATTCCCTGGGCTGGCGGTGCGGAGGCTTCGTTTGGGTGTCTCGCGCCTTGCGGATGATGGCGCCAACCATATCGGGCCCAGGAAAACCCATGCTTGTCCGCACAGTAACGCGTCCTTACATCGTTGGCTGCGAGGGCTTTGGCGATGCCTGGCGCCGCGTTGAGCGGCTATGCTGATGACCGTGGAGCCCGCGAGAGGCGGGCGGCGGTTCTGGGGGCGCGTATGTGGATTGCGGCGGCCGTGGGGTCGGCCTTGTTCGCCGGGCTTACGGCGATTCTTGCCAAGCTTGGCATCCGCGAGACGGATTCCGACGTGGCGACGGCGCTGCGCACGCTCGTGGTGCTTGCGTTTGCGTGGGTCATGGCCGCACTCACGTCGGGCGACCTCGCGTCGGCGCTTGCGGGGATCTCGGTTCGCTCGTACGTGTTCCTCGCGCTGTCGGGGCTGGCGACGGGCGGCTCGTGGCTCTGCTACTTCAAGGCGCTTTCTGTGGGCGAGGTCGACCGCGTGGTGCCCATCGACAAGTCGAGCGCCGTGCTGTCGACGCTGCTTGCTATTGTGCTGTTCGGCGAGACGGGGCATTTACCCGTGAAACTCGGGGCGACGGCGGTGATTCTTGTCGGCACGCTGCTGATGGTGCGTAAGCGCACGGCAGGGCCTTCGGCCGCGCCGGGCGCCGTGGGGCGCGGCGCGGGGGTCGCGGCGGCGCGCAGCGCGGCACGTGGTTCGACCACCTCGCCGGCGTGGCTCGTCTATGCCGTGCTCTCTGCCTTGTTCGCGTCGCTTACCTCGTTGCTCGCCAAGGTGGGTATCGAGGGCGTCGACTCAAATCTCGCCACTGCGCTGCGCACGTGCGTCGTACTCGCGATGGCGTGGGGCATCGTGACGGGGCGCGGCAAGTTGCCCCAGGTGAGGAGCGTGTCCGGCAGCGAGCTTGCGTTTCTCGTGCTGTCGGGCCTGGCGACGGGAGCCTCATGGCTCTGCTACTACCACGCGGTGCAGACGGGACAGGTGAGCGTGGTGGTGCAGATCGACAAGCTGTCGATTCTCGTGTCGGTGGCGTTTGCGCGGCTCGCGTTTGGTGAGCGGCTCTCGGGCCGCGCCGCCGTTGGCTTGACGCTTATCGTTGCAGGTACTGCCGCCATGGCCGTGTGGAAGTAGGTGCGGCGGGGCGTCTGGCTGGCGCGACGGGGCGGGCTGGCCGGGGTTGGATGGTTGGCGTGCCCCCCTCGGGCGTGGCGGGCTCGGGCGCGTGGCGGGCGCTTGTCTGAATGGCCTTGTTGGGAGGTGCCTCACATAAAACTGCACTATTTACGTACCTGCTATCGCAAAACCCCAGTTGAGCCTCAAACAAGGTACGTCTAGAGTGCAGTTTTCTTGGCTACCCCCGAGTAGTGGCCGTTTAGAGGCCGTCTGAGGGCCGGGTTTCGGTCTGCTGCGGGGCCGCGTCGGGCGGCTCCATGCCAAATAACGGCAGAATGGCCCTTAGGTAGTCGAGCGCGAGGTCGTGGGGCGAGGTGGAGAAGTCGGTCCAGGCCCACCAGCGCACCATGCCCACGAAGCTCGCGGCTATGTGATGGAGGAAAAACGCCCGGTTCATGCTGGCTGCGGGGCCGCTTGGGTGCTCGGGTACCGCCGTGTCCGCGTGCGCGACGATCTCGTGGCGCAGACAGTCGGCGAAGCGCTCCGACCCGTTGCCGGCAAGCAGGGCCCGCACGCCGTTCTCGCGCTCGAGCAGGTGGCAGAGCACGTGCTCGGTCTGGGAGAGGGGGTCGTCCTTTCCCACGAAATCGTGGTGGCGCTCGGGCGTCGTGGGGCTGAGCGCGTGGTTGCAGATGGCGCGAATCTGGCACGCCAGCAGGTCCTCCTTGCCGCCAAAGTGCGCGTAGAACGTGGCGCGGCCCACGCCGGAGCGGTCGAGGATGTCCTGCACGGTCATGTCGTCGTAGCCACTTTCCACGAGCAGCTCCACGAACGCCTTGAGGATGGCACGTCGCGTGTTGGCCTTTCGCTTGTCCATGGCCTAGGCCTTGGGACTGACGGCGTGGACGGCTGCGTCGCCTACCGTCTGCGTGGTGTCGTCTGCCGCCTGTGCCTCGCGGAACACGTCCTGGAACGACGCGCCCGTGCGCTCGCAGGCGGCAACCACGCTGTCGTACTCGGGGTAGGTGCGCACGGAGCCGTCGGGCAGCACGACGCGCTTGGTGGCGATTGGCCCGAACGGCGTGTCCACCTCGCCGGGCGTGCGGGCGAGCGCATCGCGGCGCATCGTCACCGAGCGGATGCCAATGGTTGTGGTGTTTTCGAACACGATGTGCTCGAGGGCTTCGACGTCCGGAGCGTCGCAGATGATCTCGAGCTGGTAGCCGGGGCGGCCCTTCTTCATGACGACGGGGATGGCGTGGGCGTCGCGCGCGCCTGCTGCCATGAGCAGCTCGATGACGCGACCGAGGGCCTCTCCCGTGCAGTCGTCGATGTCGGTCTCGAGCTTGGTGACCGCGAGCCCGCTGGTGGCCGGCTCGGAGGTGCCGCGCGGGGCCGGGCTGGCGGTGGTGCCCGTGGGGGCGGTGCCCGTTGCAGGCGCGGCGCTCTCTACGGTTGCCCCGCCGACCGTCTCCTCGATAAGCGACGCGCGCAGCAAGCCGCTACAGTTCTCGTACGGCCGCTTGCCCGCCCCGTAGCCGACGGCGGCGATGCGATAGTGCGCGGGCAGCTGCGTGTCGGTGCGGAGCGCGGCGACAACGGCGGCCCCCGTGGGCGTCACGAGCTCGCCGTGCACGGGAGCGGGTTCGAGCTCGATGCCTGCCGTCTGGCACAGGTGCGTCACGGCCGGCACCGGCACCGGCATGACGCCATGGGCGCAGCGGACGGTGCCGTGGCCCTCGGCGAGCGAGGGCACGATGACGCGCGAGACGTCAAGGTCATCGAGGCAGATGGCGACCGAGCAGATGTCGACGATGGAGTCGGTGGCCCCCACCTCGTGGAAGTGCACGGTCTCGGGCGTGGCGCCGTGCGCGGCCGCCTCGGCCTCGGCGAGCTTGCGAAAGACGGCGTGGGCAAGCTCCTTGGCTCGTGCGGAGAGGCCTGAGCCGTCGATGATGGCCGTCACGTCAGCAAGCGAGCGATGCGCGTGGTGATGACCCACGTGCTCCTGGCCGTGGCCGCAATGGTCGTGCTCGTGGTCGTGGTGCGCCGTTGGGCCAGCCATGCGCCCGTGACCATGCTCGGCGTGCTCGTGCTCGTGCATCGCCGGGGCTGCGTCTCCAGTGCCGTAGAGCCAGGCCATGTCGTGGTCGTGGGTCTCGTGGGCGGCGTCGAGCTCGACGTCGAAGTCAACGGCGGCGATGCCGTTCTTGTGCACGTGCGACACCGCGGCGGAGAACTCGCTCGCAACCGGCAGTGTCGCGAGCGCCTCCCGCAGGTGCCGCTCGCTGGCGCCAAGGTCGAGCAGTGCGGCAACCGTCATGTCGCCGCTGATACCCGAGGAACATTCGAGGTAGAGGGTGGTGCTCATGGTCGCTCCTTCTGATGCGCGAGCGCGGCGGCCCGCCTAGGGATGGTTGATGAGGCTCGCTTGGTAGCCGGCGCCAAAGCCGTTGTCGATGTTGACGACGCTCACGCCGCTTGCGCAGCTGTTGAGCATCGCGAGCAGGGCCGCCACGCCGCCGAACCCCGCCCCGTAGCCCACGCTTGTGGGTACGGCGATGACCGGGCAGCTTACGAGACCGCCCACTACGCTCGCAAGTGCGCCCTCCATGCCCGCGACGGCCACGACAACCCGTGCTTGCGCGAGGCGGTCGGCCACGGCGAGCAGGCGGTGGAGGCCGGCGACGCCCACGTCGCAGAAGCGCTCGACACGGTTGCCGAGGAACTCGGCCGTGATGGCGGCCTCCTCGGCTACGGGCAGGTCGCTCGTTCCCGCGCAGGCCACGGCGACGAATCCCTCGCCGGTGGCCTCGGGGACGCCACCGACGATGCCAAGGCGTGCTGCCTCGCGGTAGTCGAGCGTCTCCCCGCAGGTCAGGAGCTCTTCCGTGCGCCGGGCCTTCTCGGCGGAAAGCCGCGTCACGAGCACGCGCTCCTGCCCGCCCGCCATGAGCGCATCGACGATGCCGGCGATCTGCTCGGGTGTCTTTCCCTCGCCGTAGACGACCTCGCCCGCGCCCTGGCGAACGCCGCGCGTGAGGTCGAGCCGTGCGTAGCCCACGTCGGTCACGCCCGCGAGTTGTATGCGCCCGAGGGCGTCAGCGGCCGATACCGTACCCGCGGACACCCCCTCGAGCAGCGCCTTGAGCTCCCGGCGGTCCATCAGCGCCCTCCCTCGGCCCGGCCGCGCTCCTCCGCCTGGCGCTCGCGGTCGTCCTCCCGCCGTGTGCGCTCGGTCGCCTGGCGCTCACGCTCGAGTGCCGCGGCCTCCGCCGGTCGGGGTTCGATGTTGCCGTCTGTGCGCACGCGTTCGGCGGCGTCGGGGTGGCTCTCCATGAACTTGGCCACCGTCTTGCGCAGCGACTCCGGCGTGATGCGCTCGTTCCGGTCGAAATAGGCGCCGTAGCAGGCATAGCTGGGCTTGTTGGCCGTGGGCAGCCCCAGGGCGGCCGAGTTCTCGCGAACCATGTCCTTGGTGAGCCCCGCCTCACGCAGCGGCGAGCGCACGCCCAGCTCGTGGATGGCGCGGAACCCCGGGCGCCGGTCCTCCCGGTCGCTTGCGTTGGTGCCGTCGAGCAGCACCGTCCGCCCGTCGGCCCGCATGTGCTCGAGAATCGTGCCGAACACCATGGACTTGCAGTGGTAGCAGCGGTCCCAGGGGTTGGCGCGCAGGTCGTCGTGGCCGTCCCAGATGTTGATGGGGATGACCTCCTGCTCGGCGCCCAGCATGCGCGCCACGCTCACGGAGTCATCCGTGTCACGCGTGATCTGGAGGTCGTCGAGAATGGTGTAGGCCTTCACGTCGTAACCCTCGCGTAGCAGCTCGGCGAGCAGGTAGCACGAGTCGACGCCGCCCGAGTAGGCGAGGCCGTAGCGGACGTTCTTGTCGAGGTCGAAGTGCACGGTTCTCCTCACGTCGGGGATGCCAGCGGCTCTGAGGCGCCGTGGCCCTGCGTTTCAGTTTTGGAATACATTGTCCTACTTATTCGGAAACGAGGGGCCAGGACTTTCAAATCCCGTATGATGCCGCCCGTGTGAGAGACGTGACGGGGCACGTGTCCCGTGGGCGCCACGAGCTCCGGGCGTCGCGGGAGGCATGGGCACCACGGGAGACACGGGCGAGGGGACGCGTATGGGAAACCGGAACATGTCGCGTCGGGCGTTCGTGAGGGCCGCCGGTGCGCTCAGCAGCTCGGCCGCCCCCTCATCCAGTCGACGATCGTCGTCACCGACGAGGACATGAACTTCGTCAATGACCTCGCCACCTCCTACGAGGTCTCCGACGACCGCCCCACCTGGACGTTCGCCATCAGCGACGACGCGCGCTTCACCGACGGCGAGCCCCTGCGCGCCTCCGACGTCGCCTTCACCATCAACGCCGTCGTGGCCTCGTCCAACGCCGAGACCGACCTCTCGATTGTCGCTGCCGCGGCGCTCGCGGCCGTCGTCGTCTGGGGACGCGCGCTCGCGTCCCTCGCGACCCGTACGGACTTCTCGGCCCGCAAACTCGCTCCCACGCTGGGGCTTGCCGGCGCCCCCGCCCATCCCTTCGGCACCGACTGGATGGGGCGTGACATGCTCGCTCGTACGATTGCGGGCCTTTCGACCTCGGTGTTTGTGGGGCTTGTCTCGACGGCATGCTCAAGCGTCGCGGCCCTCGTGCTGGCGGCGGTCGCCGCCCTCGGCGGGAGACGTGCCGATCGGTGGTCTCGTGGCTCATCGACCTCGTCATGGGCATCCCGCACATCGTGCTGCTCGTGCTTGTGAGCTGCGCGCTGGGTCGCGGCTTCTGGGGCGTCACCGTGGCCGTGGCGCTCACGCACCTTTTCGGTGATGGGGGAAGGCGCCCCGGCGGCTCCCGCACCCTCTGCTGGCTCCGACCCCTCGGGACAGCCCGTCCTCGAGGCCCGGCACCTTACGTTTGCCTATCGCCGTGGGAGGCCTGTCATCCGCGACCTCTCGTTCGTCGTTAGCCCCGGCGAGCGCGTGGCACTCGAGGCTCCGTCGGGTGCGGGCAAGACGACGCTGTGCCGCTTGCTCGCCGGGTACCTCGAGCCGGATGCGGGCGACGTGCTCGTGGGCGTAGCCCCGCTCGTGCCGGCGCCCCAGCGTTTCCACGGGCTCCGGCTGGTGCCTCTCGCTCCGCGCTGCAGCCCGAACGTTCCCACGAAGCCCTCGAAATGCGCAATTTGTACATTTGGGACCCTTTGTGGGAACGCTGCGGTGCCTTACGACCGTTAGCGAGCCACTACCTACGGATGGCACGCCGTCCGGGTCGCCGTCTGCGGCGACGCCATCAAGGTAGGTTCCATTCGCTCTCGGGCACCATGGCCATCTCCGAGACGAGCGTCCGCGACGCCGAGGCGCTCGCCATCAACGAGATCAACGCGGCGGGCGGCGTGCTTGGCAAGCAGCTCGTGCCCGTCATCGGGGACGGAGCCTCCTCCAACGCCACCTTCACCGAGGAGGCCACCAGGCTCTTCGACTCCGAGGGCCCCGTACTGGGTACGCCGGTCTACTATGCGAGCCCCACTGGCGAGATCGAGCTCTTCCTCAATCACCTCTGGGCGCGCGCCAAGCGCGAGCTGCTTGCGGGCAAGCCGTGCGCGGTGCTCGCGAGCGTCGGCCGTGCCGCGGGCGTGACGCTGCCCGAGGCGTCCGAGCGCACGCGTACCAACTTCGTGCGCTGGCGGCTGCTCGTACGCCTGCGCATGGGTGCGGCCATGCGTGGCCGCGCCTAGTACGCCGGGCTCTCGCCCTGCTCGCGCGCAAAGTCGCTGATGGGCACGTAGCCGGATTCTGTGAGCACCTCGATTACGAAGGTCTCGTCGCTCGTGCGGGTCTTTCCGTGCGCCCCCTCGAACGTGGCCTGCGTGATGCGCGTGGGATACTCGCGCCCGTTTGCCTCGATGTACAGGTTGCCGATGAGGTCGTTCTGGTCGTCCGTCGGGTTATAGGGCGCAAATTCCCAGCGGGCGTCGAGGTGGAATCGCTCCTGTACGGCCTCGACCGCCGCCTGCCCCTGCTTGGCCTGCTCTGCCTCGTAGTTGGGGTTCAGGGCGTAGACGGCGAGGCTCACGAGCACGCCGAGCACGCACGTGATTGCGATGATGCCCGCCCGCTTGGTCTTTGCGTCCATCGCGAACCCCGGGTACTGGTTGCGCAGCGCCCGCCAGCGGCCTAGGAAGCTCATGCCAAACCAGACGGCAAAGAACAGGAAGAGACAACAGACGGTCACGATGATGAAGCCCGAGGACGCCGTGTTGACGTCCACGTAGATGGTGTTGGCGTTTCCGCTGAGCGAGTAGTCCATGCGCTGCCGCCCCCGTTCGTCTTCGCATGGAAACGATCACAGCGTAGTATGACGCACGACGTGGCATCGGACGACGGAATAACTCATGGCATACGTACGCGTTGGGGTCGCTGGCCCCGTGAGCTCGGGCAAGACGGCGCTCACCGAGGCGCTGACCCGGCGCATGGCGGCGAGCTACTCCATTGGCGTGGTGACCAACGACATCTACACCAAGTGGTCGTGCGCGTGGCGGGGTTGCCGGTCCATCTCGACAACACCGTGTACGTTCCGGGCGGTGATGCGTCGGCTGGGCGTGGCCCCATGCCCATGGAGGGCGTTGCCCTCTACGAGGGCTTCACGCACCTGGCCAACCTCGTCGTGGTTGGCCAGGTGCGGGGGAGGAGCGCTTCTCCTGCGTGCGCGACTACCTGCGCGAGCAGACGGGCGTCATCGGGACGTCGGCCGCGTGGGGCTGGCATCTTATCCCGGACGGCGGCGGGCTACTCCTCCGGGTCGATGGCCACCTCCCAAATGTCCTCGAACAAGATCTTGCCACCGCCCGCGAGTTCAAGTCGCCCGTACGTCTCGTCAACCTGGCGCACGGTGCCGCGGGTGGTCGCGTAGGCCTCCCGTCGGGCGTCGTAATGGCGCACGGCCACGTGGTCTCCGCGCCCGAGCCGCATGAGCATGCGCGACACCGCCATGACGCGCTCCTCCGTTGGCGTGCGCCTTGCCTCGCGGGGGCGGCAGCGCTCGGCGACGGCCTGCTCGTAGCCCACGAGGGCCGCAAACGGCATGAACTGCGCCGCGTCCGTCTGCCGTCTCGTGTGCGGCCCCGCGCCTGCGTTACCTCCCATGGTTCCCGGGTGCGCCGTCATCCCCGCTGCTCCTGCGTTACGCATGGTGCCCTCCAACCTGCTCGTTCCTCTCTCGTGCCGTTGCTCCCTCTCGGAAGCTCAGACCTCGTACCAGGGCATTCTTGCCAAACCGTCGCTTGATTTCTGCCGAGGTGGTCGTGATCCTGCGCTCCTGCTCCCGAGCCCGCAGGTCGTCGAAGAGCGTGAGGCCCGCCAGCCGCTCGTCCACGAGCCCGCCAAACCCCAGACCCACGCGCTTGACGCGTCGCCTCGGGTCGACCGCCTCGCGGAAGAGTCCCACCACCACGCGCTCGAGTGCCGAGCGGAGCTGCACGGGTCCCGCAAGCTTGCGCGATATCCCTGCGTGCGGGCCCTGCCTGCGGCAGGCCAGCTCCCAGTCCGGGCGGGACATCTCGTAGCCCACCCACAGCGACACCTGGCAGCAGGCCTGCCGTCTGTCTGCGAGCTGCAGGGCCGCCTCGTCGACCATCTCGCGCACCACCACGAGCGCCTCCGCGCAGGTGTAGGGGCGTATGAGCACCTGCCCCACGCTGATTGACGAGCTCATGGGGTGGTAGTCGTGTATCTGGGTGATGGTGCAGCTCTCGCGGCCGTGCGCGTGGTCGATGAGATGCCGCGCGTTCACGCCAAACTCCCGGTAGAGCGTGCCCTCGTCGATAGTGGCCACGCTGGCGAGGTCGGGCGCCCCGAGCCGCGCGAGCCGCGCGGCGATGCCAGGGCCTATCTGCCATATGTCCGTGATGGGCCGGTGGTGCCAGATGCGCTGGCGAAAGCTGGCCTCGTCGAGCACGCCGATGTGGCTGTCCTCGTGCTTGGCGAGGATGTCGAGCGCCACCTTGGCCAGGAAGAGGTTGGGGCCGATGCCCGCCGTGGCACATATCTTCGTCTCCTGCCGCACGGCGTCCATGAGCATGACGGCGATGCGCCTTCCCGTCTCGACGAGGCTCTCATGCGCGTCGGCGCGGTAGTAGGACAGGTAGGGCGTGGCGTCGATGAAGCACTCGTCGATGGAGTAGACGTGCATGTCATCCGGCGATATGAAGCGCTGGTAGATGCTGCAGATCTCGGCCGAGACCTCCATGTAGCGGCGCATGCGCGGGCGCACCGCCCGGTAGCGGATGTTCGGCGGAATCTGGAAGAGGCGCGGCCTTCCGGAGAGTCCCTGCTGCTTGATCGCGGGGGTGAGGGCGAGGCAGATGGTGCCGGGGCCGCGGCTTGTGTCGGCCACCACGAGGTTGGTCGTGAACGGGTCGAGCCCGAGGTCGGCGCATTCCACCGACGCGTAGAAGCTCTTGAGGTCGATGCAGAGGTAGACGTGGTCCCAGCTCTGCATCTGCGAGGCTCGCACGCCCCGCGTCTCGTTGGTACTGCTGCCCATGTGACCTCCCATCAACAAACAGGTGTTCGTTTTCTTGGAACCCCATCTTGCTATGGAAGGCGGACAAAAAGTAACTGCGGCCGGATGACACACAAAGTCGGCACGGTTTGTTCGCAGACATCTAGCTGGGAATACTATGAAACGCACAGGTAGGGAGCCTCGGGTGCGGCGCACCCGTTAGACCCCGGCGCGGCTGTCGTACTCGAGGGTAAGCAGGTCGCGCACGTCCATGTCGAAGACGTTTGCGAGCGAGATGAGCGTGAAGAGACGGGGGTTCAGGGGCACGCCCGGTCGCGACTCGCCCTTCTCGTACTTTTGGTAGGTGTAGGTTGCGATACCCGCCCGCTCGGCCACGGCCTCCTGGGTCATGGCAGACTCCATCCGCAGCCCGCGCAGGCGATAGGCGAGCCCGCGGGCGTACTCCTCCTGCGTGATATGTCCGCATCGGTCGGCCATGCGTCCAATATCCCCACGCGCGGAATGGGGAGCCACCATCTATAGATGGCGTTATCGGGAAACCACCAAAGGCTGATGCCCATGCGCCGCTCGGCGCCCCGCCCTGGCTATGCGTCCTCGGCGGCTCCGTAGCGCTCGTGGAAGAAGAGCTGGTCGAGGGGCTTGCGGCGCCCGTGCAGCGAGGCCGGACGGCTGCGCTCGGACGGGTAGCCCATCGGCATGACGGAGACGATGCGGTACTCGCGGGGCACGTCAAACTGGCGGCGAATCTCGCTCGGGTCGATGAGGCCCACCCAGCAGCTGTGAACGCCCAGCTCGGCGGCGGCGAGCATGAGGTGCGTGCCCACGATCGAGAGGTCCACCACGCCAAAGTCGGCAACGTCGGGGTGCCGCGAGGCCGCGGTCATGTCATAGGCGAGCACGAGGACGAGCGGCGCGTCGAAGCGGCACTTCGTGCACAGGTCCATCTTGGCGAGGCCCTCCTCGCTCTGCACGACGAGGATGCGCTCGGGCTGGCGGTTCTTGGCCGTGGGGGCACGTCGGCCCGCCTCGAGGATGGCCTCGAGCTTCTCGGGCTCGACGGGGGTGGGGGCGAAGCGGCGCTCGGAGTAGCGTGAGCGGGCGAGGTCTGCGAAGGACATGGGGTTCCCTTGGTCGCGGTGGTCGAGAGGGGCGTCTGCTGCGGCTAACGTCACGGTCAACGCCCAATTCTAATTACTGTCCGCGCTCGGCCGTAGAATCGAAGTGACGATACGGCCGATGCGCGCCACTGCGCTGCGCCGCCCACATGCCGTACGGGGATCAGACGCCAGGAGGGACACGCCATGAGGCTCCTGCACATTGCAGACCTGCACATAGGCAAGCGGGTCAACGAGTTTTCCATGCTCGGGGAGCAGCGCCATGTGCTCGCGCAGGTGGTGTCCCTTCTGCGTGAGCGCTCCGTCGACGCGCTGCTCGTCGCCGGCGACCTCTACGACAAGAGCGCCCCCTCGGCCGAGGCTGTTGCGCTCGTGGACTGGTTCCTCTCGGAGGTGGCGGCCACCGGCGTGCCAGTCGTGGTCATATACGGCAACCATGACTCCGCGGAACGCGTGGCCTACGCCGCCGGGCTCCTTGGCAGGCAGGGCATTCATGTGTCCCCGGTGTTTAACGGTCACATCGAGCCGGTGACGCTCGAGGATGGGTATGGTGCCGTGGACATATGGCCCATTCCGTTTCTCTTCCCGGCCACGGTGCGCCACTTCTTTCCCGAGGCGGAGGTGGAAAGCTATACGGACGCCATGCGGGCGGTCGTCGATGCGTGCGCGATAGACCCCGGGCGCAGAAACGTGTGCGTGGCGCACCAGTTCGTGACGGCTGGGGAGGCGTCGCCCGAGCGAAGCGACTCGGAGCTCTCCGTGGGCGGGCTCGACAACGTGGACGTGGGCGCCTTCGAGCCCTTCGACTACGTGGCGCTTGGGCACATCCACCGGCCCCAGCGCATCGGTCGTGGCTCGGTTCGCTATGCGGGGTCCATCCTCAAGTACTCGCTCTCCGAGGAGCGCGGCTCCAAGTCGGCGACGCTCGTGGAGCTGGGGGCGCCTGGGACGGAGCCGGCGATTGAGCTTGTCCCGTTGGCCCCCGTCCACGACCTGCGTCGCGTCACGGGAACGATCGACGAGCTTGTGGCGCAGGGCCTCGAGCGGGCGCGTGCGGGCGAGCCAGGCGTCGAGGACTACCTGCACGTCGTGCTCATGGACGAAGGCGTCGTGCTCAATGCCATGGGGCGGCTGCGTGCCGTCTACCCCAACGTCATGCACGTGGAGTACGACAACGCCCGCACGCGCGGGGCGGCACGGCTCGACGAAGCGTCGGAGCACGAGGAGGAGGCGTCCCCGCTCGAGCTGTTTGCCGAGTTCTACGAGCAGCAAAACGGGGCGGGGCTCACTGACGCCCAGCGTTCCGTCGTCATCGACGCCCTCGAGAAGACCGGAAGGATGTAGCCATGCGCCCACGCAAGCTCACGATGAGCGCCTTTGGCCCCTATGCCGCGCAGACGGTGGTGGATTTCGAGCGGCTTGGGGCCTCGGGCCTCTACCTCATCTGCGGTGACACCGGGGCTGGCAAGACCACGATCTTCGACGCCATCTCCTTCGCGCTCTACGGCGAGGCGAGCGGGGCCGAGCGCGAGCCTAAGAACCTCAGGAGCGACTTTGCGCCGCCCTCTACGCCCACCTTCGTGGAGCTCGTCTTCGAGCACGCGGGCGAGGAGTACCGCGTGCGGAGAAACCCGGCCTACGAGCGGCCAAAGCTGCGCGGCGAGGGAACCACGTTCGAGACCGCCGCCGCGGAGCTCTACGCTCCGGGCAAGGCGCCCGTCGCGAGGACGAGCGCGGTGACCGCCGCCGTGACGCAGCTGCTTGGCATTGACCGCAACCAGTTTTCCCAGATCGTCATGATCGCCCAGGGCGACTTCCGCCGCCTGCTGTCCTCCAGCACCGTAGACCGCGGGAAGATTCTCGCGAAGATCTTTGGCACCGAACCCTACCGCGCCTTCCAGCGAGAGCTCGAGGCCCGTGCTGGCGCGCTCGAGGATGCGGCGGCGGACGCGCAGCGGCAGATTGACGCCATGGCGTCGATGGCGGAGCTGCGCGAGGGATCGGACGCGGCGCCGCTGCCGGAGGAAGGTGTGAACGCCGACGAGTTGCTGGCACGTCTTGCCGGCACCTGCCAGGCGGACGAGGTGGCCTTGGAGGGCCTCCGGGAGCAGGCGAGGGCGGTGGGAGAGCGAACCGACGAACTGGCCAAGGCCCACGAGCGCGCGGAGCGGCTGCAAGACCTTCGCACACAGCTGGATGGCGCCGAGCGGGCCGTTCCCGGTGCCGAGGCGGCGCTCGACCGGGCCCGCGCGTCGCTCGCGGCGCAGGAGGCTCGCGCAGACGAGCGCGAGCGGACGGCGGCGCGCGCGAGCGTGATTCGTGGCGAGCTTCCCGCGTACGAGCGGCTCTCTCGGGCACAGGAAGAGCTTGTGCAGGTGCGGAGGGATCTCTTGTCCGCGCAGCGAGACGAGGAACGCGCCCGGGCAAAGGTGGAGCGCGTCTCGGCAGGTCTTGCCCAGGCGCGGTCCCGTGCGGAGGCGCTTTCGGACGCCCCGGCCGAGCGGGAGCGCACGTCCGCCCGCGTCTCTTCCGCGCTCGAGAGCCGAGACAAGGCTCGTGAGCTGGTGCAGCGCGTTGACGAGGCCGCGAGGCTCGGCCGGGAGCGGGAGGCGTGCTCCCGCGCGCTTGACGCGGCGTCGGCGAAGCTTGCGGCCTCCGAGCGAGCGCGCCGGGAGGCGGAGGATGCGCTCGGGCAGGCTCGTGCACGTGAGGCCGAGCTTGCGCCCGCACGGGGCGAGCTGGAGCGGCTCGCGGCGGAGGCGGCCGAGCAGGAGCGCGTGCTGGGCGAGACGCGGGCAAGCCTGCAGGAGCTTGGCCGCCGTGAGGCCGACGTGACGGCCGCAGACCAGGAGCGGCTGCGCCTGGCGCACGCCTATGCCGAGGCTAGGTTCTCCTATGAGACGGCGGCTCATTCCTACGACGTTATCCATCATGCGTTTCTCGATGGTCAGGCGGGAGTACTCGCGCGGGGGCTCGTCGATGGCGAGCCGTGCCCGGTCTGTGGGTCGACCGAGCATCCCCATCCCGCCATCGCCGAGGCGGAGACGCCTTCGCAGGCGGCGGTCGAGCGCGCCGAGCGCACGCGGGCGGATGCGGATGCCGCCCAGCAGCAAGCGGCCCTTGAGAGCGGCAGGGCCGAGGAGCGGCTTGCGGCGTGTCGGGCGACGTTGGATGATCTGAAGGCCTCCGCGGGTGCGCGCGAGGAGCTGACCGCGCGGGGCAAGCAGGCGCGTGCGGCTGCAGACGCACTGGCCAAGGATCTCGACGCCGCGCATGTTCGCGCTGCGGAGTATGGTCGTCTGCGAGATGCGCTGCCGGGCCTCGAGGCGGCCCTGACGACGGCCCGTGAGGCTGAGACCGCCTCGTCCCAGGCCCGTGCCGCGCGGGCCCAGGAGCTCGCGGCCGCCACGGCCGTTGCTCAGACGGCGCTGTCCGCGCTTGCAGACGGGGATTCGGAGCGCGCGGCGGGGGCCCTTCGCCAGGCGGAGGAGCGCCTCGCCGCCGCGCAGGACGACCTGCGCCGTGCCGAGGCCGCAGGTGCCGAGCTCGAGCGCGCTCGCATGTCCGTCACCGAGCTCGAAGGAAGCTCCCAGACATGCGAGCATACCCGTGCCAGCGCCGCGTCGGCGCATGCTGCCGCGCGCGAGAAGGTCGCGTCCGCGGAGGCGACGGTTCGCGAGCTGGGGGAGCGGCTCGAGTTCCCCACGAGCGGCGAGGCGGAGCGGGAGCTCGCGCGTCTCGACGCATGCGTGGCTCAGCTCGACGAGGCTCGCCGCCGGGCCGAGGGGGAGCTCCGCGATGCCCGGGCGGGCCTCGAGCGGGCGGGTGCCCTGCGCGATTCTCTCATGCAACAGGTGAACGGCGAGGCTCGTGCCGGTGTTCTTCCGGTAGCGGAGGCACTCGCCGCCCTCGGCATGGCAAAGGCAAGTTTGCAGGAGGCAAACGACCGCGTCGCGGAGACGTCTGCCCGCCTCGAGCGCAACCGTACGGTCGAGGCGCGGGTGCGCTCGATCTCCCGCAAGCATGCGAAGGCCCTCGAGGACTACGGGGAGGTGGCGGCGCTCGCCCGAACGGCCTCGGGCAGGCTCAGCGGCGTTGGCAGGATTAGCTTCGAGACCTTCCTGCAGGCCCGGCACTTCGACCGCATCCTTGTTGCCGCGAACCAGCGACTCATGGCCATGACGGGCGGGCGCTACGAGCTGCGGCGTCGTGCGTGGACGGCGGGCGCGGGCAACTCCCAGACGGGCCTCGACCTCAACGTGTTCGACGCTGACACGGGCAAGGAACGGCCCGCCTCGTCGCTTTCGGGAGGCGAGTCGTTCAAGGCGTCGCTTGCCCTGGCCCTCGGGCTCTCGGACGAGGCGCAGCGCTTTGCAGGCGGCATCCGGCTCGACACGATGTTCGTCGACGAGGGATTCGGGTCGCTCGATGACGAGTCGCTCGCTCTGGCTGTCCGCACCCTCACGGAGCTCTCGGGCGAAAATAAGCTCGTGGGCATCATCAGCCACGTAGACGAGCTCAAGGAGAGCATCGGCAGGCAGATCGTCGTGGAGCATGGCCGAGACGGCTCCACCATTCACATCGAGGAGCGCCTATGAGCGAGAAGGATGCACGCGTCGCGGTTTGCAAGGCGGGGGAGGGGCCCCTACGGGTTCTGTTCGTGTGCCACGGCAATATATGCCGCTCCACCATGGCCCAGTTCGTGTTGGAGGATCTCGTGCGCAGGGCCGGACGCAAGCAGGACTTCGTCGTCGACTCCGCGGCCACCTCGCGCGAGGAGATTGGCAGCGCGCCTCACCATGGCACGGTGGCCCGGCTTCGTCGCGCGGGCGTGCCGGTGGGGCGCCATCGCGCCCGCCAGGTGCAGCGCGGCGAGTATGCAGCCTGGGACGTCATCGCCTACATGGACGATGAGAACGAGCGGGGCTTGCGGCGCATCTTCGGTACGAGCCCTTCCGGGGGCCTGCTCGACCCGGAGGAAAAGGTCGTGAAGCTCCTCGCCTTCGTGGATGACGGCGACGGCCTCACGCCCGCTCCCCGCAGCCGTCATGGGCGCATCCGTGACGTTGCCGACCCCTGGTACACGGGCAACTTCGATGACACCTACCGCGATGTTCTCGCTGGGTGCCGGGGGTTGCTCGCCGCACTCTCGAGGTAAGGGAGCGTTTCTCGCCTTCCGTCGCGTCCTTCGGTACAAGAAGGCCCGCGGATGGCTTTGGGAGGCCGTCCGATCCCGGGGTCTGGAAGCGGGCTCGCGGGACCAGACGTGTGCGGCCAACTCGTGCCATGCGGGTGGCCGCGAAGAGGGGAGAGACATGGCGGCACTCAAGCCTGCCTGTCCGTGGGTCTGCCGGTGACCCTCGCCGAGATTGGCGTCACCACCGACGAGCTCTACGACGCCATCGTGCTTGCCGACGCGCTTGGCCAGCAGGTGCTCGGCTCCACCACCGAGGGCTGCTAGGCGGGTTCGTCCTGCGCTTTTCGCGACCCGCTTCCTCCCGGTCGCGTCGCGTCGGGGCCTGGGGCTCCGTGACCGGATTACAATGCAAGCTCTGCGCAAGGGCGTCCCGACCCATCGCGGCGGGGCGCCCTTTCTCTCAGGGCGGTTCGGCGGACGATTCGGCAAAGGCAGGTATCCCATGCAGTTTTCCAAGCGCCTCGACAAGTTTGGCGACGAGGTCTTCGCCTCGCTCAACGCGCGTCGCCGTGAGCTCGAGGCGGCCGGCCGCGAGGTCATCGACCTGTCCGTGGGCACGCCCGACTTCGAGCCACCCGCGCATGTCATAAACGCTCTGGCCGAGGCTGCCAAGGACCCCAACAGCTGGAAGTACGCCATCTCCGACCTGCCCGAGCTCAAGGCGGCGGTCTGCTCGTATTACCAGAACCGCTTCGGCGTCACCGTCACGCCCGACATGGTCATGAGCGTCGACGGCACGCAG
>UWSJ01000003.1 GCA_900549525.1 uncultured Coriobacteriaceae bacterium | reverse complement strand
GAAGGCTGCTCAATTCCAGATGCGATTTCCGCTCAATTCATGTTGACAGAACACACGAAGCGCCGGACATCCACGAGGGGCGAGAAGAGCTCGCGGGCCCGCCTGCCTAAAAGCGAAGGAAATACCTACCCGCGACGGATTCAGCCACAAACGCGGCCGGGATTCCGCCATCTCCCTAATGGGGATTCCGCCATGCCAAATGGTGGGATTTTGCCATCAAACAGACTGGTGTTCTGCCATCGATTCAGGGTGGAAAATGCTATCGTCTAATCAGCAACCCACCATCATGCGAGGTGATAAAGGTCATGGCATACGGAAGCCTCAAGCCGAAGGGCTATATCCCCCGAGTTGCGGATCGGCAGATTAAGACCTTCCTAGACACCTTCGGAGCCGTCGAGGTCTCCGGCACAAAGTGGTGCGGGAAGACATGGTCGTCCCTCGCACACGGCGAGAGCGTCAGCTACATCGACGACGACTACGACGTCGCCTCAGCAGATCCCAAACTTGTGACCTTAGGAGCCCGCCCGCACGTCATCGATGAGTGGCAGCTCGTTCCAGCCATTTGGGATGCCGTGCGCCGGGAGGTCGACAAGGAGCGCGGCCTGCACGGAGCCTGGATTCTGACAGGATCGTCTTCCCCGATAAGCCCGAAAAGCGACTCGGCTCCCAAACACAGCGGCGCCGGAAGATTCGGCAGAGTACGCATGTACCCCATGTCCCTGTTCGAGTCCGGAGATTCAGCTGGCGCGGTTTCCCTGGAAAACCTATTCAACGGCGTCTTTGCCCCGGGAATGCTCGATGCTTCCGCCTTGGAGGCGACAGAGTTGGTGAAGCTCGCCTGTCGAGGCGGATGGCCCGAGGCCATCGACATGGACGCCGACCGAGCGCAGGGCATTGCGCGCGAATACGTGCGCACGCTCCTGTACGACACCTTGCCAAGACAAGGAGGGGACGGGGACACGGTCTCTCGTTTGCTTTCTTCCGTTGCCAGGACGCTCGGCCAGGCAGCCACGCAGGGCACCCTGTTCTCGGACATGTACGGAGAAACTCATGCCCCCCTCGATTCCTCCCAGAGAAAGCTGGTCTCGTCCTATCTCCAATTGCTGCGCTCGGCATACGTGTTGGAGGAGATTCCGGGATGGGTTCCCGCCGCACGCTCGCCAAAGCGCCTCTCGGTAAAGCCGAAGCGCTACCTCGCAGACCCCTCCCTCGCGGTTGCCCAGCTGGGCATGGGTGTCAACTCGCTTCTGCACGACTGGCAGACCTTCGGGATGGTGTTCGAGAACCTCTGCATGCGCGATCTGATGGTCTATGCGGCTGCCTTACCCAACGCGGGATACCAGCCCCTCCGCTACTACCGTGATAGCTCGGGCCTTGAAGTCGATGCGATCATCGAGCTCGCCGACGGAAGATGGGCGGCAATCGAAATTAAGGCGAGCGAGAACAAGGTGGATGAGGGCCTCGACAGCCTGAGGAGGCTACGGCGCAAGCTATGCGATAACTCCGGCGCACGCACGAGAGAGCCGGAGTTCATGGCCGTCCTCGTGGGTCTCTCCCGCTACGCCCGCGAGATCGAGAAGGGGCTGTACGTCATCCCGATTCGGGCGCTGTGCCCGTAGGCGCCCCGCGCAAGCCCGGACCGCGCGGGGCGTGACAGGGCCGTCGCCCGGCGGACGGGCCGCAGCCCCGCATTTTGCGCCTCGCCCCTACGCCTCCGGCTCGTCGTCACCGCCAGCGAGCTCGAGGATGCCAAGCGCCGTGCCCACCACGTCGGTCGCGCCCCGCCTGAAGGGATAGGCCACCTTCTCGGTCTTGGGATACACGAGCGCGCCCTCGCCCTTGAGCCTGAGCGTGAGCTCGCGGTCGCATTTGAGACCCTGAACCACGATGCGCCCGCTCGTGAGCGACACGCTCGTGACGCCAAGCCGCTGCGCCCGCACGCGAATCCGTGCGCGGTCGAAGAGGCTGCGTGCGGCGTCGGGCAGGCTGCCGTAGCGCTCCTCGGTCTCCTTCTGCAGCTCGTCAATCTCCGCAAGGTCGACCGCACCGGCGAGCTTGCGGTACGCCAGCACGCGGCGGTCGACGTCGGGCAGGTACTCCTCGGCAAGGTAGAAGTCGGCCGGGAGGTTGATGGTGACCTCGCTCTGGGCCAGCTCGTCGCCCGACTCGCCCTTGGCCTCGGCCACGGCCTCGCCCAGCATCTGCGTGAACAGGTCGAAACCCACGCTCGAGAGGTTGCCGTGCTGCTCGGCGCCCATAAGCGAGCCGGCGCCGCGAATCTCAAGGTCGCGCATGGCCACGCGCATGCCGCTACCGAGGTCCTGGTACTCATTGATGGCCGTGAGGCGCTCGGTGGCCTCGGGCGTAAGGGGCTGCTCGCCCGGGAACATGAAGTAGGCGTAGGCCTGTGTGCGGCCTCGGCCCACGCGCCCCTTGAGCTGGTAGAGCTGCGCCAGGCCAAGCCGCTGCGAGTCCTCGATGATGAGCGTGTTGGTGTGCGGATTGTCGATGCCGCTCTCGATGATGGTGGTCGCCACCAGCACGTCGATGTCGCCGCGCTGGAACTTCATCATCATGTCCTCGACCTGCTTGGCGCTCATCTTGCCGTGCGCCACGCCCACGCGGGCCTCCGGCGCCGCCTCGAGCACGCGGGCCTCGGCCTCGTCGATGGTCTTCACGCGGTTGGACACGTAGTAGACCTGCCCCTTGCGCTCGATTTCGCGACGAATCGCGGCGCTCACCACGTCCGGGTCGAACTCGCACACGGTCACCTTGACGGGCAGGCGCCCGGGCGGCGGCGTCATGATCATCGACATGTCGCGCACGCCGCTCATGGCCATCTGCATGGTGCGCGGGATGGGCGTGGCCGAGAGGGTCAGCACGTCGACCTGCTCGCGCATGTTCTTGAGCTGCTCCTTGTGCTGGACGCCGAAGCGCTGCTCCTCGTCCACGATGACGAGGCCCAGATCATGCGGGTTGACGTCGTTGGAGAGCAGACGATGCGTGCCCACGAGCACGCTCACCTTGCCGCTCGCGAAGCCCTCGAGCGCAGTCCGCTGCTGCTTGGGCGTGCGGAAGCGGCTGAGGACGTCCACCTCGAAGTCGAAGGGGGCGAAGCGGTTGAAGAACGTCTCGAAGTGCTGCTGCGCGAGGATGGTGGTGGGGCAGAGCACCATGACCTGCCGTCCCTCGGCGACGCACTTGAACGCCGCGCGCAGGGCGACCTCGGTCTTTCCGAAGCCCACGTCTCCGCACAGCAGGCGGTCCATGGGCTTGGCGGTCTCCATGTCAGCCTTGATGTCGGCGACGGCGCCGGCCTGGTCGGGCGTGAGGTCGTAGGGGAACCCGGCCTCCATGTCGGCCTGCTCGGGCGTGTCGGCGGCGAAGGCGTGGCCGGGGACGGACGCGCGGCGGGTGTAGAGGTCGACGAGGTCGAAGGCCAGGCGCTTGGCATTCTTGCGGGCCTTGCCCGTGGCGCGGCTCCAGTCGGCCGTGTTGAGACGCGTGAGCCGGGGGCTGGATCCGTCCGGGCCCACGTAGCGCGTGATGCGGTCGACCTGCTCGAGCGGGACGAAGAGCTTGTCTCCGCCGGCGTACTCGAGCAGGAAGTAGTCGCGCTCGCGACCGCCCACCTCCTGGCGCACGATGTCGGCGAACAGGGCGATGCCGTGCGTGGCGTGGACGACGTAGTCGCCCGGCTTGAACGGGAAGGTGATGCTCGTGGGGTCGACGCGGCGGGTGCGGTGGTTGCGGGCCGAGCGCGTGGCGAGGTCGCCCACGGAGAGCACCGCAAGATGCGCCGACGGCACGATGACGCCCGCAGGCACGGGCAAATCCGTGAACGTGACGCGCCCCGTGGAGAGGGCTGGCGCGTGCGCGGGCTCGTTGGCGAGCGGGTCGGCGAGCGGGATGCAGTTCTCGGGCGCGGTGCCGAGCGACTCCTCGAACGGGATGGACTCGTCGCCGAAGTTGAGCTCGAGGTGCTCGCGGGCCTGGCGGTCGGGCACGGCGAAGAGCGTGACGAGACGGTCGTTCACGAACTGGCGGACGCGTCCGAGCAGACGCGTGTCTCCGCCGGCGATGTTGGGCTGGCGCACGGGCAGCTCGGCCGTAACCTGGGTGCCAGCACGGAGCATGCTCGCGAAGGAGAGCCGCTGCTGGCGGCCGAAGTCGAGGTCGCGCGGGAGGGTGTAGAGGCCCGTGAGCTGCTTGCCGACATTGCGGGCGAGCTGCGTGAGGTCGTCGGCCGCGCGCGTGCAGTCGTCGAAGAGCGCGCGGGGCTCGGCGAAGCACATGAGCGCGTCGGCGCAGACGTGCTCGAGCGGGCTCGCCGTCTTGCCGTAGAGCGCCGGGAGGTACTGGTCGAGCGAGGGTTCGGAGCTGCGGGCCTCGATGAGCTCGAGGTCGGCCGCGACCTTGGTGTCGTTCTGGGCGTCGGCCCAGAGGGCCTTACGCGCGCGGGCCACGGTGTCGTCGGTAAGGGCGATCTCACGGCAGGGGCGCACGGTGACGGACCTGAGGTCGCCGATGGTCTGGCCGGTCGAGGCCACCATGCGCCGCACGCGGTCGACCTCGTCGCCGAAGAACTCCACACGCACAGGCGTCGAAGCCTGCGCCGGGAAGACGTCGACCGAATCGCCGTGGATGTGGAAGGTGCCCGGCCCGTCGAGCTCGCCCGGGTCGGCATAGCCAAGGCCCACGAGCAGCGGCCCGACGTCCTCGAACGGCACCTCGTCGCCCACCGTGAACGTGGAGCTCGCCCAGTAGCCCGAGCCCACGGGCGGCACGCGGCGCAGCAGCGACCGGGCGCTCGCCACGACCACGCACGGCTCGCCAGACGCCAGCCGGCCGATGGCCTCCGCACGGGCACCAATGACGGCGTCGTCGGGCGCGTCGGTCTTCCAGGGCAGATCCGTGCGGTCGGGGTAGCGGCACACCACGTCCATCCCCAGCCACGCCTGCAGGGCCTTGGCCGCGCGATCAGCCGCCTCCTCGCCCGAGACCACGAACAGGCAGGGACGCGGGTTTGCCGCCCACACGCTCGCGAGCACGAGGGGGCGGGCGCTCTGGGACACCGCGAGCGTGGCGTCCTTGCCGGCGCGCAGCTCGCGCAGGGCTGGTGCGAGCTCAGGCGCGGAGAGCAGCTGTCGGGACACGCGGTTGATGAGCATGGGACGGGCCTTTCGGTGGAGCGTGTGGGCGGCGCGGGTCGTGCGTGCGGCCGGGCGAGAGGGCAAGGGGCTCCTCTCGGCACGCCAAACGGCCGGCCCCGCATTCCCGAGGCCGACCGTGCTTTGAGTGCGTTGATTGTAGCTCGGCGGACGGCGCGGACGGCGGCACGGGGTCGCGTATGCTGACAGTTCTCCGCTTCGTGCGGAGCTGGCCCCCGTTTGCTGACAGTTCTCCGCTTCGTGCGGAGCTCAGGCGAGACACGGGGTGCGACGTCCTTCACGAGCAGGCCGCCTACCTCGCAGTTTGCAAAACCGAGAAGCACCGACGCCGTCCGATGCTGACAAATCTGCCACTCGTGCTCGGCACGAACCGCAGATTTGTCACGACACGCCAATCAACTCCGCACGAGCCGTTAATTTGTCAGCGCCTGGCTGCCGTTGCTCCACACGAGCGCGGGTTTTGTCGGCACACGGTGGCCAGAGCTCCGCACGAACCCGGGATTTGTCGTCGCGACAAGAAAGGCGGCCACAACAGGGAGAGCGGGCCGCGCCGCTCGCCTCAATCCGCCGGCCCCAAACCCCCGTCCTACCCAAACGCCAGCGCCATCACAAACGCGAACAGGGCGAGCAGGACGATGGGCGCGATCAGGACGGTCACTAGAATGCCCGTGTGCCGATAGTACGTGGGCGACCGCCGCGGAGCCGGTCAAAGCACTCGTTGCGGTCGACGCGCTCGAGTCGGCGCGCCCCCACCTGGCATTCGTAGCCGCAAACGGGATAGCGCAGGCGCGTCCGGCGTGGCCCCCAGAGCAGCATGCCAGAGACGAACACTCCAGCAAACGACGCGCTATAGAGCCCGCCGGGGGCACCCGCAGAGCCCAACGCCTCCCCGTCTGACCCTCATCCCCTTGGCAGACGAACAAGCCCAAAGCTCGCAGCAACGCTCAAAGCCGCCCCGCACGGCAGCGCCCAGCACCACCCACACTAACGCCCCCTACAGCAGCCGCTCCCGAAGGCACGAGCGCACGTCCTCCGTCGTGAACGCGGCGGCAATCGCGTTCTCCGCGATCCGTCGCTCCTGCTCAACCGTAAGCCCAAACTCACGCCGCAGGTAGGCAAACTCCTCGGGCAGCGTCGTCCGCTCCACGCCCATGTCGTCGGTGTTCACCGTCACGCGCACGCCGCGCTCGAGAAACTCAACCAGCGGGTAGGCCGCCATGTCCGGGATGGCATGCGTCTGCCGGTTGCTCGTGGGGCACATCTCGAGCGTGACGCCACGAGCCGCGATCAGGTCGACCAACGCCGGGTTCTCCATCGCCCGCACACCATGCCCGATGCGCCTCGCCCCCATCTCGAGGGCGCAGCGCACGCTCTCGGGCCCGGCCGCCTCGCCGGCATGCAGCGTGTAGGGAATCCCCAGCTCACGAACGCGTGCAAACAACCCCTGGTAGCGCTCGGTAGGATAGAGCGCCTCCGCGCCCGCGAGGTCGAGCGCCACCACGCCGCCCGTCTCGACCAGATGCTCGCGGGCAACACGCACGGTCTCGTCGTTCTCGGCGTCGTTGCCCTCGCCGCGCATGCAGCACAGGATGAGGTTAGCCGGAACGGGCGCCCCACGCAGCCCCTCCTCCGCAGCAAGCACCGCGGCGTCCTGCGACATACCGCGCTCACCAAGCAGCTGCGGAGCAAAGCGCAGCTCGGCATAGGCAACACCCTGCGACGCCATGTTCTCGAGCACGAGACGCACGGACGCGGCAAGTCCCTCCGGCGTCTGCAGGAGCGAGATGGGCAGCTCGAAGCAGCACAGGAAGTCGTTGAGGCTCTCGCACTCGGGCGGAACCGAAAGCAGCCGCTCGAGACTCGCGTCGTCACTCGTCGGCAGCTCGATGTCCTGCAGCTCAGCCAGCCGCCGGGCAATCCCAACCGTAATCGCCCCGTCGAGATGCGCGTGTAGGTCGACATAACCCCTCGGCGCGGTTTCGTTGCTCATGGAAAAGCCCCTCTTCGTGGTGAGGGCGCGGACGTTTCGGTAATTTTGGGAGCCCATCATTGCCGTTTCGCCCGCGCCTTCGCACGGCGATTACCGTTTCGTCCGCCGCCCCGGGAACGGCGCCAGCCCTCGGCGCCGATGGCGGACTGGTGCCTGTCCCCGAGCGACAGGCTACGGCAGGCGGCCGTTCTTCTCGGCCAGCTCGTGGAGCCACGCGGCCGCGGCGTCCATGCCGTCCGAGCTCGCGTGCCAGCGCCAGTTGCCACCGGCCACGCCCGGCACGTTCATGCGGGCCTCGTCGCCCAGGCCAAGCGCGTCCTGCAGCGTGCACATGACCACGCCCGCGTCCGTCGCGAAGGCGTCGCCCATGAGCTGGTGGGCCAGGTTGGCCGCGTCATCGACCGCAAACCCATAGCGCTCGGCGCACCATCCGGTCAGCGTAGAGGTGTCGTGGGTGGAGGTGTAGGCAACCTTGCCCGGCTTGGGCTTCCAGCCGTTTCTCGGGTCGTCGTCGCTGAACAGCATCACGTCCATGCCGGGCGCGCCCACCTGCGCGAGGAGCGCACGCGTGGCCGGGGTGATCGAACCCAGATCCTCCGCGAGGATGGGCAGCGGCCCAAACTTCTCGTACGCGCGGCGGAACAGCTCGATGCCCGGGCCCGCGTGCCAGGCACCGCCCACGGCGCGGGCACCGCGCGGCACCCCGTAGTAGTTCTGGAAGCCGAGGAAGTGGTCGAGGCGCACCACGTCGTACAGGTCGAACGTGCGGGCAAGGCGGCGCATCCACCAGTCGTAGCCGTCGGCACGCATGCTGGCCCAGCGATAGCACGGGTTGCCCCAGAGCTGGCCGTCGGACGCGAACTGGTCGGGCGGCGTGCCCGCCTGCAGCTCCACGCGGCCAAGCGCGTCGACGCAGAACTGGGACGGGTCGGCCCACACGTCCGCCGAGGCGCACGAGGGGTACATGGGGATGTCGCCGATGATCTTCACGCCATGCTCGTTGGCATAGGAGCGCAGCTCTGCCCACTCCAACTCGAAACGCCACTGCGCGAAGCGGTGGTACGCCACGAGTTCGGACAGGCGCGGATCATTCGCAAGGGGGGCGTCGTAGTGGCGCCACTCCTCGGGCCACTCCTGCCAGTGATCGCTGCGGCGCAGCTCGCAGATGGCAGCGAAGCACGCGAACGGATCGAGCCACTCGGCGTTAGTGCGCACGAACTCGTCATAGTCCGCACCGGGCTTAAAGGCCGCAAACTGCGCCCGCAGCGTGGCCTCGTCCTCCTCGAGCAGACGCTCGTTGCCCGCGAAGACCGAGGTGCCGGCGTAGGGCGAGCCAAAGGAGTCCGTGGGGTTCACGGGCAGTATCTGCCAGTAGCGCATCCCGGCCGAGGCCAGCCAGTCCACGAAGGCCCGCGCCGGGGCACCCAGCGTGCCCGGACGGCCGCCATTGGGCACGCTCGTGACATGGCACACCACGCCCGCACCCGGCTCCATGGGCTTCGCAAGCAGCCGCTCCTCGTCGAAGAGCACCACGGCGCTGCCGAGCGGCCCCAGCGTGAGGGCCACGGAGTCGCCGTCGCGGCGTAGCTCGGCCCCGCCAATGATCTCGGTCGCCTGTGCGCCGCGGTTGGTGATGGTGACGTTGCGGCTCTCGTGGAGGTTGCGGTTCACGAGCACGCAGGCGCTCGGGCCCGGCACGGCGCGCTTGCCGCTCGCGCCCGGCAGCGCAGCCCCCACCGCGCCGTCGGCGAGCTCGGCGCCCTGGGGCAGGCGCCACCAGCCCAGCACGTCGTCGCCGCTCGAGATGGGCCGCACGCTGCCCGTGGTGAGCACGGGCAGGGCCTGGCGCAGCTGGATCACGTTGCGATACATCGTGCGGCAGTCCTGGTCGCCGCCCGCGCCGCCGCCCTCGCCCCAAGGGAAGGGCCCGCGGTTGTACGGGTCGGACAGGCCCTCCATGCCCACCTCGTCACCGTAGTAGACGCTGGGCACGCCCTCGTAGGTCATCTGCAGCAACACCGCGAGCCAGAAGCGGCCCTTGGCGAGCCCGCGCTGCCCCTCGTTGAGGCGTCCGGGGAAGTCGTCGGGCCACGGCTCCCACTCCGGGTGGTCGAGCGCCCCGCCAAGCACGCTCATGAGGCGCGGGCGGTCGTGGCTCGAGAGCAGGTTGAGCGCCGCCGCCATGGCCTCGGGCGGGTAGTTCTCCGCAAGCGACATCAAGGCCTCCGCGGACGCGCCGGCCCCCTGCTTGCCCAGCAAGAAGTCGAGCACGGCGTTGCGGAAGGGGTAGTTCATGGCACTGTCGAGCTCGTCGCCCAACAGGTAGCGACGCAGCTTGCCGTAGCTCACCTTGTTGGAGGCGTCCTCCCAGACCTCGCCAAGCACGAGTGCGTCGGGGCGCTGGGCCAGCGCGGCCGCCTTAATCTGCGCGATGAAGCCGTCGGAGAGCTCGTCGGCCACATCGAGACGCCAGCCGCGTGCGCCGCGCTCGATCCAGCGGCGCACCACGCCGTCCTTACCGGCGATGAAGTCGCGCCAGCCCTTGCCGTCCTCCACGACGGCAGGCAGGTCGTCGACGCCCCACCAGCAGTCGTAGGTGCCGTCGGACTTGAAGTTGAACCAGCTCGCGTAGGGCGAGGTGCTGTCCTCGGCCTCGTGGGCAGCCTCGGCAGCAGGCCCCTCGGCCCCGGCGGCTGCGTCCGCAAGCGGGTCTGCCGAGCCCGCCTCGCGCGCGGCCTCCACCGCCGCCTCGTGCGCCTGCCAGGCACCGGGCTCCTCGTACGTCCCGTAGCGGTTGAACGGACGCGAATCGCTGCCCACGTGGTTGAAGACGCCGTCGAGCACCACGGAGATGCCGTGCTTCTCTGCCGCCCGACAGAGCTCGGCAAACTCGGGCGTCTCGCCAAGCATGTGGTCGACACACAGGAAGTCCGCCGTGTCGTAACGGTGGTTGCTGCGCGCCTCGAAGATGGGGTTGAGGTAGAGCACCGTCACGCCCATGTCCGCGAGGTGGTCGAGCTTCTCGCGGATGCCGGAGAGCGTGCCGCCGTAGAAGTCCCAGGCGCGGATGCGGCCCTGCTCGTCGCGGTCGTAACGCGGCTCGGTGTCCCAGCGGTCAACCACACGACGAATGGGGCAGGGCACGCCGTCGTCGGAGTCTCCGGTGTGGAAGGAAAGCGCCCGCTGCGTGATATGGTGCCAGCCCGGCCCGCGACGATAGCGGTCGGGGAAGATCTGATACACGATGCCCGAGGTAAACCAGTCCGGTTTCACCTCGCGTGGGCGGTACACCGTAAGCTGGAAGCTCGCAGGCTGCCACTCCACCAGCACGCCCTCGCCGCCCGTACGGCCCTCCTGCGCGCCGTAGCGCACCACGCGGCCGTCGGAGCGCTCGATGGCAAACGAGTACCAGACGATGGCCGGATCCTCGCGCGTGAAGTCGCACGAGAAGCGCAGGTGGTCGCCTTCCTGCGTGGCATTCATGGGCAGGAAGCCCTCGCCCTCGCCATCTACCCACGTACGCAGGGTGCAGCTTGCGCCGCTGTCACCGCCCACGTCGATGGAGATGCGCACGGAGCCGCCCGTTGGCATGGCGCCAAACGGGAACCGATACGCGCTGTTACGACTGTCGTGGAATGCCCACATGTGAGACCCACTCCCCCGGGGCCGGGCCAGCCCCGGGGGAGCTGGCCGCTACCGGCTACGTGTCTTGTTGTATGGAATGACCTCGGGGTGAAGCTCGTGGTACGCCTCGAGGTACTGGTTTGCGGCGCGGCGCCAGCCAAAGTCGGCGTTCATGGCGTTGCGCACGAGGCCGTCCCAGGCCTCCCTGTTAGTCCAGAATACCTCACAGGCCTCGAGTACCGTACTCGCGAACTCGTCGCCGTTGAAGTTCGCGAAGCTAAAGCCGGTGCCCTCGCCCGTGAACTTGTTGTACGGCTGCACGGAGTCCTTGAGACCGCCCGTTTCGCGCACGACGGGGAGCGTGCCGTAGCGCATGGCGATCATCTGGGACAGGCCGCACGGCTCAAACTGGCTCGGCATCAGGAAGATGTCGGCACCGGCATACATGCGGTGCGAGAGCGCCGAGTCAAAGTCAATACGGGCGCACATGTGGCCCTTGTACTTCCAGTCGAAGTAGCGCAGCGAGTCCTCGTACTGGTTCTCGCCCGTGCCAAGCACCGCCACCTGCACCGAACGGTCGAGCAGCTGCGAGAGCGCGTACTGCACGAGGTCGCAGCCCTTCTGCTTGGTGAGACGGCTCACCATGACGCAGAGCGGGCGGGTGGGATCCTCGACAAGCCCCAGCTCACGCTGGAGGGCCGCCTTGCACGCGGCCTTGCCCGAGAGGTCGTCCGCGGAGAAGTTGGCCGCGATGCCGGGGTCGGTGCGCGGGTCGTACTCCTGCGTGTCGATGCCGTTGAGGATGCCGTGCAGCTTCCAGGACTTCTCGCGGAAGATGTCGTCGAGGCCCTCGCCGTAGAACGGCAGCTTGAGCTCCTCGGCGTAGGTGGGGCTCACCGTGGTGATGGTGTCGGCGTAGAGCAGGGCGCCCTTCATGAAGTTGATGGTCTTGGGGCCCACATACATCTGCCCGGCGGCCGGCGTGTCGGCAAGGCCGCAGATGTCGGAGAGCACCTCGTCGCCGTACTGTCCCTGGAACTTGACGTTGTGAATCGAGAAGACCGTCTTCACGTTGTCGTAGCCAGGAAGCCCCTGGTAGAACTCGCGCAAAAACACGCAGGCAAGGGCCGTCTGCCAGTCGTTGCAGTGCAGGATATCGACGCCGCCCAGCTCCGGCACGCGCCCGATGCACTCGGTGACGGCCTTCGAGAAGAACGCGAAGCGCTCCGCGTCGTCAAAGTCGCCGTAGATTGTGTCGCGGCCGAAGTAGTCCTGGTTGTCGATGAAGTAGTAGTCGATGTTGTGCCACTTGAGGTGGTCGACGCCGCACCAGACGTTGCGCCAGCCCAGCGGCACGTAGAAGTCGGCCACGTGGCGCATGGCGTCGCGGTACTCGGCGGGAATGCGCCGGTACTTGGGCAGCACCACGGCCACCTTGGCGCCGCAGCGCCTGAGCTCATGGGGAAGCGAGCCCGCCACGTCCCCAAGGCCGCCCGTCTTCACGAACGGAGCGGCCTCGGAGGCGCAGAACAGGACCTTGAGCTTCCTGCGGGTCCGGCCGGCCATTAGTCCAGGCCGCCCTTCTCCTTCACGAGCACGGCGTCGGGCGTGCCGCGAAGCTCGGTGCCCGCGGTGATGGTGTTGTCACGGTCGATGATGGCGTTCTCGACACGCGCGCCGCGGCAGATCCGGCAGTTGGTGAGGATGACGCAGTTGCGCACGCTCGCTCCCGGCTCGACGACGACGTTGCGCGACAGGATGGAGTCGGCAACGGTGCCGGCCACGCGGCAGCCGCCCGAGACGATGGAGTTAGTCACGCGCGAGCCCGCCTCGTACTTGGTGGGCTGGTTGTCGTGCGACTTGGTCTTGATCGGGCGGTCGGCGGGGAAGAGCTCCTCGATGACCTTGGGGTCGTGCATCTCGTGGCTGCGCTTGAAGTACATGCGCGCGTCAAAGACCGTGCCGGTGTAGATGTTGACCTTGTGGGCGCGAATGTCCATCTGCCCGAGGTCGCCCTCGAGCGCCTCAAAGAGGTCGAGGTAGTCCACGTTGGCATAGCGGTTGAGCAGATCGAGCAACTTGGTGCGGCTCACCACGAAGCAGTCGAGGAAGCCCTCATCGCCGTAGCGGGTGCCGTAGGTAAACCCGCGCACGCGGCCGTCCTCGGTGTAGACGCTCGTGACGTCCTCGGCCTCGCAGGTGTAGGTCTTGGTGAGCAGCGTGATGTCGGCGCCGCTCTCCACATGCGCCTGGACGAGCTTGTTGTAGTCGTAGTTGTAGATGATGTTGGCCGTCGAGACCACCACGTTGCTCGCGGTGTCGCGCTCGAGGAACACGCGGTTGGCCACGAGGTCGCGGAGCAGGAAGCGCGGGCCCTTACGGCTGGTGCCAAAGGCAGAGCCCGGCATGAGGAAGAGGCCGCCCTGCTTGCGGTCGAGGCCCCAGTCCTTACCGGTGTGCAGGTGGTCGATGACCGAACGGTAGTTGAACGGCATGATGACGCCCACGGTGCGGATGCCGGCGTTCACCATGTTGGAGAGCGGGAAGTCCACGAAGCGATAGCGGCCCATGAACGGCACGGAGGCCACGGGGCGGTGCTTCGAGAGCGCGCTCGGGTTCTTGACGGAATAGTTGGTGGTGATGAGTCCGATTGAGCTCAGCATGGGGCCTACTCCTCCCCCTTTCCAACGACGACCTCGTCGCCGATGACTGCAGTGTCCTTCGTGGCGTCGACGCTACCCAGCTCAACACCAGCCTCTACCACGGAGTTCTCGCCCAGGATGGCGCGGACCACGTGCGCCCCGTCCTTCACGACGGCTCCCGGCAGCAGCACCGAGTCCTCCACGATGGCACGAGCGCCCACGCGGGCGTCGGTCGAGAGGATGGAGTGGCGGACGGTGCCGTAGACGTGGCAGCCATTGGCCACGATCGAGTCCTCCACGCGCGCGTCCGGGCCCACGTAGTGCGGCGGACGCACGGGGGCGTTCGTCATAATCGGGAACTTCTCCTCGTACAGATCGAAGGCGGGGTTGTCGCCGAGCAAGTCCATCGACGTCTCGTGGTAGCTCGCGATGGTGCCGACGTCGCGCCAGAAGCCGCGGAACTCGTAGCAGAAGATCCGCTTCTGCTCCTCGAGGAGCTTCGGGATGACGTTCTTACCAAAGTCGTGCTCGCTCGTCTGGTCGAGCGCGTCCTCCTTGAGGGCCGCGATCAGCACGTCGGTGGAGAAGACGTAGATGCCCATGGAGGCGAGGTTGGAGTCGGGCTGCTTGGGCTTCTCGGTGAACTTGGCCACCGAGTCGTCGTCGTTCTTGGTAATGATGCCAAAGCGGCTGGCCTCGGCCCACTCGACCGGCATCACGGAGATGGTGAGGTCGGCGTTGTTGGCCTTGTGGCTGTCGACCATCTTGGAGTAGTCCATGCGGTACAGGTGGTCGCCAGAGAGGATCACCACGTACTTGGGCTTGTAGCTCTCGATGTAGCCGATGTTCTGGTAGATGGCGTCGGCCGTGCCGGCGTACCAGTTTCCGCCCGTCTCGGTGGCGTAGGGCGGCAGGATCGAGACGCCGCCGTCACGCTCGTCGAGGTTCCAGGCCTCGCCCGTTCCGATGTATGAGTGCAAGAGGTACGGCCGGTACTGGGTGAGCACGCCCACCGTGTCGATGCCGGAGTTGGCGCAATTTGACAGCGCAAAGTCGATGATGCGGTACTTGCCCCCAAACGAAACGGCCGGCTTCGCGATGTTGCGCGTGAGCGCCTGAAGCCTCGAACCCTGGCCGCCGGCGAGGAGCATCGCGATGCTCTCTTTGCTGCTCATAGCTCTTACCTTCCCCTTCTCGTTGCAGAGCCCCGTCAGTTCTTGCAAGCCCCGGCGCGACGGGTGGGCGACGTGTCCGCCCGCCGCGGCCGGAACCCCTGTTACCTATGCGTCAATGTCCCAGATGTCATGGGCGTACTCGCGGATGGTGCGGTCGCTCGAGAAGTGTCCCGAGTTGGCGATGTTGTGCAGGGCCCTCCGCTGCCAGTCACGCTGGTCGTCGTAGCTGGCCGTGAGTTCGTCCCACGCCTTCACGTAGCTCGCGAAGTCGGCGAGCACGAGGTCGTAGTCGTTGTTGCCCATGAGCTCGTCGCTAATCTGTTGGAAGTTGCCCGACAGGCGCGCGAAGGTGCCGTCGGTGAGCTGATGCACGCAGCGGCCCACGCCGTCAGGATCGGCGTTGGCGACGTCCCAGGCGAAGTACTTGCCGCCCGCCTTGAGCGCCTCGACCTCGTCCTCCGTGAGACCAAAGATCTTCTCGTTCTCCATGCCCGCCAGCTGGGCGATCTCGACGTTGGCACCGTCAAGGGTGCCCAGCGTGATGGCGCCGTTCATCATGAGCTTCATGTTGGACGTGCCCGAGGCCTCCTTGCCTGCCGTCGAGATCTGCTCGGAGATGTCGGCCGCCGGGTAGATGAGCTCGGCGTTGGACACCGCGAAGTTGGGGATGAACACGACCTTGATGTAGTCGTTCACGCGCTCGTCGTTGTTGATGACATCCGCGATGGAGTTGATGAGGCGGATGACCTCCTTGGCGAAGGTGTAGGCGCTCGCCGCCTTGCCGGAGAAGATGAACGTGGTCTTGTGCGGCTTGTAGTTCGGGTCGTCAAGCATGCGGTTGTAGACGTGCATGACCTTGAAGGCGTTGAGCAGCTGACGCTTGTAGGCGTGGAAGCGCTTGACCTGCACGTCGAAGATCGAGTCCGGGTCGACCTCGATGCCGAGCGTCTTGTTGATGTAGTTGGCGAGACGGTCCTTGTTGGTGCGCTTAGAGGCAGCCAGCGCGTCGAGGAAGGCATCGTCGTCGTAGTAGGCCTCGAGCTTCTTGAGCTCACCTGCGTCCTTGAGCCAGCCGTCGCCGATCTTTCCGGTGACGAGCTTGGAGAGCGACGGGTTGGAGTTGCCGAGGAAGCGCCTCGGCGAGATGCCGTTCGTCTTGTTGTTGAACTTCTCGGGCGTGAGCTCGTAGAAGTCGTGCAGGGTCTCGCGCTCGAGGATCTGGGTGTGGAGGGCCGCCACGCCGTTCACGCTGTGGCTGCAGATGACCGAGAGGTTGGCCATGCGCACCTGGCCGTCCCAGAGGATGGCGGTGTTGCGCAGGGCGTCCTGCCAGCCTTCCTTGTCACGCGGGAAGGAGTCCATGTAGCGACGGTTGATCTCCTCGATGTACATGTACAGGCGCGGCAGCAGGCGACGGAAGGTCTCGATGGGCCACTTCTCGAGCGCCTCGGGCAGCACCGTGTGGTTGGTGTAGGAGACGGTGCGCGTGGTGATGTCCCACGCGCTGTCCCAGTCCAGCCCCTCCTGGTCTACCAGCACGCGCATGAGCTCGGGGCCGCACATGGCCGGGTGCGTGTCGTTGGTGTGGATGGCGACGAGGTCGGGGAATGTCTTCCAGTCCGCACCGGCGTGGTCGTACTTGAAGTTGCGGATGATGGAGCTGATGCCCGCGGAGACGAACAGGTACTCCTGCTTGAGGCGCAGGATGCGGCCGTGCTCGCCCGCGTCGTTGGGGTAGAGGATCTGCGAGATGGCCTCGACGTCGGTGCGGTACTTGGAGGCCTTCGCGTAGTCGCCGGCGTTAAAGGCGTCGAGGTCAAAGTCCTCGTGCGCGGGATAGGCGCTCCACAGGCGCAGGCGGTTGATGGTCTTGCCCTCGTAGCCGACGATGGGCACGTCATACGGGACGGCCTTCACGAGCTCGCCGCCCTCCTGGGTGAACCAGAACTTGCCGTCCTTCTCGTGACGGACGACCTCGCCGCCAAAGCGGACGAGCACGGCGCTCTCTGGGTGCTTGGTCTCCCAGGGGAAACCCTTGTCGAGCCAGTTGTCCGTGACCTCCACCTGGCGACCGTCGCGAATCTCCTGCTTGAAGAGGCCGTAGTGGTAGCGCATGCCGTTACCAAAGCCAAGGATGCCCTCGGCGGCCATGGAGTCGAGGAAGCACGCGGCAAGACGGCCCAGGCCACCGTTGCCCAGACCGGGGTCGGGCTCCTCGGCAATGAGCTCGTCGAGGTCGATGCCCATGGACTGCAGTCCCTCGGCCACGATGTCGCGGACGCCGTAGTTGAGCAGGTAGTTATCGAGGAGCGGGCCGATCAGGAACTCGAGCGAGAAGTAGTAGACCTTCTTCTTCTGGCTCTTCTTGTTCTCGGAGTCGCTGAGCGCGAACTGCTCGCTGGCCTTCTGGGCGATGAGGCGCGCGAGGGCGCGGTAGCGCTGCGAGTTGTCGCAGTCCTTGAGGTCCTTGCCGGCCTCGGCGCGTAGCTTGGAGCGGAACTCCTCGGCGAACTCTTCCGGACTCGTGAAGATCTTGTCTGCCATGTAACACTCCCTGTTTGTGTGGGCGCCCGGCCGGGCTCCCTTGGTCGTCTTCCCGTGCTATGGACTCTGGCCGGCTCCCGTCATCCCGGCCCTTGGGGTCTTACGCGCGTGGGCCCGGGCGGTGCCCCTTGTGCTCCCCGCCCTTGGTGGTCTGGCGCTTCTTCTTGGGACGCGCCTTCTTGGGCGAGCGCCTGGGCGCGCCCTTCTCGGGTAGGTGGTGGTGGGTTGCGTGCGAAGGACGTACGGCTACGGGCCGCTCTGCCGCGGCGGCACGCCCCTCGTCCTCGAGCTCGTTTGCCGCGGCGGCGGCCTTTGGCGCCACGTAGCTCGAGGGGCCCACGCGGCGCAGGATGGTGCCTCCTAGTGGCGGCACGTTGATGATCACCGAGTTGGGACGACCGTCGCAGTCCTCCGGCCTGCTGGAGATGGTGCCGGCATTGAGCTGCCCGGAGCCGCCAAACTCGGAGGCATCGGAGTTGAGGGCCTCCTCGTAGTCGCCCTCGACGGGAACTGCCACACGCCAGCTGGGCTTAAAGTTCACGTCGAAGTTGATGATGACGACGAGCTGCTCGTCTGGGCCCTCGCCCTTGCGGACGAACGAGATGGTGGAGTGCTCGGAGTCATCGGCGCAGAGCCACTCGAAGCCGCTCCACTCGTAGGCGTCGCGCCAGAGGGCGGGCTGGGCCAGGTAGAAGTTGTTGAGCGCCTCGCAGTAGCGCTGGTGCTTGCGGTGTGGCTCAAACTCGTCGGTGAGGAACCACTGGATTGACTCGTAGTAGCGCCACTCGATGTACTGGCCGATCTCGTTGCCCATGAAGTTGAGCTTGCCGCCCGGGTGCGTCATCTGGTAGAGCGCGAGCGTGCGGAGGCCGGCAAACTGGCGCCACTGGTCGCCCGGCTGGCGCGTGATGAGCGAGCACTTGCCGTGAACCACCTCGTCGTGCGAGAGCGGCAGGATGAAGTTCTCGTTGAAGGCGTACATGAGCGAGAACGTGAGCATGCTGTGCTTGCCCGGACGCCAGGGGAAGTCGGTCTGCAGGTAGTGGAGGGTGTCGTTCATCCAGCCCATGTCCCACTTGTAGTGGAAGCCCAGGCCCCCGTCCTTGGGCGGATAGGTCACGAGCGGCCAGGCGGTGGACTCCTCGGCCATCATCATGACGTCGGGGTAGTACGTCTCCACCGCAGTGTTGACCTGGCGAATGAACGCGGAGGCGTCGAGATCCTCCTCGGTGCCCTTCTCGTTGAACTTCTTGTCGGCCGGATTGTCCACGCCGAAGTTGAGGTAGAGCATGCTGGACACACCATCCATGCGGATGCCGTCGGCGTGGAAGCGCTCGAGCCAGTAGAGGACGTTGGACACGAGGAAGCTGCGCACCTCGCCGCGGGCGAAGTCGAACTTGTGCGTGCCCCAGTTGGGGTGAATCTCGCGCTCGTAGAGCATGTGCCCATTGAACGTGGCGAGGCCCTGCGCGTCGGCGCAGAAGCCGCCGGGCACCCAGTCGAGGATGACGCCAATGCCCGCCTGGTGGAAGGCGTCGACGAGGCGCATGAGGCCCTCGGGCGAGCCGTAGCGGCTCGTGGGCGCGAAGTAGCCGGTGACCTGGTAGCCCCACGACCCGTCAAAGGGGTGCTCCATGACGGGCAGAAGCTCCACGTGCGAGTAGCCCATCTTCTTGACGTAGGGCACGAGCTCGGCGGCCATGTCGTCGTAGGAGTAGTAACGGCCGCGCTGGGCGGGGAACTCGTCCATGGGGCCGGGATAGGTGCCGTCCGGGCGAGGCTCGCCCTGAGGCTCGTCGCCGTGGCGCTTCCAGCTCCCGAGGTGCACCTCATAGATGTTGAGCGGCTCGTGCAGGTGGTCCGCGACATGGCGACGGGCAAGCCAGGCATCGTCATGCCACGTGAACGCGGGTTCCGCCGTGGTGACGGAAGCGGTGCCGGGGACGCGCTCGGCGGCAAAGGCGTAGGGGTCTGCCTTGTAGAGCAGCTCGCCCTCGTCCGTCTCGATCAGGTACTTGTACAGCTCACCGGGCTCGATGCCGGGAGCGAAGCCCTCCCACACGCCGCCCGAAGGCGCGGGCGCGAGCGGGCTGGCCTGCGTATCCCAACCGTTAAAGTCACCGACCACGTGCACCGCATGCGCGCCCGGCGCCCAGACCGCGAAACGAAAGCCCGCCACGCCGTCCTTGATGGCAGGATGCGCTCCAAGCTTGTCGTAGCTGCGATACCACGTGCCGGCCGCGAAGAGATAGCGGTCGTCGGGCGTGATGGCGAGGGTTGACGCGTCGGGAGCGACAGGCGGCGTGGCGACGGGCATACCTTCGACGGATGCCACAGCGGCTGAACTCGACGCAGATGGCGGCTCGGCCACCCCGCTCCCCTCGAACGCCCCGGCCTTGTCCTTGTTCTGCGAGCCCATGCGCTCCCCCTCCAGTCACGACGTCCCCCGCCGATAGCCGGGGTCGTCGCCTGGATGCGGCCAGTCTCGGATGAGACGGGCATCATGAGCTGGGTCTCCTGAATTAGCAAGGCTCTCTAGCTCGCTTTTTTCGCACGCGTTGGCGGGCGGCGTTGGCTCCGGTCGGGGCCGAAAGACATCTTCACTTTATCCCCATAAGCCCCATTTGTAAGGAGCGAATCGTCATATGTCGGTAAACGGACTGTTTCGTAAGCCGGTTAACAGCATCTCGGAAGCCTCCGGCGCTGAAAGGCACGTGCAGTCGCATACAGGCTGGGCGTATGTCGTCTCTTGAATTCGTCAAGAGCCCGCGCTCACAGATTCCTGGCTCTGGGCTTGTCAGCCGCCGCGATCCGGGGGTCGCCCGCCGACAACGCAACGACACGACGGCGAGGCCCCGCCCATGTTGACACCGGCCCGCAACCACGGAAGAAAAAAAGCCCGCCAGCATTGCGCTGACGGGCTGAACGACGACGACGCGGTTATCGCCGTCGCCACATTGAGCAAAGCCTAGTAGTTGACGGCCTGCTCCTCGAAGTAGGACTGCGGGTGCTTGCAGACCGGGCAGATCTTCGGAGCCGTGGGGCCAACGTGCAGGTGGCCGCAGTTCAGGCACTTCCAAACCTTGACGCCCGGACGATCAAAGACCTCGCCCTTCTCGACGCGCTCGACGAGCTTGTTGTAGCGCTCCTCGTGGGCCTTCTCCACGGCGCCCACGCCACGGAACGCAGCGGCGATCTGCTTGAAGCCCTCGGCGTCGGCGGTCTCGGCGAACTCCTTGTACATGTCGGTCCACTCGTAGTTCTCGCCGGCGGCCGCGTCCTTGAGGTTGGTCAGGGTGTCGGGCACATCGCCATCGTGGAGGTACTTGAACCACATCTTGGCGTGCTCGGCCTCGTTGCCGGAGGTCTCCGTGAAGATGTTGGAGATCTGGACGTAGCCCTCCTTCTTGGCGGCCTTGGCATAGTAGCCATACTTCATGGACGCCTGGGACTCGCCGGCAAAGGCGGCCTCGAGGTTCTTCTTGGTCTGGGAATGATCAAACTCGACTGCCATGTGATCCTCCTTGCGCATGTCTCTCCGACGCTCGCCCGCTCCCCGGCGGGACAGGCGCCTCACCGAACTCTCCTGCTCGGCGAGGCCTAGCATAGCGCGATTCGGAGCAAAACTTAATGAGAATTATTCCTATTAGTTGGAAAACATGCAGTTAGCCGGGACTATCATTTCAGGCCTACTCAGAACAACAGTGCCTAGCAGCACTTCTTTGAATGTTGTTCAATAGGTTCGCAAACTAGCACATGAATCGGACGTGCGCTCGCAGTCCCCGCCTTCACAAGGCGCACACGAATCCTCTGGAACGCGATGTCTCCGTCACAGGAACGGCGGGGTACGCCGTAAGCGGCTCGGCCGTCACGCCATCCAGGCGCCGTCATCGGCCCGGCAGAAGCCCTCATCCGCAAGCTCGTCGAGCAGTGCAGCGGCGGCTCTGGAATCCACCGGCGGACGACCGGCCGCGACCTCCGCCTCGCTCAGGGCACGGGCGGCCTCCTCGGCCGTGACGCCGGGCAACGCCGCAGCGCGAGCAGCCAGAAGAACGCGCAGGGCCGCAGCCCGCTTCTGCCGGTGCGAGCCCTCAAAGGCGGACTGGCGCACGTTGGAGCGGCTCCGACGGGACGGGTTGGGGATCGTCTTCTTGAGGTGAAACCCGTAGTCGAGCAGGGCGTAATACCAGCTGCGGGGCGTACAGAGGGCATCGGCACCGTGAACGTCCACAGGCGCCTGCGGGCACGCCTGCGCCACCAGCGGACGCAGGGCGGAGTCGGGGACGTCTTGTGCCTCGGGGAACAGCTCGTGCAGGAAGACCGCACGCACGTTGGTCTCGAGGTAGACGCCAGGCTCGTCGAAAGCGAACGCGCGGATGCCCGACGCCGTGGCCGGGCCAATCCCCGGCAGCGCCAGAAGATCCGCCTCGTTGCGCGGCAGCTCGCCCGCGTACGTCCCGGACACGACGCGCGCGGCGTTCCAGAGCGCAAGCGCGCGACGGTTGTAGCCAAGCCCCTGCCACTCGTCGAGCACGTCCGCCGAGGTGGCGGCGGCGAGGGCGTCGGGCGTGGGAAAACGCTCGAGCCAGCGCTGCCAGCGGCCGTCCACTCGCGAGACCTGCGTCTGTTGGAGCATGGCCTCCGAAACCCAAACGGCATAGGGGTCACGCGTGCGCCGCCAAGGCAGGTCTCGATAGAGGCCGCGCCCGAGCAGGTAGACGCGGGCACGGAAGTCGTCGAGCGAGCCGGACGAACCCGGAAGCTCCGCAGAGGCCGCCTCGGTTCCCCTTGCCCGCGCGCTAGGCAACGTCGGACTCCGCCTCGGCAGCGGGAGCGGGCTGATCGCCCAGCTCGGGCACGAGACCGGAGCCGCCCGGAGTTGCGAAGCGCGCGTCCACGAACGGCCGCGCCTCGCCTGCCACGACCTCGGCAAGCGAGACCGACGCCAGGTACGAGCCAAGCAAGTCACGGGTGCCGACCCAGATGGGATTGAAGCGGCAGTCGCGGGCACGCGGGCACGGGCCGCCGTCGGGCCCGGCAAAGGCACAGGAGGCCAGTACGAGCGGCCCCTGGATCGCCTCGACCACCTCAAGAAGCGTCACCTGAGCGGGGTCGACGGAGAGCCGCATGCCTCCCTTGGAGCCGCGCAGGCTCTCGACCATACCCGCATTCACAAGGTCGTGCTGGATGGAGCGGGCAAACGAGTAGGGCACGCCGTTGTCGAGCGCCGCGGAACGCACCGGGACGACACCGGACGGGTCACGAACGAGCGCAGCGAGCATGCGCAGGGCGTAGTCGGTCTTGCGGGAGATGTCCATGGCGAGCTACTTCCACTCAAGAATCTGCCACCTGCGGCGGCGGGCAACGCGAGCAAGCGTCGTTCCGGGGTCGACGGCGAAGGGCGTCTCGGCGCGCTCGAGCAGGGGCTCGTCGGTGAAGTGATCCCCGTAGGCGTAGGCGATGATCCACGCACCCGTGCCAAGGTGCGCGTCTGCCCAGCGCTCGGCGGCGCGGCACTTGCCCGGCCCCGCCACGACCTCGCCCGCCACCTTGCCCGTGAAGGCCCCGGACGCGTCGCGCTCCATGCAGGTGGCGGCAAAGCCGTCTACCCCGAGCTCCTCGGCAGCAAGACGAGCGATCTCCTCGAACGTAGCCGAGATGAGCAGCGTGACGCACCCCTCCCCGTGACGTCGGTGAACCTCCGCCATCGCATCGGCGCGGTAGAGCGGGCGCAACACCTCGTCATGGAAGGCGCGCATGATGCGCAGGGCCTCGTCGCAGCCGCGCTGGCCCAGGTCGCGAAAGATGAGCTCGCGGGCCTCGTCCTGGCGATACGGCAGATGCAGCTTGTAGCGGACGCCCCACCAGAGCAGACGGCTGCCGGTACGCACGGAGATGAGGCCATGGGACAGCAGATAGCGCGAGAAGAGCGAGCCGGACTGCCCGTCGATGATGGTGCCGTCGTAGTCGAAGACGGCGAGTCGAGCGGGGGCAGGCGTCGTGCGTGCGGGGGCGGCGGGGGCGACCGGGGAGGAGGCCCCTGACACCGTCGGGCGCCTGACGACGCTCGCGGCTGATGCGTTCTGCTCGATCTTGGCCAAGGTCTCCCCCAATGTGCTTGCGTTTGCACGAATTGTACCAAGCGCGCCAACATTTGTCGCGACCGGGAACGTGCGGGGGTATGCGGGAGACGGAGGTGCGCAAGGCGGGGCGAGAACGATGCAAGCAAAAAGGGCCGCCGGACGAATCCGACGACCCTCTGCGCATTCATGGCGGGATATGCGGGGCTCGAACCCGCGACCTCCGACGTGACAGGCCGGCGCTCTAACCAGCTGAGCTAATACCCCGTGCGTGGTGCGAGGGCTATATTACAAGAAGCCTCTGACTTGTGTCTAGCCCCAATTTCAAAATTTTTTTCCGAGGAGAAAATGGGGCTCCGCCCAGCGGAAATCCTAGGAAAGCGGCACCTGCGTCTGATTGCCCGCCTCATCAACAAGCACGAGGCTCGACCCGTCGAGCGAGGAGCTCGAGAGCGAGCCCCGGCCCGTGACCGGGTTGCCGTCCGATCCAAGCAGCTGCGCGGAGGTAGAGCCGTCGGCCACCACATAGCAGACAACGTCCCACGTGCCATCCGACAGATTCTCCGCCACGTAGAACGTTCCCTGGAAGAGCACGATCGACACCGGCGTGCCAGAAAACGAGAACAGCGCCGAAGCGGCACCGCCGTCGGGGGTACGCGTGAACTCCCAGCCGTTGTCGCCCTTGCTGAGGCCGTAGGTGAAGCCGTTGTAGGACACGGACTGACCCGTGTCGACGGTCGCCTCGGCCGGCGCCGTCGCCGCCCCCGTTTCGGGAGCGGGAGCCGGAGCAGGCGCAAGCGCTCCGCCCACGAGCACGAACAGCAGCGCCACCACGACAAACGCCGCCACCGCTATGCCCGCGATAAGCACGGGCGACGCATTCCTGATGGCGCTCACTGCCCCCGGGACGCTCTCGCGGCCATCACGCCCACGCGACGCGCCCGGCCGGTACGCAGCGGAGAGCCTCCTGCGCTCGGACCTTGGCAGGGCCTTGCGGGCCACGCGCGCTGCACGATCGGCTGTCTCGCGCGTGGATATCACGGCACCTTGGCGGGCCTTGAGGATGCCGAACGACCCCGTGGCAGACGGGTCAATGGGGCGAGGTGCCTCGTCAACCGAGAAGGACGCGCCGGGGGCGTCCCCCATGCTGGAGGTGACGGGAACCTCCCCCTTCGCAAGGTGCATGTGAGAACCCCCGAGCTTGGGGAAGCTATGCGTCCCCTCGACGGCGCGAGAGGCCGAGGCGAAGCGAGAGCCATGGGCGGCCGGTCGGCCTGCGGCGGGGCGATCGGTCACGGGGCGAGACGCGTGGGGTGCCGAGGCGCGATCCCCGGCTTCCCGGAAGCGGCGGCCGCTCGCCTGATGACCGGGAGCGGGGGTGTTTGCCGCGGGCCTTGCCCCGGAGCCCTCGTCTCGCACGTCCGTCCTAAAGCGCTTGCCCGCCATGTTGCTCCCTCTCCGCCACCTCGCCTGCACTCGACAACTTGGCCGAACACGCGTGCGGGTGCCTCCGAACACGAGACGGGGCCCCGCGCCGCGAGGCCCCGCCCTTATCAGCTGTTGACAATTCTACAGCGCCACCCGCTAGAGCTCGCGACGGGCCTCGATCGCCCTCCCGAGCGTCACCTCATCCGCATATTCCAAGTCGCCGCCGACGGGCAGACCGCTCGCAAGGCGCGTCACGTGCACGCCGAGCGGTTTGATGGTGCGCGAAAGGTACGTTGCCGTGGTCTCGCCCTCGACGTCGGGATTGGTGGCGAGAATGACCTCGTTGACCTCGCCGTCGGCAAGCCGCGCCAGCAGCTCGCGAACGTGCAGCTGGTCCGGGCCAATCTTGTCCATAGGCGAGATGACCCCGCCGAGCACGTGATATAAGCCGTGGTAGGCACCCGTACGCTCGATAGCCGAGACGTCGCGCGGCTCGCTCACCACGCAGATGGAGCTGCGATCGCGCGAAGGATCCTCGCACACGTCGCACTTCTCGCGCGTAGCGTAGCTGAAGCAGACGGGGCAGAAGTGAACCTGCTGCTTCACGTCGAGGATGGCCTGGGCAAGGCGACGGGCTTCTTCTGCGTCTGCACCGAGGATGTGGTAGGCGATGCGCTGGGCGCTCTTGGGGCCAATGCCCGGAAGACGACCCAGCTCGTCGAGCAGGCGGCGGAGCGCACGACCGTCATTGCTCGCGGGGCTGCCGCCGCCCAGCTGTTCGTAGGGCATCGGGTTAGAACAAGCCCGGGATGTTCATGCCGCCGAGGCCGGTAGCGGCGCTCATCTGCTTGCCAGCGGTCTCCTGCGCGGAGCTGATGGCGTCGTTGACAGCGGCGAGGATCATGTCCTGGAGCAGCTCAACGTCCTCGGGGTCGCAGGCCTCGGGCTTGATCTCGATGGACTTGAGCTGCAGGTCGCCCGTGGCGACGACCTTGACCATTCCACCGCCGGCAGAGGCCGAGACTTCGACGTCCTTGAGCTTCTCCTGCGCGGCGGCAAGCTGCTCCTGCATCTTGCGGGCCTGCTTCATCATCTGCTGCATGTTCATCTGGGGCATGGTGGCTCCTTGTCCGTAGGGATCCCACGCAGACGCGACCGACCCGGAGTGCAGGTCAGCCGCGCGGCGGTACGTCGCTATGACTCTAGCGGTTCTAGGAAGGCGACGGGAGCGAGATGACGGGGTCGGCGGTGGCGGCACGGCAGGTGTGGGGCCGCCACCGTTGACGATTGTGCGGGCGTCCCTACACCGCGTTGCCGCCCTCATCCACCACGGTGGCCTTCGTCTTGCCGAAGACGTCCGAGAACATCGAGACGATGTCCTCGTTAGTTGCCGGAGGATCCTCGGGCGCGGATGCGCCGGGCACGGGGGCAGGCGTGGGCGTCGGCACTGCCGCAGGCGTGGGTGGCGGGGTCGAGACGTCCTGCGTGGCAACCGCGGGGACTTCGGGAGGAAGCGTTGGCCTGGGGCGCGCGGCCCGAGCGGCGAGGGCGGCGGGCGGAATCTGCAGCGAGGCGGCTCGGGCGGGCGTGGGCATGGACGACATGGGGGTTACCGGGGGCGCCACCGGAGCAGGCCCGGGTGGCACGTCGCCCTCGGAAAGGCTCACGTCTGCGTCATCGTAGGGGACTTCGTCGAAAGGCACCTCGTCGTAGGGAGGCTCGTCGGGATCTGGCGCTGGGACGGCCAGTGGTTGCGGGATGGGGTCGGGCGCGGGAGCCGGGGCGGCCAACGCCTGCGGCTGCGGCTGCGGCTGCGGCTGCGGCTGCGAGGGAGCCTGCGCCACGGGCGCTGGCGCGGGCTTCGGAGCAGGGGCGGCGGGTGCCGACGCAGACATCGAGCCGGTGCCAACCCCCTCCCCCGCGACCTCAAACCGCACTGAGCGGCGGCCGAACACCGAGTCGACGGCGGCACCCACGATCTGCCTCACGTCCTCGCGCTCGAGCATGCGGCGCGTGAACGAGCTGCCGCCCGGAAGCTCCACCAGAAGCGTCGAGCCGTCGTCCGACGCCGCGCGAGCGCTCAGCAGCAGCGAACCGCAGGAGGCGCTGCTCTTGAGCAAGCCGTCGACGACCGCCTTCCACGAGCGCTGTAGCGCCCCGGTGTCCGGAGCCTCCGCCGCAGGAGCCGTGCCCGCGGGAGCCACAGGCTTTGGTGCCGGCACCGCAGCAGGCGTCACAGGCGCGGGCTTCGGCGCCGTGAGGGCCTCGGCAGGCACCGGCACCGCGGGCTTCGGCGGCTCGGGCGTCGGGGCAGGCTCCGCAACCGGTGCCACCGGCTTCGGGCCCTGCGTCTGGGGCACGGTCGGCTCCGGGCGCTTATGGCGAAGCGGATTGGGAGGCGGCACCATGCGCGGGGCCGCTGTCGGGGCAGACTCGGGCCTCTCGGCAGCCGTCGCGACGGGGGCGGAAGCCCTCGCAGGCGCCTCGGCCTTCTTCGCGGCCGCCGGCTCGACAGCCGCCGCCCCGGTGCCTCCCGCCAGCCGCGCCTCCAGCGCCTCGACGCGTTCGGCGAGCGACTCGAGCGTGAGGTCGGTCTTGGGCCGCGCCGCCTTCGTGAGCGAAATCTCGAGCACAAGACGCTGATTGGGCGAAAAACGCATCTCGCCCACGGCGTCTCCGAGAATCGAGAGCACGCGCGCAAGCCGATCCGGCCCGCCGTAGGCCTTGGCCTCCTCGGCAAGCTCGGCAAGCTCGTCCTCGGACGCGCTCACCACGCCCGGACGCGTGCCCGCCACGGCAACCACATACACATCACGCACGTGCGCCGCTAGCTCGCGGGCAACCTGCAGGAGGTCGGCTCCAGAGTCTGCAAGGCTCGCCACCTCGGCGAAGAGGGTCGGCACGTCACGGGAGGCAAGCGCCCGCGAGACGCCTGCCATCTTCGAGTTGGACACCTCGCCCAAAAGGTCGCGGGCCGAGGAGGCCGTCACCCGTCCGTCGCCGAAGACGGAGAGCTGTTCCAGCGTGGAGATGGCGTCGCGCATGCCGCCACGCGCATGACGAACTACGAGGTCAAGAGCCTCGTCCTCGTATGTGAAGCCCTCTTTGTCGCAGATGTCGACAAGGTGGGAGCGCATCTCGTCGTTGGCGATGGGACGGAAGTCGAAGCGCTGCACGCGCGAGAGAATCGTGGCGAGAATCTTCTGCGGGTCAGTGGTGCACATGATGAACACCACGTGCTCGGGCGGCTCCTCGAGCGTCTTGAGCAGCGCGTTGAACGCCGCCGGGGTGAGCATGTGAACCTCGTCGATGATGTATACCTTATAGCGGCCCCGCACCGGCGCGTAGTCCACGCGGTTGATGATCTCCTCGCGCACGTTGTCCACGCCCGTGCGGCTCGCGGCGTCCAGCTCGTAGACGTCCGGGTGCTCGCCCGCCGCGATGAGCCGGCACTCCTCGCACGTGCCGTCCGGAAGGTGCCCGGCCCCCTGCTCGCACTCGAGCGCCTTGGCCAGGATGCGCGCCATGGTGGTCTTGCCGGTGCCACGCGGGCCGCAGAACAGGTAGGCATGGCTCGTGCGGCCCTCGGTCACGGCGCGCTCGAGCGTGGAGACCACGTGCGACTGGCCAACGACGTCCTGGAACGTCTGCGGGCGGTACTTGCGATACAGCGACTCCATGCGGGCCTCCGGCGGGTTGCGCGAGCGGGACGTGGCGAGTGCGGCCAGGAGCACGGCGCACTCGGACGTACGTTCAAGCATAGTCGACGGCGAGCCGTTAGTGCTGGGGTGGCAACAGCCTGCGAGGATGCCACTGGTCGGCCACGGTCGCCGCTCCTGTGCGCCGCCAGCGGATTGCAGGCATCATCTTGGAGCCGCATCGCATACGGTTGTAGGGCCTATGACACGAGTGCGGGGCCAGACTCCGCAGAACGGGGGAACCCATGGCAGAAGCAGCCGCGGAAAACACGGGCACAACGGCGACAATCGACAACGTGCAGGCCGTTCTCGGCATCGACGTGGGCGGGACGAGCATCAAGATGGGCGTGGTCACGCCGCGCGGCGAGGTGCTGGCGCAGGGCTCCATCAGGACCGGCGTGCTTGACTGCGCCGAGGCGTTCACCAAGGTGACCGAGGCCGCCCGCGCGCTCTCCGAGAAGGCCGGCGTGGCATTCGAGCGGCTCATCGGCGTGGGTCTCGACGTGCCCGGCGTCGTGCTGCCAAACGGCTCCCTCGTAATGGCGCCCAACGTTACGCTCGACCTCGACGGCCTTGTCGCCGCCCTGCGCGAGGCGCTGCCCGGAGCGACGGCCGCCGTGCTCAACGACTGCAACGCCGCCGCGCTTGGCGAGACCTGGGTGGGTGCCGGCAACGGCGCGCAGAGCCTCGTGATGGTGGCGCTGGGCACGGGCGTGGGCGCAGGCGTCGTCGTGGACGGCAAGGTGGCGACCGGTGCGCACGGGGCGGCCGGCGAGGTGGGCCACATCAACGTGGAGCCCAACGAGACCGAGCGCTGCGGCTGCGGCTGCCGCGGGTGTCTCGAGCAGTACGCGTCGGCACGCGGCCTTATCCGCCTGTATCGCGAGGAGTGCGAGAAGGACGGGGCGGGCGAGGTTCCCATCGCCCACGCCACCGACGCCCTCGCAGTGTTCGTGGCGGCCCGCGAGGGCAACACCCAGGCGCAGGCGGCCTGCAAGCGGCTGGGCGTCTACCTCGCCCGCGCGCTTGCCTGCGTGTCCACCGTCGTCGATCCGGGGACGTTCGTGGTGGGCGGCGGCATGTGTGGCGGCTGGGACACCTTTGGCGCCGCATGCGAGGAGGCCTACCGCGAGTTTGCCATCCCCGCCTGCAAGGAGACGCCCATCCGCGTGGCGACGCTCGGCAACACGGCCGGCTTCCTCGGAGCCGCCCGCGCCGCCCTGGCACTGCTCTAGCGCCACGCGAGCCGAGCGCCGCAAGCCCCGGCGCTCGGCGATAGCACCCGGCCGGGCACGCTGCAGCAACACGGTCGGCCGTGCACGACAGATCCAGCCCACAAAAAACGCCCCGCGAGCGCAGGCCCGCAGGGCGTTCGGCCGAGCCGATGGCTGCACGTGGCACCGTATTCCCGCTGCGCGGGCGGCTCGGAAGCTTTCCGTGATGGCGCGCGTCCTCCCAGAGAACAGGGGGTTGGAAGAATCTCTGACGAACTGCCAGGGTGCGAAGCACTCCAGCTGGCTACCCGACGACCGGAGGGGAGACGAGCGTTCAGGAGGGCGCGCGCTTCGCACATCATATTGCCGCCCCGCTCCAAAGCCAGCGCCCAAAACGAACGCACTTGCCGCAGACGGTCGACATGAATCCGCGGACGGCACAGCGCCGCCGCCCATCCCGCCGAAGCTGAAAGACCGCAGATACCAGCCGGGAGCAATCGTCGAAACGCGGCGTCGCTACGCCATGTGCCTGCCCTTGCGGGTACCCTTCTTGCCAAGGCGGCTCTTCACGAGGCCCACCACGGTGGGCACCACGGACACCAGCACGATGCCCACGATGAGCAGCTCGAAGTGATCCTGCACGAAGGGCACCCCGCCAAAGAAGTAGCCCAACAGCGTGAACAGCGTGGACCACGTAACGCCACCGAGCACGTTAAAGATGACGAAGTTGCGCCAGTGCATGCCGCCCATACCGGCGATGAACGGGACGAACGTGCGGATGAACGGGAAGAAGCGACCGAGGAAGATGGCGAGGTGGCCCCACTTGGCAAGAAACTTCTCGCTCTTCTCCATGCGCTCGGGCGTCATGGCCTTGACCTTGCCGGATGCCACGATCTTCCTGCCAAAGAAGTGGCCGATCATGAAGTTGCACTGGTCTCCGAGGATGGCCGCGCACCACGCCGTCGCCAGAAGGGCCACGATGTTGAACCCGCCACCCTGCGCAAAGAAGCCCGAGGCGAAGAGGAGCGAGTCGCCCGGCAAAAACGGGAAGAACACGACGCCCGTCTCGATGAAGACGATGAGGAAGACGAAGCCGTAGGCCGCAACGGGGCCAGCAGCGATCCAGCTCGCGATGGCCGTGCGAGGATCGCGGAGAAGCTCGATGATGAGGTTGACGAAGCCCATGGTGAATCCGTTCTGCGCGTCTCGCGGCCCGCTTGGCCGTGAGTTCATCCTGCGTTAAGAAAACGCCCCTTCAGCAAAACGCCCCGCGGACGGCAATGCCGACCACGGAGCGTCTTGTGTGGAGCGCGCTTGGTGGGAACGGGTGCCCGCCAGAGGCCCCTTATGGCTGCTGCCTCCCGGCCCTGACCAGGTTCGAGGTGTTGCGTCACCCGAGCCCACCAAACGCGCTCGAGTGGCAGTATAGCCGAGAAGTACTGCTGGCTGCGCTGAGCGCCCCGATGCGCCCTCGCCGCCACGAGGTTTCCACGGGGCACAGAAAAGCCGATACGCCGGGCGCCGAGGCTCTAGAACAGCACGCCCAACACGATAAGGGCCACGCTCACCGCAAGCGCCACGTAGTCACGCTCGGCAAACGGATAGCGCTTGAAGCTGCTCGCGCGATTTCGCAGGTAGAAGCCGCGCTCCTCGGCGGCGAGCGCCGTGGCGTCGGTCTTTCCCACCGAACTCACGAGCAGCGGGATGCAGAGCGGCAACATGAGCTGCATCTTCTTGAAGGGGTTCTTGGTGTCGTACTCCACGCCGCGCGCGGTCTGGGCTTCCATGATCGCGTTCATCTCCTGCCCGAAGATGGGCACGAAGCGCAGCGCCGTGGTGAACGTGAACGCGTAGCGGTATGGCACATGGAGCTTCTCGACGCAGGCGTTTGCCAGATCGTTGAGCTTGGTCACCGTCAGCATGAGGATGAGCGGCAACGCCACGCCCAAGAGACGCAGGCACGCCTTGCCGCCCGTGTCGAGCCCCTCGTTCGTCATCCAGAGGAAGGCGACGTCGCCGCTGCGCATCACGGCCGTCTGGAGCAGCAGCATGATGACGGCAACCGGCACCAGCACCTTGAGCAGCGCGAGCAGCCTGCGCAGCACGCCCGCATACGCACCAAGCGCCAGCGTAAGGGCGAGCAGCCCCAGCAGCACCGGGAAGGCACTCGATAAGAAGGTCGCGAGGATGATGGCCGCAGCGAGGGCCAGCTTTGCCACGGGATTGAGCCTGTGCAGCAGGGTGTTGCCCGGCTGGTAGTCGATCACGTTAACCACGGCGGACCATCTCCTCGGCGACGTCGACGATGCCGGAGACCTCGCTGATACCCGAAAACGCCGGGGAGACCTCACGCGCAAGCTTGCAGGACAGCTCGATGACCTGCGGTGGGGCCACGTAAGCGCGCCGCATGAGGTCGGCGTCGGCAAAGATCTCGTGGGTGGGGCCGCGCCCGAGGATGCGGCCGTTGGCCATCACCACGACACGCTCGGCGAAGTCGCTCACGACCTCCATGTCGTGACACACCATGATGACGGCACATCCCTGCGCCGCCATCTCCCCCACCGTCTCCATGACGGTCATGCACTCGCGGTAGTCAAGGCCGCTCGTGGGCTCGTCCAGCACGATGACCTGTGGCTCGACCACCACGACGCTTGCCAGCGCCACCATCTGCCGCTGCCCGCGCGAGAGCGAGAACGGGGCCTCGTTGGCAGGCAGACCAAAGCGCTCGGCTACCATGTGGGCACGCCTTCGGGCCTCCTCGACGTCGACTCCCTGAAGCTCGAGGCCAAAGGCAACCTCGTCGAGCACGGTCTGCTTGCAGAGTTGTCGGTCGGGGTTCTGGAACAGAGTGGCGCAATGGGCGGCAATCTTGCTGGTAGGCACCTCGGCCGTACTGAGCCCGGCAATGCGCACCGTGCCGGAGCTGGGCTTGAGCAGGCCGTTAAGCAGCTTGGTGAGCGTGGTCTTGCCGGCGCCGTTCTGGCCGACGACGCCCACGAGCTCGCCCGGATAGACCTTGAGGTCGATGTTGTCCACCGACGCCGTGCCGCCCGGATACGTGAAGCTGACGTCGTCGAAGGAGACGACCGGCTCGGCGCCCTCGGCCTTGGGGCGAAGCGGTGCGTGAGGCGAGGTCGCCGGGACAAGCGGGGACGCAGGGGCAGCGTGTGCGTCTCCCACGAGCCCGGCGACCATCGCCTCCGCCTCGGCCACGTTCAGGCACGGGACGCCGGGCTTCACCAGGCCCTTCTCGGCCAGACTGTTGGAGATGCGCGCCACGCGCGGGCTGTCGACGCCAATGCGGCGCAGCTCGGCGGCGTGCGAGAAGACCTCGTGCGGCGTGCCCTCAAGCGCCAGATGCCCGCAGTCGAGCACCAGTACGCGCCCACAGTACTCCGAGAGCAGGGCTACCTTCTGCTCGATGACCACGACCGTGATGCCGAGCTCCTCGTTGGCCCTCCGGAGCGTGTCGAACACGAGCCGAGACGACGCCGGGTCGAGCGCGGCGGTGGGCTCGTCGAGCACGAGCACGCGCGGGCGGAGCGCCAGGATGGCCGCGATGGCAACCTTTTGCTTCTGCCCGCCGGAGAGCGTGGCGATCTCGCGGTCCCGCAGGTTTGAGATGCCGACCGTCTCGAGCGTCTCGGAGATGCGGGCCTCGATCTGGTCGTGCGGCACGCCAAAGTTCTCGAGGCCGAAGAGCATCTCGTCCTCGACGGCAGACGCCACCATCTGCGTGTCGATGTCTTGCAGGACGCTGCCCACGAGCTGCGAGATGTCAGTGAGCGACACGTCGCAGGTGTCATGGCCGTCCACAAGCGTGGCGCCAAAGAGCCGGCCGGAGAAGTGATGCGGGATGGCCCCGCTCATGACGCTCGCAAGCGTCGACTTGCCCGCGCCCGACGGCCCGATGACGCCCACGAAGTCGCCCGGCCGGACGGAGAACGACACGTCGTCGAGCGCACGGGGCGCACCGGAGTCTGCGCCGCCGTAGGAAAACGAGACGTTCCTGAGCTCTATGATGGGCGCGCCCTCGACGCGCTTCTCGGCATCTGACACCTTGTGACCCTTCCCACCCGTTCATGAATGCGGGCCGCGACCCGAAAGCCGCAGCCCACCCATAGTACCCGAGCCCCTCTGCTACTTCTTGAGAACCGAGCGCAGCGGGAAGTAGAGCGCCTGCACCACCACGGCGTTGAACGCAGCGGTGCCGAGGACGATGGGCACCTTGGCAAGCGCCGTGGCGAGCTCGGCGCCCATGATGACCGTGCCGAGGCCCGCGAAGAGCGCGCCGGAGACGAGCGTGGTGAGGAAGGCGGCGACGAGCGGGGTGACGCTGCGCCCGGCGACCTTGAGGTTGAGGCGAGCGAGGCCGCACATCACGAGCGCTCCGGCCACCTCGGTGACGAAGTTGAGGCCGGGGATGGACGTGGTGAGCTGTATGACCGCGGCGGAGAGCAGGCCGAACACGACCGCCTGCAGGGCGCTGGCGCGGGTGAGCGCCACGGCGAGGGCGTAGGCCGCGATGATGAACTGCGGCTTGATGCCCGTCATGGCAAGCGCGTTGCCAAGGGTGAAGTTGAGGACGTAGCCGGCGGCTAGCAGCACCGCGAGTAGGACGAGCGAGGTAATGTCGAGAACGCCGCCGGTGAGGCGGGTCTCGGAGCTGACGGTACGAGCCTGGTTCTGAGCGACATGGGTCTGAGTAGCCATGGGAGTCTCCTTGGTGTCGGCACAAGCCGACGAGCGCAAGCCGGGTCAGGTGTGCGAGATGGTGCCGAGTCGGGTGGGTGCGGGCCGAGTCAGAGCCGCGCCGCGGCGCAAGCGTTAGTCCGTGACCTTGAGGGCGTTGCGAACCAGCGGGTAGAGGACGGCGACGAGCACCGCGTTGAAGACGGCCGTGGCGAAGACCACGGGGAGCATGGCGGCGGGCATGGCAGCGACGAGCTCGGGCGAGAAGCCGGAGATGGCGAGCTTGACGACCATGAAGATCGCGCCGGAGAGCGCCGTGGTGACGAGAGTTCCAACCGCAGGGATGATGGCCTTGGCACCGCCCCTCATGCCGGCGTTGACGATGAGCGCCATGACCACGGCGGCCACGCCCTCGGCCGCGAAGTCAACGAACGGCGAGGTGGTGGTGATCTGGATTACGGCCGCGGAGATGAGGCCGATGACGAGCGCCTGCCCCACGTTGGGGCGCACGACGAGGATGGTGAGGCAGAAGGCCGAGATGATGAACTCGGGGCTGATGGCGTTGGCCGTGAGGGCCGCGATTGCCTTGCCCACGGTGAAGTTGAGGACGAAGCCGGCGGCGAGGAGCACGGCGAGGAGCACGAGCGCCTTGATGTCGAGATTGCCCCGGTCGGTGGTGGAGACGGTGCGGGCCTGCTGGTCGGCGTCGGCGTGCAGAGACATGGGGTCTTCCTTCCCTTGGATGCGTTCTTGGACGTGGGCGCCATACGGCGCGGTGTGTGTCGTTCCGTGGAGTCTCTCGGTCTTGTGGGCCCTGGGCCCTGCTTGTACCGCGCGATTCGCGGGTCGTTCGTGTGAGGTGCGCCGGGCCACAAAAAAGGGCCCCCGGTCTACCGGGAGCCCTTTTTTCGCGTAAGAGATATGGCGCGAGAGACTCACAGTCGACCGACCGTTTGCGAATCGCGCCACCACCAGTTGTTGCGCATGCAAGCGGTGCGATTCATCTCTGGCGCTCCTCTCGAAAAATCGAAATCAATGACTGCTCGGGCCATCTGCTGGCTAAGCAGCCCCTTTTGTTGCAGCGAACTATACGCGCTTTTCTCGGCCGCGCAAGGCTGTTTTTGTAAACGAACGGTTAATCCCTACTTGGTAGGTAGGAATGGCGGGTTGGAGGGGCGCCGCCATCCGCTTCGACGGGGCTGGCACAGGTGAGGCTGGGACTCCGTACCTTACGCCGCGCCGTCCGTGCGCAGGAGGGCCTCGCCCGCGTGCACCACCATGCCCGGCGTCACGCCAAGCGAAACGCCCCCGAGCTCTCCGGCGTTGGAGACCGCCAGCACCACGCAGTCCGGATGCCCCGCGGCGACAATCCTGCCTCGGTCGATGCGCACGAGCGGCTGCCCGGCGCTCACGTGGGTGCCCGCCGCGACGAAGAGCTCGAAGCCGTCGCCGCCCATCTCGACCGTGTCGATGCCAACGTGCACGAGCGCCTCGGTGCCGTCGTCGCCCGCGATGCCCACGGCGTGGCTCATGGCCGCCGTCACCGTTCCGTCGAGCGGCGCGTAGACGACGTCCCCGTCGGGCCAGACCCCGCAGCCTTCCCCGAGCATGCCGCCGGCAAACACCGGGTCGGGCACCTCATCCATGGCGCTGACCCTGCCGCCAACGGGTGCAACCAGCACGCCGGGCCCGGCCTCGACCGCAAGCGCCGTGGGATGTCCCGGCTCACGAGCAGAGTCCTGCTCCTTCCCCTTGAACCTGCTGCGCAAGCTCATCGGCCACCCCTTTCCTGAGACCAGGTATCTAACTCGCTCCGGTGCGCTCCGCACCGCCAGCCCCTGCTAGCGGCTCATCTTCTCGTGCCAGCCGTCTAACCGCGCGAGCGCCGCCTGAAGCACCTCGTCGGACTTCGCAAAGTGGAAGCGGATGAAGCGGTTCTCGGGCGCATTGAAGAAGCACGACCCGGGCACGCCGCCCACGCCCACCTTTGCCGCGAGGTCGATGGCGAACTGCTCGTCACTCTCGTAGCCAAAGTCCGAGATGTCGACCATCACGTAGTAGGCGCCCTCGGGCTCCACGAAGGTGAGGCCGCGCTCGCGCAGGCCCTCGCAGAAGAGGTCGCGCTTGTGGGTGTAGAGCGCGCGCAGGTCATCGTAGTAGGACTGCGGCAGCTGAAGGCCCACCGCTGCGGCCTCCATGAGCGGGGCGGCGGCCCCCACGGTGAGGAAGTCGTGCACCTTGCGCAGGCGATCGGTCACCTCGGCCGGGGCAATCACGTAGCCCAGCCGCCAGCCCGTCATGCTGTACGTCTTCGAAAGCGAGCTGCAGCTGAGCGTGCGCGGTACCATCCCCGGCAGGCTTGCGAAGTACACGTGCTCGTACGGCTCGTAGACGATGTGCTCGTAGACCTCGTCGGTGATGACCCAGAGGTCGTACTTCTCGGCCATACGAGCAATGGACTCCAGCTCAGAGCGGGAGAAGACGTGTCCCGTCGGGTTGGACGGGTTGCAGAGGATGAGCGCCTTGGTGCCCGGACGGGCGCAGGCCGCCTCGAGCTCGGCGTCGTCGAAGGTGAACTCGGGGGCATGCAGCTCCACGTACGTGGGCTCGGCTCCGCACAGGATGGCGTCGGCACCGTAGTTCTCGTAGAACGGCGAGAAGACCACGACGCGGTCGCCGGGGTTGGCCACCGTCATGACGGAGCACATCATGGCCTCGGTTGACCCACAGGTCACCACGATCTGGGTCTCGGGGTCGATGTCGAGCCCCATACGCGGCGACTGCTTGGCCGCGAGCGCGGCGCGGAAGTTGGGGGCGCCCCAGGTGATGGCGTACTGGTGCGGCCCCTCGTAGGCCACCTTGGCGAGGCGGTCGAGGATGGGCTTAGGCGGGTCGAAGTCGGGAAAGCCCTGGGAGAGGTTGATGGCGTCATAGCGCATGGAGACGCGCGTCATACGACGTATGACGGAGTCGGTGAAGTGGGCGGTCTTGTCGCTGAGCTGCTGCATGGAGCCTCCTTGTTACGGAGCGCGCGATCTTGTCCTGAAGTGCTCCCGTCACGGTAGCACTTCAGGCGAGCGCCGACGCGGCCGCCTTCCCCGGCCTCCCCGGCCGGGGCCTCTCGCTCGGGCGAGGCCGCAATGCCCGAGCGACGGTCGGCATGCGCCGGTTAACCGTTTCGAAACAGAAGCGCTTCGGGTAGGCTGTTGCCCGGACGGACGCAGACGCGAGAGGAGCAGACGTGGGGGACGAGGCGCGGGGGCACGAGCAAGACACGGCCGAGTACGACCGCAACTGGTCGCGCGACCCCCACGCGATGTCCTCGCGCGACGAGATCGACCCCGGGCGGCGCGACCCGCACGCATACGACGCCGGGCGCGGGCACGACGCCGACTCCGCGCACGCGCACGGCGCTCACGGGCACGAGGGCGACCGGGGGCACAAGGCCGCCAAGCCCGGCGTTCCCTACGAGATGTCCGCCGTCGCCGAAGCGCTCAACGACCCCACGGGCACCTTTCGCCCCATCGACCCGGCACGCGTGCGGCTCGAACCGCTCGCGGACGCTCAGTCGCCCGAGCAGGCCGCCGAGGCCAAGCGCATTGCCGAGAAGCGCGAACAGGCTCCTCGGCGCTGGCGCTTCTTCCTGGCGCTCAACTTCTCGCTCATCGTGATGGCCTTCTCGATCGTGCTGTTCCAGTCGCCCCAGCACTTTGCGTTTGGCGGCACGTCGGGCCTCGCCATCGTGCTTGCCTCGGCCGTGCCCGTGCTGCCCATGGCCGGCTGGATGTGGGCGCTCAACGTTCTCATCGTCGTCGTGGGCTTCGTGTTCCTCCCCCGCCGCGCGGTCATGTGGAGCGCCTTCGCCTCGGTGGCGCTGTCGATGTACACGTCGCTCTTCGCGGCCGTGCTGCCCGCCCAGAGCATCACCGGCGACATGTGGCTCGACCTGTGCTTCGCGGTGCTTTTGCCCGCCGTGAGCAGCGCCATCGCCTTCGACGTGGGCGGCTCCACCGGCGGCACCGACATCCTTGCCATGATCGTGAACCGTAAGTCGAGCCTCGACATTGGCAAGGCGCTCACCGTGGTGAACTTTGGCGTGGTGGTGACGACGTTTGCCCTGTACGGGACGCGCGTGGGTCTCTATTGCGTGCTGGGTCTTTTCGCGAAGACGATGGTGGTCGACTCCATCATCGAGAGTTTCCACATGCGCAAGATCTGCACCATCGTCTGCAAGCACCCGCGCGAGATCGAGCGCTTCATCATCGTCGAGCTCAACCGCACCGCCACGCTCACGTACGCCTACGGCGCGTACTCGGGCCGCCGCATGGCACAGATCACGTGCGTGCTGGGTCGCGCCGAGGCCAGACGGCTCCTGCGCCACGTGCGCGAGAGCGAGCCCGACGCGTTCGTGACCATCGTGACCAGCTCCGAGATCGTGGGCCGCGGGTTCCGCTTCGTGGGATAGCGGGGCAGCGGGGCAGCGCGTCTCAAGGGGCCGTCCTGCATGGAGACCCAAGCCGTCGATTACGGCCGCGGCGGTTCGATGACCCAAGGCGCGGGCGAAACGGAAGAAAACGGGGCGGAAAATTACCGTTCCATGCGCGTTCCTGCGACGGCGTTACCGTTCCATGCGCGCTCCCGCGACGGCGTTACCGCTCCGTGCGCGCCTTCGCGGCGAATCGCGAGCATCACGCGGGCGAGGTTGCACGACGCGCGCGAGCGCCACACGGAGAAGTGGCGGAGAAGGGCGCCCGCCAGCCACTCGTGCCATCCCTTTCGGTAAAGTGAAAGCAGTATTCGGGCGACGGTATCCCTGCTCCCGCGAGCGGGCGCTTCCCGCACGCGACCGCCGCCACAACGCGCGTCATGGGCCACAAGGCCCCAGAACAGGAACGAATCCATGACTGATACCACCACCGCCTCGGCGCAGGCCGTCGAGGAGAACGCTGCCGCAGCAGCAGAGACGGTCGCAGCGGACGCCGACTCCCCCGAGACCCTCCCCGGATTTGACGAGCTGGGGCTCTCCGACAACGTCCTCGTCGGCGTGGCCGACCTTGGCTACGAGACCCCCTCGCCCGTCCAGGCGCGGGCCATCCCCGAGGTGCTCGCTGGCCGCGACGTCCTCGCCGCGGCCCAGACCGGCACCGGCAAGACGGCCGCCTTCCTGCTGCCCACGCTGAGCCGCCTGCCGCACGCGGGCAAGGGCCACGGCCCGCTCATGCTCGTGCTCACGCCCACGCGCGAGCTGGCCCAGCAGATCGAGGAGGTCTGCGAGACCGTCGCCAAGCGCACCGGCCACAGGAGCGTCACCGTCGTGGGCGGCGTGGGCTACGAGCCGCAGAAGCGCGCCCTGCGTCGTGGCTGCGACGTGCTCGTTGCCACACCCGGCCGCCTGCAGGACCTCATCGACCAGGGCGAGGCGCACCTCGGCGAGGTGCAGACGCTCGTCCTCGACGAGGCGGACCGCATGCTCGACATGGGCTTCCTGCCCGCCATGCGCAAGATCGTGGCCGAGACGCCCGAGACGCGCCAGACGCTGCTCTTCTCGGCCACGCTGGACGAGGGACAGATCGGCGGCATCCGCGATCTCGTGCACGAGCCCGCCATCGTGGAGATCGCCCACAAGGGCACCGTCGCCGAGACGATTGACCAGTACGTGCTCCCCGTGTCCCTCGAGGCCAAGAACGCCCTGCTCGCGAAGGTGCTCAAGGCAGAGGGCCCCAGCCACGTCATCGTCTTCACGCGCACCAAGCACCGCGCCGACGCCTGCTGCAAGCGCCTCTCGCGCACCGGCATCTCGTGCGCGCCCATCCACGGCAACCGCAACCAGAACCAGCGAGAGCGGGCGCTCCGCGCCTTCCGCGAAGGCCGCACCGACGTGCTCGTCGCCACCGACGTGCTGGCCCGCGGCATCGACGTGTCCGACGTGCGCTACGTGGTCAACTTCGACGTCCCCGAGGACTCCGAGGACTACATCCACCGCATCGGGCGCACGGGCCGCGCCGGGGAGACGGGCTGGTCGCTCACGTTCGTGACGGCGGACGACTATCCCGACCTGCGCGACTGCGAGCGTCTCATGGGCAAGGTCGTCCCCACCTACGAGCGCGCGAGCGAGTTTGACCTCGGCACCGAGCCTCCCGCACTCGACCCCAACCGCACGGCCGAGAAGGACGAGGGCGGCTCGCGCAAGAAGCGCCGACGCAACCGCAGGGGCTCGACGGCGCAGCAGGGCGAGAAGCGCGACCGCACGCGCGGCGCCGCCGGGAGCCGCGACGGTGGCAAGCAAGCCGGAAAGGCGACGCAGGGCCGCCACCGCAAGCCCGGCCAGCCCCGCCGCGAGAAGCAGCAGTCGGAGGCCATCCTCACCGACGCCGAGCTGCACGGAATTGAGCGCAAGGAGCGCCAGGGCGGCCGCAAGCACACCGACCAGAGTGCCCGCAACGGCAGGCGTGACGGCAGCCGCGACGCCAAGCGCACGGGCAACCAGCAGAGCGACGGCCGCGCACGGGGCTCACGCAAGCAGCAGGGCACGAGCCCGCGCGACTACGGCGAGCGTCGCGGGGGGCGCAAGGGCGAGGCGCGCGAGCAGCGCCCCGAGCGCGGCCACGCCCGCGACAGGGGCGGGCGCGGCTCGGGCAAGCCCGGCAGCACCTCGCACCGCCGTCCCGGAGACCGCCAGGGAAGGGCCCGCGGCATCTATTAGGGCTAGAATGGCCGCATGCGCACGCCAGCCGCGCGCATGCGGCCTTTTTTGTCACACGGGCGCCCGCACGCCCACGAGAGGAACCAGATGACAGCCCCAGCCACCACCGATGAAACCACGCCCCTCCACGTCGTCAGCTACGAGCTTACCCCGCAGCTGGTCGACGAGGCCGCCTCGGCGCTTGCCGGGCCGCGCTACCGCAACCCGCCTTCGTTCGTGGGTGCGGTCTTCCTCCTGGGCATCGTGACCTTCGCCATGACCCCCAACGCCCGCGAGCACGTCGTCCCCTTGCTCGTCATGTTCGTCGGCGCCGTCGCGAGCCTGCAGGCGGGCGAGAAGTGGCAGAAGGTGCAGCTCCGCAGGCTGCGCCGTTCGGGTCTCGACACCGCCTTCATCGACAAGGACAAGCGCCGCCTCGAGGTTCGCTTCTTCGCCGACCACGTCGAGGTTGCCCGCAAGGGCGAGCCCACCGAGGCGAACCTGCCGCTCTCCGGCATGAAGAAGCCCGTCAAGGGACCCGAGTTGCTCGTCCTGCGCTTCGCCGGCCCCGCGTACGTCATCGTGCCGCAGCGGGCCATGAGCCTCTCGCGCTTCGAGGAGCTTTGCAGCTTCGTCTTCGGCCAGTCCGAGAAGCGAGGGTAGCCATGTCCTCCAAGCACAAGAAGCGCGCCCACAAGCAGAACGACCGCCCCGGTACGGGCACCAGACCCGGGCAGGGCGGTATCCCCCTCGGGGCCCGCTACGTCAACGTGACGACCCTGGACGACGACATCATCGAGCGCATCGTCAAGCTCACGCAGAGTCCGCTCGTTCGCTGGGCCTACCTCGGCGTGGGCGTCGCGGCCCTGGTACTTGCCGCCGTCACGTACCTGTTCTTCCACGCCGACGCGCTCATGACGGTCATCCTCGCCGCCTTTGGCGCGCTGTTCGTCTATCAGGGGACGCAGCTCCCCAAGCACACCGCCAAGCGCACGGGAGCCGAGCTCGACCGGGCAGGCGAGAACGCCCGCAGGCGCGTCACGTTCTTCACGGCAAACGAGATGGGAACCGTCAACTCGGACGGCTCGGTGCACACCCTGCCCTACTCCGCCATCGAGTCCGTCTCGGAGGACGACCGCATCGTCGCGCTGCGCATGCGCGAGGACGGCACCTACATGGCCCTCGCCAAGGCGGGGTTCACCTTCGGCAACGCCAGCGACTTCACGGGCTCCGTCGAGCGGCGCGTGTCCGAGGCTGGCAAGCAGATGTCCAGCCAGCTTCGCCGCGGCAAGCGCCAGGGACCGGGAGCGGCAAAGTAATGAGCCGCTCGGGCACGGCCCGCGAACGTCAGCCCAGCAACGGGGAACAACCCTCCTTGAGCGCATCGCGTGCGGAAGAGGTCTGAGGCGTTCGATGGTCGGAGGTCGACGCGCGCGGCAACGACCCGGCCAAGCCGCCCCTACACGCTCTTCGGCGGGAGCCAGCTCCGTGCCATGCGTACGATCGAGCAGCTTGCGGCCAGCACATGCAAAGACCGGGGGCCGGCAGCGCCGGCGCGCTACTGGCCGTCCCCTACGCCGTCTCCGTTGGCGGGGCGGGAGTCCTCGGCGCCGTCACCGTCGCCGGGGCGGGGACTCTTGGCACGCTCGATGCTCGTTGCGGTCCAGCCCCACCTCCCGTACTTCTTGTCCCACTTGCGTTCGGCGGCACCGCTCACGGCCTCGCCGTTCAAGAGGCCCAGGGCGCGGATCATCTCCGGAGGAACAAAGCAGTCGTTGACGAAGCCAAACCCCTTACGGTTTTTCTCGAGCACGCCCGCGAAGGAGGACGTGGAGGCGCGAAGGGGTTCCCGGTCGTCAATCCCGATGTCAGAAAGCTCCCACTCCCACTTCTTCTGGTTCTGGCGATACATCATCCGACACGCGCCCGTCACGCGCTGGCACTGCACGAGCTCCCGGTCGCCTCCAAGTTCCTTCAGAGCTTTCGGCGAAACCCAGATGCTCCCTATGGCGGCACGGACGAAGGCGAAGTCCCTGACGAGGTCGAGCTCGCCCGAAAAGTTCCTCACGACCCGACCCGCGATGGGGGAGTCCGGGCAGGCCACCACTTTGCCGACTATGCCGCCGCCGTCCTGTGCTCTGTGCCCTCGATAGCAGGCCCCAGCCTGAACCTGCCGAGCTATCGCCTCCCCAACCTTCACGCGACGCGCGAAGCTCAGAAAATCCATGCTGGACGCGCTGCCCTCTTTGGGGATCACCAGACCGGCAAGGCCCTTCTTCTCGTCCTTCCACTCCACGTAGAAGTCCGTCTCGGGGAGTTCCTCCGCAAGCACGTCATACGCCGCCGCGGCCAGCCGCTTCTCCTCCGCACTTGCCCGCCGCCCCGAGAGCGCAAGCGTGCGCGCCTTGGCCATGCACACCCTGTACTTCTCGGGAGACTCGCGCTCCCACGTGGCCGCATAGCGCCTCCAGGCCCACTCCTCGCGCGGCTTCTTCGCCACGACCGCCGCGAGCCTCGGACGCGCCTCGGCGCCACGGCCCAGGCTCACGAGCAGATTGCCAAGCGCATACGACTCCCAGAGCCAGTCCTTGCACCGCCCGTCCTCAAGCAGCCTGGCAACCGCCCCGGCACCCTCGGAGCGCTCCTCGGCCGTGGCAACCTGCCCGCCGTTCTTGTCGGATGCGAGCAACGCGCCGAGGTAGGCCTTCGTGAGCTGCTGCGCGTTGGAAGGGCAGAGCTTGCCGTCAACACAGTGCGTTGAGAAGTCCGAAGGATCGAACTTGTCGAGCCCGTACCAGCGCACGAGGTTGATGACCGAGCGGGGGTCGTCCTTGAGTGACGCATAGAACATCGTGCGCACGTCCGGATGGCGTAAGGCCGTCCAGTAATCGGGACCCGTCACGGCAGCAAGCAGGCTCTTCAGCCCATTGACATTCCCGGCCTTACGCAGGCCCCACCCCGCGACGCACACCTTCTTGCGAAGCATCTCGCAGAACAGCGCGGCGCCCCAATCACCAATCATCAGGGGACGTATGGCATCTAAGGTCTTCAGGAAGGCGCCGAGGTCGTTGTGAAGCCCGCTCGTTGGGTCACCGTAGCGTTTGAGGCAGTCGTAGAGCACCCACGCGTACGCGCCCCTTAAGGCCGGCTCCTTGCCGTAGCACTCGGCATGGGCGGCCCTCGCGAGCCGGTAGGCGTCATGCAGACGCGGGGGATTGCTCTTGCGAAGAGCCGTGATGATGTCCGCCAGGTACGGCTCTGGATAGTCCCCGGCCAGGTCCCAGTCCTTCAGGAAGTCCCCAAGGCTGTCGAGAACGTCAGCGAGCTCCTCGGTGGCCATGACCCCGCTCCTCACTTACTCGGCCGAGCCCACGAACGGCTCGGGATACAAAAGGGGCCGCCCGGACAACTCCCCCGGACGGCCCCCGCACCACGCGTGCTACTTGCGGTGTGCGCGGTAGAACTGGATGAGCGCCTGCGTGCTCGCGTCCTGCTTGGCCAGCGCCTCGTCGTCGTGGAACGCCGGGGTGATCTGCTTGGCAAGCTGCTTGCCCAGCTCAACGCCCCACTGGTCATAGGAGTCGAGGCCCCAGACCGTGCCCTCCACGAACGTGATGTGCTCGTAGAGCGCGATGAGCTCGCCGAGTGCGGTAGGCGTCAGCGCCTCGCCGAAGATGGACGTCGTCGGACGGTTGCCCTCGAAGCAGCGCGCCGGCACCATCCACTCGGCCGTACCCTCGGCACGGACCTCGTCGGCCGTCTTGCCAAAGGCGAGAGCCTTGGTCTGCGCCAGGAAGTTGCCCAGGAACAGCTCGTGCACGTCCTGGACACCGTCCTTGGTGGGGTTGGCGGTGTTCACGAAGGCGATGAAGTCGGCCGGAATGGCGCGGGTACCCTGGTGGATTAGCTGGTAGAAGGCGTGCTGACCGTTGGTGCCGGCTTCGCCCCAGAAGACCTCGCCGGTGCCGGACGTCACGGGCGTGCCGTCCCAGCGCGTCGACTTGCCGTTGGACTCCATGGTGAGCTGCTGCAGGTAAGCAGGGAAGCGGTGCAGGTACTGGTTGTACGGCAGGACGGCGTGGCTGCCCATGCCGAAGAAGTTGACGTACCACACGTTGATGAGACCAAGCAGCGCCACGACGTTCTTCTCGAGCGGGGTGTTCTGGAAGTACTCGTCGACCGTGTGGAAGCCGGTGAGGAACTCCTCGAAGCGCTTGGGCCCAAAGGCGATGATGAGCGAGAGGCCCACGGCGGAGTCGACGGAGTATCGGCCGCCCACCCAGTTCCAGAAGCCGAAGGCGTTGGCCGGGTCGATGCCGAACTGCTCCACGAGGTCGAGCGCCGTGGAGACGGCGACGAAGTGGGCCTTGATGGCCGCCGCGTCCTGCTCGGCCGAGCCGTCGATGGCGCCGGCATCCTTGAGGGCGCCAAGCAGCCAGGTCTTGGCCTCGCGCGCGTTGGTGATGGTCTCGAGCGTGGTGAACGTCTTGGAGACGATGATCACGAGCGTGGTCTCGGGGTCGAGACCCTTGACCTTCTCGGCCATGTCGTTGGGGTCGATGTTGGAGACGTAGCGGCAGT
>UWSJ01000002.1 GCA_900549525.1 uncultured Coriobacteriaceae bacterium | reverse complement strand
CCATGAACGGCGAGTCCTCCACCATGTTGGAGAAGACCACGAACTTGGAGGCGCCCACGGACTCGCGGTCGGCCGTGAGGCGGGCGCAGTCGAGGATGGTCCGGGCCACCATGAGCACGGCGTCCATGTTGATGCCGGCACGCAGGCTGGCCACGTTGACGCTCGAGCACACGCGGTCGGTGGAGGCGAGGGCCTCCGGGATGCAGGCGATGAGCCGGCGGTCGGCGTCGCCGATGCCCTTGTGGACGAGCGCGGAGTAGCCTCCGATGTAGTCGATGCCGAGCGTCTTTGCCGCGCGGTCGAGCGCGTGGGCGAGCGGCGTGAGGTCCTTGTCGGGGCAGGCCGCAGCGATGTGCGCCGCCGGCGTCACGGAGACGCGCTTGTTGACGATGGGGATGCCGTACTCGCGCTCAAGGCTCTCGGCGACGGGCACGAGGTGCTCGGCCGTCTTGGTGACGTGGTCGTAGACCTTGGCGCACATGCGCTCGAGGTTCTCGTCCGCACAGCCCATGAGCGAGACGCCCATGGTGGTGGTGCGGATGTCGAGGTGCTGCTCGGTCACCATGTTGAGTGTCTCGGCGACTTCTTCTGCGGTGATTGCCACGGTGTCTCCTCCGGTGCCCGGCGCCTGTGCCTGCCGGGCTGCATAGCGTGCGGGTCTAGGGTGCAACTGCTTCATTATGCACTTCGGGGGTCGTGCCGTGGCTTCCGCGCGCCTCCTTGTTGCCAAGCGGCAACGTGCGGCGGGCGTCTTGCGTGACGCGTGCGTGGCGGGGCGCCGAGCGAGCGCGGGGCGGGCGATTGGGCCAGGGGACGCCGCCTTGCGCGTGCCTGCGCTAGTCCAGCACCGGCTGCACCGCCATGCCCACGAGGCTGGGGCCGGTGTGCACGATGAGGTCCGGCGAGATGCCGCTCTTGATGACGTCGACCACGTTGGGGATTGTCTCGCGCATCCTGGCCGCGATCTCGTCGAGGCGATTCTCTGCCTTGGTGCAGCACGCCGCGCAGATGACCTTCTCGTACTTGGCCGCCTGGGCCTGCACGAGCGTAAGCTCGGCCGCGAGCGCCTTTTCCCAGCCGCGGCACTTCTTGACCGTGGCGTACTTGCCCTCGGCGTCGCAGTGGAAGACGGGCTTGAGGTTGAGCACGCTGCCAAGACGATAGGTCGCCTCGTTGATGCGACCGCCGTGGCGCAGGTAGTAGAGGTCGCGCACCGTGAAGTAGACGCGCGTGTCGGCCGAGAGCTCCTCGAGATGGCCCTGCAGCTGCTCGAACGGCACGCCCCCCTCGACCAGGCGCACTGCTGCCATGACAACCAGACCGGCCGCCACGCCGATGCTCTTGGTGTCGACCATCGCCACCGGGAAGCCCTCCATTTGCTCGGCTACCATCGCGGCGGTGGCGTAGGTGGCCGAGAGGCCCGACGAGATGGTCACGAACACGGCGCGCTCGTAGCCGTCGGCGCGCGCGGCCTCAAGTGCTGCCTGGATGTCGCTGGGACTCGGGAGACTCGTCGTGGGGATTTCGGTGGCGAAGCGGTCGATGACCTCGTCGGTGGTGATGTCGATGCCCGAGCGGAAGGTCCCGTCGGCGTAGTTGACCGTGAGGGCGACCGTCCGGACGTCGTGTGCGGCGGCGAACTCTGCGGGCACGTTGGTGCCGGTGTCGGTGATGACGGCGATGCGCTGGTCGTTCATGGTCGCTCCTTGCGTGCGGGCGGGGCCGCTCGTGACGGGTCGATGCCGAGTTCGGTCTCAGGCCTTTTCTCGGTGAAGAGTATACCTAGTCCTAAAAACTAGATAGTGTGGAAAAAAAGATTATGTAGACTAGAGACCATTAACGTAAGAGGGAGAGGGACGATGGGGCAGGACGACGAGGCCGTTCGTGAGCTGGCGCGACGCATGACGAGGATCCACATCTCGCGCATTGACGAGATGCCGCGTATCGAGCTCTACCTCGACCAGGTGCTCTCGCTTGTGTCCGGGGAGCTCGCGTTCATGGCCCTGCCCGGCGAGGATCTCATCACGGGCTCCATGGTCAACAACTACGTGAAGCAGCGCATCGTCCCGGCGCCGGTGCACAGGCGATACACGCGCCGCCACGTCGCCACGCTGCTGTTTGTGTGCGCGTTCAAGCGGGTGTTTTCCATCTCGGAGATCAAGGCCCTGTACGAGGCCTGCGTGGGGCGAGGCGTTAACGTCGCCACCACCTACGATGACCTCGTGCATGCCGTGGAGCTCGCGATGGCGGCGCGCTTCGCCGAGCTGGCGGGCGAGAATGGTGAGGCCGCGGTCGCCGCCCCCGCCGTCACCCTGCGCGACGCGGACGGCAATGCCCCCGCCCCCGACCTCGACCGCATCATGTCCGCGGGCGTGGGGGCCGTTGCCGACAAGGTCTTCGTGGAGCAGATGCTCGCGCTGCGCCGGTAGCGCGGCGGATATGTCTCGCGTCGTGCCGGGGCCGACAGGCGCATCGCAGACGGGCGCACTGCAGGCGAGCGCGGTACAATTATTCAATGCGTAATCCGGGCCCAGCGCGGTGGCAGCCATATCGGCCGCTGCCGCGTCCGAGCCCGCACGAACCTCGCTCGAACAGAAGGAGCATCCATGAGCACGGTCTACGTCTTCGGCCACAAGAACCCCGACAACGACGCCATCATGTCCGCCGTCGTCCTCACCCAGCTGCTCAACCAGGTCAAGTTCGAGGGCAACGAGTACGTCGCCCGTCGCCTTGGCCCGCTGCCCGCCGAGAGCGCCAAGCTCCTCGCCGAGACCGGCACCCCCGAGCCCGAGCTGCTCGAGGCCATCGAGCCCGCCGCCGAGGGCGCGGAGCCGCAGAAGGTCATCCTCTGCGACCACAACGAGAGCGGCCAGACGGTCGACGGCATCCACAACGCCACCGTCTTCGGCGTGGTCGACCACCACCGCATCGGCGACTTCGAGACGGCCGCCCCGCTCTACTACATCTGCCTGCCCTGGGGCTCCAGCTGCACCATCGTGCGCCGCCTGTTCGACCTTCTCGGCCAGGTTCCCACCAAGGAGCAGACGAAGCTGCTGCTTTCCGCCATGATGACCGACACGCTCATGCTCAAGAGCCCCACCACGACTGCCCAGGAGCGCGAGCTTGCCCCCAAGATGGGCACCGAGCTGGGCGTCGACCCGATTAAGTTCGGCATGGACGTCTTCCTATCCCGCCCGTCCGGCTCCTTCACGCCGGCGCAGATGGTGGGCAGCGACATCAAGCAGTTCGAGGTGGGCGACAAGAAGCTGCTCATCGGCCAGTACGAGACGGTCGACAAGACCCGCGCGCTCGGCATGATCCCCGAGATCCGCGAGGCCATGCGCGCCTACCAGGCCGAGAAGGGCGCCGACGGCATCGTGCTCTGCCTCACCGACATCATGGAAGAGGGCTCGCAGGTCCTCTTCGAGGGCGACACCGAGGTTGCCCAGAAGGGCCTCGGCATCGCCAACGAGCAGGGTGGCGTGTGGATGCCGGGCGTGCTGTCCCGCAAGAAGCAGGTGGCCGCGCCCATCCTCGCCGCCGCGGAGTAGCGTCTCATGGCAGACAAGCCAGGTGTGAAGCTGGGCGGCTCGTCGGATTCGGCGGGCCGCTCGGCCATTATTCGCGAGGACGCCGTTGCCCGGCGCGTGGAGCGCAGAAGCGCCATCCAGAATGTGACGTCTAACGGCACCGTGGCGGCCGCAACCATGGTGATCGCGGCGCTGCTCGCCGTAATCGTTGCGAACACGCCCGCCTACGAGCCGGTACATCATTTCTTCGAGACGCGCGTGGGCGTGGTGGGGGGTCCGTTCGTAGCGACGCTCACGCTCGAACAGGTGGTAAACGACCTGCTCATGGCGGTGTTCTTCCTGCTCGTGGGCATCGAGCTCAAGTACGAGATGACCGTGGGCCAGCTGCGACGCCCGAGGCAGGCGGCACTTCCCATGCTCGCGGCCGTGGGCGGCGTCATAGGGCCGTCGCTTATCTACCTGCTGCTCAACGCGGGCGTGGCGGGAATGCCCGTGGGGGCGCCGCATGGCTGGGCCGTTCCCATGGCCACCGACATCGCCTTTGCGCTCGGCATCATGTCGCTGCTGGGCGGGTGCGTGTCGTCGGCGACCAAGGTGTTCTTCTCGACCCTCGCCATCGCCGACGACATCCTCGCCATCGTGGTCATTGCCGTGTTCTACGGGCAGGCGCCCAGCGTGCCGTGGGTGGCGGCGTCGCTTGCTTGCGTCGTCGTTCTGGCAGCGTTGCAGGGGCTCCGCGTCTACAGCGCGCGTCCCTATCTGGCTGTTGGCGTGGTGCTGTGGGTGTGCATGTTCAACTCCGGCATCCACGCGACGCTCGCGGGCGTGGTGCTTGCGATGTTTCTGCCCGCGCGGTCCGACATTCGCCTGGGATCGCTGCGCGTCTGGCTTGGCGAGCGGGCCAGGCAGCTCGACGACGCCTATGACGCCGAGGTGCACGTGCTGGGCCAGCACGACTTCACCGTGGCGGCCGAGGGCGTGGAGCGCGTGATGCATCACGTGACGCCGCCGCTGCAGCGCGTCGAGCACGCCATTTCCGTGGCGGTGAACTTTGGCATCCTGCCCCTGTTCGCTTTCGTGAACGCGCAGGTGAGCCTTGCCGGGGCAGACGTGGGCGCGATCGTTGCCGACCCAGTGACGCGCGGCGTCTTTCTCGGGGCGTTTCTCGGCAAGCCGCTTGGCATCATCGGCATGACGTGGCTGCTCGTGCGCGTGGGGTTTGCCCGGCTGCCACGTGGTGTGGACTGGGTGCAGGTCGTGGGCATGGGACTGCTCGGCGGCCTGGGGTTCACGATGTCGATTCTCATCGCTGGGCTGGCGTTTGCCGCGCCCGCCGAGGTGTTGGCGGCTAAGTGCGCCATTCTCGCGTGCTCCGTCGCAAGCGCCGTGGCGGGGAGTGCGTTTCTGCTCGTGGCGACGCGGGGGCGTAGGGCCGCTCGGTAGGGGGGGCACTTGCGGTTGGCCCGTCGGCGGGTGGCACGCGTGCGGCTGGCGGGCGTGCGACTGGCGCACGCCGTCGGCCCGCCAACGCGACCGTCCGCCAACGCGACCGCCCGCCGAGCTGGTCGCGCTGCGCCCTCGTGCGGGCCGGGGCGAATGCTACCGTCTTCCCATGGTGGTCATCTGTGACATATCGGCGTGGCAGTACTGGGGCACCCCGCCCCTGCTTGCCGCCGTGCCAATCGCCCCCGAGGTCGCCGTGCTTCCGGAGCCTGCGGGAGCGGCGTGGCCGCGACGCCTCCTTCGCTCCCAGTCAAACGCGCGCGACGCCTATCGGCTCGTGCAGGATCGCCTGTTATTCGATCTCAAGGGTCTCGAACCACCCGTGTGCGTGATGTGCGACGATTCCGCCAACAGGTGCCATAGCTCGCTTGTCGCCCCGCGTCCCATCCCGGGATGGATACGCCCCGAGCATGTCGTGGCCATAGGCGGGGGACTCCACGTCCTCCTCCCGCAGGCTTTGCTCTACTCCATGAAAGGCCATGCCGGTGGCTCATTCTCGAAGACAGTCCTGCTTGCGAAGATGATGTTCGAGCTTGCGGGCATCTTTGCGTTGCCTCCCAATACCTCGAGGATGCGTCTCGCCATGCGGCTGCTAGGGGCCGAAGGGTCGTTTTGCCCGGACGCCTTTCGCGGCGTGGGTGTGTACGGGTATGCGGATGCGCGTGGCGTGCCGCTTGGCGATCACGACGATCGCGGAGACCCTCGCCTGTGGGTTCCGGCTTTTGACCGCTTGGGGCAGTATGCGGGCATGTGGAAGCGACCTCCCCTTACGAGCGTCGAGGAGATTGGGCGTGCGCTCGATGCGTTGGGGGTGAGCTCGCCCCGCTCGTGCCTAGTCCGAGCGCTGGGGATGGCGCTGGACGGCGCCGCCTCTCCGGCTGAGGTTCGGGCGTGCATCTTGCTGTGCGCGAACAGGCGGTTTGGCGGCGAGGGCTGGGATGCGCCCTGGCTCAACCGTCAGATTATCTACACGTCCGAAGCTGCCGCCCTCGCGCGATCTCCCTGGTGCTTTGCAGATGGCTTTTGGCCGGGTACAGGTGGCATTCTTGAGGTGCAAGGCGTGGCGTTTCACGCTAACAAGCAGGGATTCCGCGAGGCGTCCGGCCGAACTGCCGCGCTGGAGGCGATGGGATATTCCGTGGCGGAGCTCTTGCCTGAGCAGATGGCGAACCTTGAGCTTTTCGACGCGATTCTTCCTACGCTCGCCAGAAAGTTAGGTTTTGAGCTCAAGGAGCGGACGGCCGCCTTCCTCAGGCGGCGGGCAGCCCTGCATAAGGAGCTCTTTGGCGCACCGTACGGTCCTGTGCGGTGAGCTGCGGGGCCGGAATGGAGCCATTGGGGCCGCTCGAAAGCACAAAGTGCAGTAAATGTATGGGTTTTTAAGAGAGTGGCGGAGTAGCCGGTCGTTCTGAAAAAAAGAACAATGCGTTTACCTGCGGGTTTGCGGCAGAGATTTGGTGCTCGGAAGCCGTCTACTTATACAGTGGCAAGAAAACCCATAAAATCGCTGCACTTTTGAAATACGGTTCCTTTGACACGGCAAATCAAGGGGATCCTGGCATGCGTCGGGCCAGCCTCGCCGGACGCGAAAGCCGCCCTTCCGAGTCCCATGCCGCCGGGCACGCATATGCCCGCGCTACTCCACCGTCCCGAAGCGCTGCGTCCAGCCGTGGGCGGCGAGCGCGGAGTTGAACTGATCTACGAGTCGCGAACGCTCATAGATGCCGCTCGGCAGCATCCCGACGATCTCGAGGAGGTCAGCGGGGAGGTCATAGGTCTCGGCGAGCACCTGGACGTCGAGATTGTCAGCGAGTTTGGCGCGCGCGAAGAGCGCGTCGACAAAGCGCTGGAGCTCGCCGAACTCGTCGGAGTTGGGGATGTAGGGAGGCTTTTCCATACACCCATGGTAGCAGGCGTCGGCGTACCGCGTCACCAAGCCTCCTCGCTCGTGGGGCCTTGCAAACTCTTCGCGTCTATACTCGAGAAACACAGCGGCCTCGCGGCGGACAATCGCCGGCGCTAGCGGTGCCGCAGCAAGCGCCTGCCGCCCGCGGGCCGTCCCAAGGAGGAAGCATGGCCAACGTCTATGAGAGCATGACAACAGCCCAGCTTGACGAGGAGATCTCGCGTCTGGAGGCTGACGTCGAGACTCTCCGCGCGCTCAACCTCAAGCTCGACATGGCCCGCGGCAAGCCGTCTCCCGAGCAGGTCGACCTCTCGCGCCCCATGCTCGACGCGCTTACGTCCGGCTCGGTCCTCGCAGACGAGGGCGTCGACGCCTCCAACTACGGCTGCCCCGACGGCCTCCCCTCGGCACGCAGGCTCATGGCCGACATCCTGGGCGTGAGTCCCGAAAACGTGGTGCTCGGCGGTTCCTCGAGCCTGAACATCATGTTCGACGTGGTGACGCACGGCTGGGTGCATGGCGTCCAAGGCGCTGAGCCCCAGGCGGCTCAGGCCGCGCGCACCCCGCTCAAGTTCCTCTGCCCCGCGCCTGGCTATGACCGTCACTTCGCCGTGAGCGCGTCGGTGGGCTTCGAGAACGTACCCGTCCGCATGACCGAGACCGGGCCCGACATGGACGAGGTGGAGCGGCTCGTCAACAACGACCCCACGGTTAAGGGTATCTGGTGCGTTCCCAAGTACTCCAACCCCACGGGCGTCACGTTCTCCGACGAGACGGTTCGCCGTTTTGCCGCCCTCAAGCCCGCCGCACCCGACTTCCGCATCTACTGGGACAACGCCTACATCGTCCACGAGCTCACCGACACCCCCGACGAGCTGCTCGAGATTTTCGGCGCGGTTGCCGAGGCGGGCAACGACGACCTCGTCTACGAGTTCGCCTCGACGAGCAAGGTGACCTTCCCCGGCAGCGGCATCGCATGCGTGGCCGCCAGCAAGGCAGATCTCGCCGACCTGCGCGCGGGCTTCGGCATCGAGCGCGTGTGCTCCGACAAGCTTGCCCAGCTCGCGCACGTGCGCTGGCTGCACGACGCGGCTGGCGTTCGCGCCCACATGGCGGAGCAGGCCCGCGTGCTGCGTCCCCGCTTCGATCTCGTGGAGCGCAAGCTTACCGAGGGCCTCGCCGAGACGGGCTGCGCCACCTGGAGCCACCCCCGCGGCGGCTACTTCGTGTCCTTTGACGGTCCCAAGGGCTCGGCGAAGGCTGTCGTGGCGCTTGCCGCGGAGCTCGGCGTCAAGATGACGGGCGCGGGCGCCACCTGGCCCTACGGCAACGACCCCGACGACACCAACATCCGCATCGCCCCGTCCTACCCCTCGCTCGAGGAGCTTGGGCAGGCGCTCGACGTCTTCTGCGCCTGTGTGCGGCTCGTGTCGGCGCGTCTTGCCCGCGCGGGGCGCTAGCGGACGCGTTGGGGCCGTGCGCTAGAATGGCGTGACGTTTGAAGGGACGAAGGGACCGACCGGATGGCTTCAGGGCAGGGCAAGGGCGACAAGACCACTAAGAAGCGTGCTCCCAAGAAGGGGCTCGTCGAGAAGGACGCGCCCGAGAAGGACGATGCCGAGAAGGGCGAGCATCTCGTGACGCCGTCCCGCCGCCGCCCCGTGGTGCTCGTTGCTGTCGTTGTGTGCTCCATCATCATGGTGGGCTCCATCCTGCTGCCCTCGCTTTCCTCCATCGTCTCGGGCATCCGGCGCAGCGCCGCTGCCGCGACGGCCGCCGCTACTACCGCTGCCGCGACGACCGGGGCCGCCGGCGCGGACGACGCTGCGACGACGACCAAGGCCGCCACCACGACGAACTCGCAGATGGACTCGATCGACAGCTTCTACCAGGCGAAGGTCGACGCGCTCGAGGCAAAGCTCCAGGACGATTCGGACGACCTCGCGTCGCTCATCAACGTCGCCAACGACTATCGAGACTGGGGTCAGGCGGCGACGAAATACGCCACGTCCGACGACGAGCGCGCCCATGCCTCCGAGCTGCTCACGAAGGCCATGGGCTACTACGACAGCTACCTCGCGCTCGAGGACTCCAGTGCCGCCCGCGTAAGCCGCGCGATGTGCCAGTACTACCAGGGTGACGTTGACGGGGCGAAGGCGGCGCTGCTCGCCGTGACCCAAGCCGACGGCACCTACGCGCCCGCCTGGGCCCAGCTCGCCACGATCTACAAGGCCCAGGGTGACACCCAGGCAGAGACCGACGCCCTCAACCGAGCGCTCTCGGTTGACCCCGACGACGTCTATGGCGTCCAGAGCACGGTGACGCAGCGGCTCAGCACGCTCGCTGCAGGCTCTGCCTCGACAAGCGCCGCTACGCGCGACGCCACGACCCTGCCCTCCGAGTAACAAGGGGAGACCATGAACCTATCTATCAGCACGACTTCCGTCGACGACGGCCGCAAGGTCTCCGTCTCCGGCGAGGTGGACGTCTCGAACGCCGACGAGCTGCGTCGCGCCGTCGACGAGGCCCTCGCGGCAAAACCGACCCGTCTCGAGGTCGACCTTGCCGAGGTGGGCTATATTGACTCGACTGGCATAGGCGTGCTCGTGGGCGCCTCGCATCACGCCGAGGAGGCCGGTTGCGGCTTCGAGGTCACACACCCGCAGAAGAACGTGCGACGGGTGCTGGGCCTGCTTGGCGTGGAGCGGGAGCTGCGCGTCGAGGACTAGCCGCCCCGGAGTGCAGACAGTTTGTAGACGTCGCGGCCCAGTGCCCGGCGGCCAATGGCATCGGCCCGCCCGAGGGGAAGGCCGCGAGGAGGCATTTGTGTTCGGCATCGGAGACCAAGAGCTCTTTCTCATCATCATATTTGCGTTTTTGCTGTTCGGCCCGGACAAGCTGCCCGGCATGGGCCGCACCATCGGCCGTGCCCTGCGCCAGTTCCGCACCGCGCAGGAGGGCGTGACCAAGGTGGTCCAGTCCGAGATCATCGACCCCATCCAGAACGTCGCCGACACGCCCAAGGGCAAGGAGGCCGCCAAGGCGCGCGAGGAGGACGCGGACTTGTCGGAGGAGGAGGTCGCGAAGGCCAAGCCCACCGAGACCTTCGCCGAGCGTCGTGCGCGCCTCGCCAAGGAGAAGGCCGCGGCGGCCGAGAAGGCCACGGTGGCAGGTGCCAGTGCCGTCGACGCAGGGAAGCCGGCGGAGAGCAAGCCCGCGTCGTCGCAGGCCGGCGCCTCGGTCGCAGACGAGGACGCCGACGCTCCCGCGTCCGAGCCCGCCGTGGCCCCGGAGTCCGAGAAGCCTGCCCCTGCCTCGGCCGTCTCGCTCTACGGTCTCGACGATGACGATGACCTCGACGACGATGACGCCGACAGCGACCTCGACACCGACACGGACGCCGACAGCGACCTCGATGCGGACCTACCCGAGACGAGCGACGAGGAGGACCGCTAATGCCCGTCGGACCAGCTAAGATGCCGCTGCTCGACCACCTCTCCGAGCTGCGCCGCCGCCTCACCATCATCGTCGCCTGCGTGCTCGTCACCACGGTGATCATCTACGCGGCATCCCCCATGCTCATCCAGATCCTCATCGACCCCATCCGTGAGTTCCTTCCCAAGGACCCCTACACGGGCGAGGCCATGCTCTACGTGACGTCGGCGCTCGGCGGCTTCACGCTGCGCTTCAAGATCTCGGCCTTCTTCGCGGTGATCGTGTGCTGCCCCATGATCATCTTCCAGACGCTCGGCTTCTTCCTGCCAGCACTCACGCCCAAGGAGCAGAAGTGGGTCATGCCCACGGTGGCGGCCCTCGTCTTCCTGTTCTTCTTCGGCATGGCGTTCTGCTACCTCGTCATCCTGCAGGCCACCTTCGGCTGGATGCTCTCGCAGATCAGCGACTTCGCCACGATCTTCTCCGACGCGGCTGACTACGTGAACCTCATCATCCTGCTCGAGCTGGGCTTTGGCGTCACGTTCGAGCTGCCGCTCGTGATCTTCTACCTCTCGATCTTCCACCTGGTGCCCTACAAGACCCTCCGCGAGCAGTGGCGCGGCATCTACGTGGGCCTGCTCGTGGGCAGCGCCATGGTCACGCCGGACGCCAGCCCCGTCACCATGTTCCTCATGTTCGGGGCCGTCGTCGTGCTCTACGAGCTCTCCCTCATGTTCGCGCGCCGCGTGCTTATCGCCCGCGACGGCAAGGAGTCGCTCAAGTGGACGCGCGAGGAGTACCAGGAGTACAAGCTCAACAAGGAAGACTAGCGAGGAGCACCGTTGAAACTCGTCATCACCGAGAAAAACGACGCGGCCGAGAAGATCGCCGCCCTTCTGTCCGAGGCTGGCAAGCCCAAGAAGGACAAGGTCTACGACACCCCGGTGTATCGCTTCACGCGTGATGGCGAGGAATGGGTGACCATTGGCCTGCGTGGCCACATCTTGGCACCGGACTTCCCCTCCGAGCTCAAGTTCGACACCAAGCAGGGCTGGTACGCCGTGTCGGAGGAGGGGGAGGTGCTTCCCGCCGACGTCCCCGACGGCCTGCCGCGTCCCCCGTTCAAGAAGAAGAAGCCGTTCCTCGAGGACGGCGTCGACATCAAGGGCTGGAAGGTTCCGAGCCTGCCCTACCTCGTGTGGGCGCCCATCGAGAAGCTCCCCGCCGAGAAGGGCATCATCCGCGCCCTCAAGAACCTCGCCAAGAAGGCCGACTCGGTCGTCATCGGCACCGACTTCGACCGCGAGGGCGAGCTCATCGGCTCGGACGCCCTGGCGCAGGTGCTCGAGGTGAACCCCGGCGTGCCCACCACGCGCGCCCGCTACTCGGCCTACACGAGGGGCGAGATCGACCACGCCTTCGCCAACCTCGTGAGCCTCGACCAGGACCTTGCCGACGCCGGCGAGTCGCGCCAGTACATCGACCTCATCTGGGGCGCCGCCCTCACGCGCTACCTCACGATGGCGCGCTTCGGCGGCTTTGGCAACGTGCGCAGCGCCGGTCGTGTGCAGACGCCCACCCTCGCCCTCGTGGTGGAGCGCGAGCGCGAGCGACTCGCCTTCGTCCCGGAGGACTACTGGGTCATCGGCGGTCTCGCGCGCGAGCAGGGCGCCCCCGAGGGCAGCTCGTTCAAGATCGGCCACGCCAAGGGCCGTTTCACCGACAAGGTCGAGGCCGACGCCGCGTTCTCGCACGTGAAGGACGCCAGCGCCGGTGCCGTGACCTCCGTCACGAAGAAGAGCCGCACCCAGCGCCCGCCTGCGCCGTTCAACACCACGAGCCTCCAAGCCGCGGCCGCAGCCGAGGGCCTCTCGCCGGCGCGTACCATGCGCCTCGCCGAGAGCCTCTACATGGACGGCCTCATCTCCTACCCGCGCGTCGACAACACTGTCTACCCGGACTCGCTCGACCTGCGGGCCACGGCCAAGATGCTCGCCGGCGTGCCGCAGTACGCCCCCTACGTGCGCGAGCTCACGAGCCGCTCTGAGCTGCACGCCACGCGCGGCAAGCAGTTCGACACCGACCACCCGCCCATCTATCCCACGGGCGTGGGCGACCCGTCGAAGCTCCAGCCCGCGGAGTGGAAGCTCTACAACCTCGTGGCCAGGCGCTTCCTCGCCACCCTCTCCGACCCGGCCGTCATCGAGGGCACCAAGCTCCAGATCGACGTTTCCGGCGAGCCTTTCAACGCTTCCGGCGACGTCCTCAAGGTGCCGGGGTTCCGTGCCATCTACCCCTACGGGCTCAAGCGCGACGAGCAGCTGCCGTCGCTTTCCGAGGGCGACGTCGTGGATGTCTCCCAGCTTGAGCTCACGGCCAAGCAGACCGAGCCGCCCGCGCGCTACAGCCAGGGCAAGCTCATCCAGGAGATGGAGAAGCGCGGCCTCGGCACCAAGTCGACCCGCGCCAGCATCATCGAGCGTCTCTACACGGTGAAGTACCTCAAGAACGACCCGGTGGAGCCCAGCCAGCTGGGCATGGCGATCATCGACGCGCTGCACACCTACGCGCCGCACATCACCACGCCAGAGATGACGAGCGAGCTCGAGCAGGACATGACGAAGGTCGCCAAGGGCACCGACACCCAGGACCAGGTCGTCCATCACTCCCGGGCGCTGCTCGCGGGCATGCTCGACGCGCTTATCGAGCACAAGGACGACCTGGGTGAGGCCATCGCCGACGCCGTCACGGCCGACGCCCGCGTGGGGAGCTGCCCCAAGTGCGGCAAGGACCTCGTGGTCAAGTCCAGCGCCAAGACGCGCGGCAGCTTCGTGGGCTGCATGGGCTGGCCCGACTGCGACGTCACCTACCCGCTGCCGAGCGGCGTGCGCTACGAGGCGCTCGAGGGCGAGGCGGCCGTGTGCCCGGAGTGCGGGGCTCCGCGCATCAAGTGCAAGCCGTTCCGCGCCAAGGCGTACGAGATCTGCATCAACCCCAAGTGCCCCACCAACTACGAGCCCGACCTCAAGGTGGGGGAGTGCAAGGTCTGCGCCGAGGCGGGCCGTCACGGCGAGCTCATCGCGCACAAGAGCGAGCGGAGCGGCAAGCGCTTCATTCGCTGCACCAACTACGACGAGTGCGGCGTGTCCTACCCGCTGCCCGCCCGCGGCAAGCTCACGGCCACCGACGAGACGTGCTCGGAGTGCGGCGCACCCATGATCATCGTCGAGACGGCGCGCGGCCCGTGGAAGAAGTGCGTCAACATGGACTGCCCCACCAACGAGCGCAAGACGCCCGCCCGCGGGCGCGTCACGCGCACGGCGGCGCGCGCGTCCTCCTCGGCAGCCTCCAAGACGACGAAGGCCGCGACGAAGAAGACCGCTGGTAAGAAGCCCGCCGCCAAGAAGACCACAACGAAGAAGGCAGCGACCAAGCGCTCGTCCGCCTCCGCGACCACCAAGAAGAACTAGGAGTCCGCCCGCATGCTCGAAGCATCACCCACGCCTGATGGCCTCGGCCGCGTTCGTCTCGTCGCCACTGACATGGATCACTCGCTGCTGCTCGAGGACGGAAGTCTTCCCGAGGGGCTGCCCGAGCGCGTCGAGGCGCTCGCCTCGGTGGGCGTGGACTTCGCCATCGCCAGCGGGCGTCCCCTCTATACCATCCGGGACTTCCTGGGCGACCTTGCGCCCCAGGTGACCATCATCGGCGACAACGGCGGCGTCATCGTCCATCGTGGCGAGCTGCTCTTCCAGGCCAACCTTCCTGTGGAGGAGTATCGCCGCATGGTGCGCATCACCAACGAGCTGGGTGGCGTCGCGAGCGTGTGCGCGCTCGACGCGTGCTACTTCGAGCACAACGGCGAGCTCTATGACGACTTCTTCGGGCAGTTCTACACGCGTCGTCACTACCTCGACGACCTCACCGCGCTCGACCTACCGGCCGACAAGTTCACGGTGTACTACCCCGGCTACGACTCGCACGAGAAGGCGGCGCCCTACATCGAGCGCATCGGCGGTGGCTACTCCGCGGCCGTGACGGACAAGATGTGGCTCGACGTGGCGCCCCTCGGCGTGAGCAAGGGTGCGGCCATGCGGCGCGTTTCCGAGACGCTGGGCATTCCCGTCGAGGACATGGCCGCCTTCGGCGACGAGCGCAACGACACCGACATGCTCGAGACGGTGGGCTTTGGCTACCTGATGGCCAATGCCGCCGACTTTATGCTGCCGTACGCCGACTACATCGCTCCCAGCAACGAGGAGCGTGGCGTGCTCCAGGTGATTGACCAGATTGTGACCGCCCATCGCTGACCCCGTCTTCCAAGGAGCTGCCATGCGCCTCGACCGCACCCTCGCCACCGACGTGCTCGTGCTGGGTTCGGGGCTTGCGGGCCTCTCGGCAGCCGTCGCAGCCGCCGAGCGGGGCGCGGAAGTCACCATCGCGTGCCGGGGCAGGCTCTTCTCGGGGTCGAGCTTCTACCCAGGCACGTGGGGCCTGGGACTCATAGGGCCTGACGGCGTGGCGGACGAGGCCGACTTAATCGAGACGATCGAGCGCGTGGGCTGCGGCGTGGCGAACCGCGAGCTGGCCTGCACCCTCGTGCGGGGCATCGAGCCCGCCATTGCGCGCCTGCGTGGTCGGGGCGTCACGCTGCGCCGGGCCGGCAACGCCGGGGAGCGCGAGTTCATCCCGTGCTTCGACCACAAGCACCGTGACTGGAACGGCCTCGAGTTCGCGAGCGTGCGCGAGGTGTTCTCGCGGCTGCTGGAGGAGCTGGGCGTACGGGTGCTGGCGGACTGCGAGGCGCTTGAGCTCGTGCGGAACGGTGACGCGGTATGCGGGGCGGTGCTTGCGGGGCAGGACGGCCTTGCCTACGTTGGGGCGCGCTCGGTCGTGCTGGCGACGGGTGGCTACGGGTCGCTGTTCGAGCATCACCTGTGCACGGAGGACGTGGAGGGCACGGGTCAGGCGCTCGCGCTGGCGGCGGGCTGTTCGCTCGTCAACATGGAGTTCATGCAGATGATGCCGGGCTACCTCCGCCCGGCTCCCGGGATCGTCTTCAACGAGAAGACCTTCCGCTTCACGCGCCTTTCGCGTGCGGACGGAACGCCCCTGCTCGACGGTGACGCGGGGCACGTGGCGACCCTGCTCGACCAGCGCTCGGGCTACGGGCCCTTCACGAGCCGACTCGCCTCGCGCGAGGTCGACCTTGCCGTGGCGCGCGAGATGGCCGCGACCGGGCGTGGCGTGCGCGTCACCTTCACCGATGCGCTGCGCAAGAATTCGCCCGAGTTCGTTCGCACGTACTTCGACTGGCTGCGCGAGGCCAAGGGCGTTACGCCCGACGACCCCGTGGAGCTTGGCATGTACGCCCATGCGGCTAACGGAGGCGTGCGTATCACGCCTGACGCCTCGACGGGTGTGCCGGGACTCTTCGCGGCCGGTGAGGTTACGGGTGGCATGCACGGGGCCGACCGACTGGGTGGACTTTCGAGCGCCAACGGTCTCGTCTTCGGCGGTATCGCGGGACGCTCTGCCGCCGAGGCCGTCGCGGGTGCCGACGAGCCGCTTGCGACCTGGAGCTTCGACGCCTGGCAGTGGGACGCCCGGGACATTCGCGAGGCCACAAGCGCTCTCAAGGCCTCCCTCTACCGCAACGCCATGGTGGTGCGAGACGAGCGCGGGCTTGCGCAGTCGCTCGAGCTGGCACGCGAGCTGTCCTCCCGGCCTCGGAGCGCGGAGGGGACGTCCGGGCTCGATGCCCGTGGCCTCGCGCGCAGCCGTCGACTTGCCGCTCGTCTCACCTGTGCCGAGGCGTTGCTTACGGCGGCGCTGCTTCGTCGCGAGAGCCGAGGGAGCCACTATCGCGCCGACCATCCCGAGTCCGATGCCGGCCTTGCCCGGCGCATCGAGGTGCTTCTCGACGCCGAGGGCCGCCCTCGCGCGACGTTCGAGGCCCGTTAGTTCCTCACAGCTTACGCCTCACGGAGCGTTTGCTCCGAGCATCGCCTACAAATGCGCACGTGCGTGCAAGCTACGCATCGCTTCTCGGCAGCTTGCACGCTCAGGAGCGTTTGCGCCACTTTTCGCCCGCAAACGTCCCCACGAGTGCAACCTGCGTTTCATCCCCCGATAGCTCGCACGCAGAGGAGCGTTTACGCCGACTGCGCCCAACGGCGAACTGCAGCGTCATGTCACGCACACGTCGCGTCTAGGCGAGTGTATCGGCCGTTTGTGGGATAAGCTACCGATTATCGCTACCGATGTGCGCTCGTCTGGGAAACTGTCCCAAAGGCCGAGCGGCCTGCGACCGAGCAACGCCGTCCGGTCGGGCGGCAGGACGGAGCCCCCATGAGCTCGCTCATTCGTCAGATAGAAGACGTCTACCCCACCCTCACGCCGTCGCTACGCAAAGTCGCCGACTACCTGCTTGCCCATCCCGTCGAGGCCCAGTATCTCTCTATCTCCGACCTCGCTGACGCGTGCGGCGTGGGCAAGGCCACCGTGTCGCGGCTTTGCGACAACCTCGGCTACGAGGGTTATGGCAGCCTCAAGCTCGCGCTTGCCCGCCTAGGGACGGTGCCCACGTACGACGCCATCCGTCAGTCGGCCGAACCCATTCCCGAGGCGGTCAAGCTCGCCAACGCCAAAGCCGCAGCTCAGCAGATGCGCGACGTCAACGTGGCTGCCATGGACGAGACGCTCGCGCTCATGGACTGGGCGGCGCTCGTGCGCTGCGCCCGGCTCCTGCAGCGTGCGCGTGACGTCTACTGCCTGGGGCACGGGGGCTGCGACACGGTGGCCGCCGATGCGTGGAGCCACTTCATCACGCTGTCGCCCAAGTTTCGCCATGTGACCGACTCGCACTGCCAGATCATGACGGCGAGCCTCATGGACGAGGGCGCGGTCGTGCTGTTCCTGTCCTACCTCGGCGTCACCAAGGACGCAATTGACGTGCTCGAGAACGCCAAGGCGGCGGGTGCGCACATCATCGTGGTGACGCGCTACCCTAACTCGCCGGTGGCGGAGTACGCCGAGGAGGTGCTCGTGTGCGGTGGCCGAGAGACGCCGCTTGAGGGTGGCAGCATCTCGGCGAAGGTGTCCCTGCTGTTCGTGATCGGTCTGCTTTCCGAGGAGTATTGCCGCGTCGACCAGCCCCGCGCGCAGATGAATGCCGACCGCACGTCGGACGCTCTGGCTACCCGCATGCTGTAAAACAGCGGCTTGACAGCCATCCAAGACCATCAAACAGCCGAGAAATGCCTGTTAGATAAGTACATAACGCTCCAACCCAAGACGACGTCAACCGGTAACCGGCCGGAAATATATTTCCCTCCCTTTTCTGCTCGGCGAAGAATAGTGACCATCTGCCGGTTTCGGACGACCGTTGGTACTTTTTCCCAATAGTATGCAGACAACCGAAGCACGAATGGTCGGGGAAGCCGCGGTGCGTCTCGGGAGAGCGCAACCGCCGTCTGATTGGAGCGCTGCCCATGAAAACCATCAACATGTCTCGTCGTTCGTTCCTCGGAGCCGCCGGCATCGCCGCGGCCGGTCTGGGCCTGACCGCCTGTGGCGGCGGCAACGGCGGTGGCGCGTCCACCGGCGAGGCCTCCGGCACCGAGGGCGGCGGCACCATCACGGCCGCGTCTGCGTACGCACCCTCCACGTTCGACCCGACGAAGACCGGCTCCGCCATCGGCCTGTGCGCCAACTGGCACGTCCTCGAGGGTCTCTACGGCACCGACTTCCACGACTACAGCATCCACAAGGAGCTCGCCAAGGAGGACGAGCCCACCATGATTGACGACAACACCTTCGAGGTCACCATCCGCGATGGCGCCACCTACTCCGACGGCACCGAGGTCAAGGCCGCCGACATCGTGAACTCCTACAACCTCTGCGTCTCCGGCGGCGTCTACACCGCCTTCTTCGAGCCGTTCGAGTCCCTTGAGGCCAAGGACGACAAGACTGTCACCATCAAGACCAAGGTCGCCAACTTCGGTCTGCTCAAGGAGCGTCTCGCCATCATCCGCGCCTACCCGGCCTCCCAGACGGCCGACGAGGTTGCCGCCAAGCCCATCGGCTCAGGCCCGTGGATGTACGACTCCATGACCGACAAGGCGCTCGACCTCGTCCCCAACCCCAACTACAACGGAGAGTTCAAGCCCAAGGACGAGAAGCTCCACTTCGACGTCGTGACCGACGGCACCGCCCGCCTCACCGAGCAGCAGGAGGGCACCTCCCAGGTCATGGAGCTCGTCACGGCCGACGCCATCGACGCGCTCGAGGGCGCGGGCTGCAAGATCGACAACGTCCAGGGCTTCGGCACCCGCTTCATCATGTTCAACGTCGCCAAGGAGCAGTGGAACAACGTCAAGCTGCGCCAGGCTGTCATGTACGCCATCAACTACGACCAGATCGTCAACAACACCTTTGCCGGCCTCGCCACGCCCGCCAGCTGCTACCTGCCCGAGACCTTCACCAACTACCACGAGGCCGCCACGGTCTACACCACCGACGCCGACAAGGCCAAGTCGCTGCTCGAGGAGTCCGGTGCCACCGCCGGCCCGATCGTCATGCGCACCACCGACAACGAGCAGGTCAAGGGCATGGCCACCCAGATCAAGGAGGACCTCGACGCCCTCGGCTTCACCGTCGAGATCAAGACCGACACCTCGCCGGCCACCTACTCCGCCATCGACTCCGGCACCGACAGCTGGGACATCCTCGTCGCGCCGGGTGACCCGTCCTGCTTCGGCGGCGACACGGACCTGCTGCTCAGCTGGTGGTACGGCGACGGCGTCTGGATGAAGCAGCGCTGCCCGTGGGGCACCTCTGCGGAGTGGAAGCAGATCAACGAGCTCATGACCAAGGCCCTCGGCCAGACCGGCGACGAGCAGCAGAGCACGTGGAACGAGGTCTTCGACCTCATCGCGGAGAACTGCGTCCTCTACCCGATCGTCCACGTCAAGACGGTTACGGCCTCCTGGGACGACCCGTCCAAGTCGCCGTCCGGCACGGCCATCAAGAACTTCGAGGGCATCGGCACCACGGGCATGATGTTCCTCGAGGCGGCGAGCCTCAAGGCGTAGAATCCTCAAGGCTCCCGACGGCCTAGCTGCGTGGAACGCAACATCGGGGGCCCGGGCTACCCTTGCTCGGGCCCCCTTTCTGATTACGTATGCCCACGAGGCATACCCACCAAGGAGAGGGGAGACCGTGAACAACCTGTTGCGGCTCATCGGCAGGAGGCTCATAGCGCTGCCGATCATGGCATTGGGGGTCACGCTGCTTGTGTTCTTCCTGATGTCCTTCTCGAAGGTCGACCCGGCCTACTCGGCCCTGGGAGACGGCGCCACCCCGGAGGCCATCGCCCAGTACCACGAGCAGTACGGCCTCGACGACCCCTGGCCCGTCCGCTACGTGCGCTACATGGGCGGCCTGCTGCACGGTGACCTGGGCGAGTACGGTGCCGCCCGCTACTCCGTTGCCGACCGCATCGCGAACGCCCTGCCCGTCACGATGCAGCTCACGTTCTTCGGCCTTGCCATTGGCGCGTTCTTCTCGTTCTTGTTGGGCGTGATAGCCGCGCTCTACCGTGACAGGTGGCCCGACCAGGTCATCCGTGTGCTCTCCATCGGCGGCCTGGCCACCCCGTCGTTCTGGCTCGCCGTCCTGCTCATCCTCGTGTTCTCGTCCACGCTGCGCATGCTGCCCGCCTCGGGCAACCTCCCCAACTTCTTCGCCAACCCGGGCGGCTGGTTTGCCCGCATGATCATGCCGGCCATCGCCCTCGCCTTCCCGCTTACCGGCCAGATGACCCGCATCGTGCGCACCGCCATGGTCGAGGAGCTCGACAAGGACTACGTGCGCACGGCCCGTGGCGCCGGCATCCCCGAGCGCGTCGTCATTGCGCGCAACGTGCTGCGCAACGCCCTCATCACGCCGGTCACCACGCTCGGCCTCAAGATTGGCTACCTCATGGGCGGCGCCGTCGTCATCGAGGTCATCTTCAACCTGCCGGGCATGGGCACGGCGATCCTCCAGGGCGTCCAGGGCAACGAGACCACCCTCGTGCAGGGCGTCGTCATCGTCGTGGCTCTCGCGTTCATCGTCATCAACATCGTGGTTGACATGCTCTACCTCCTGATCAACCCGCGCATTAGGACGGTGTAGGGCAATGGTTAAGGTACGAGAGGAACAGACCAAGAAACTCGAGGAGGCCGCCTCCAAGGGCCTTAAGTTCGGCGGCTTCAAGAACATGAGGCTCTCGAGCAAGATTGCCCTCGGCATCCTGCTCGTGGTGCTGCTCATCACGGTGCTCGCACCCCTCATCTCGCCGTATAACCCCACGGCCATCTACAAGGCGCGTCAGGCGCCGGGTGCCGGCTTCATCTTCGGCACGGACGACAAGGGCCGCGACATCCTGTCCCGCATGTTCTACGGCGGCCAGTATTCGCTGCTCATCGGCTTTGGCGCCACGGCCATGGCGCTCGTGTGCGGCTCGATCGTGGGAGCGGTGGCGGCCGTCTCGCGCAAGGCCGTGTCCGAGGTCATCATGCGCGTGCTCGACATCATCATGTCAGTGCCCGGCATCGCGCTTGCGGCCGTGTTCGTGACCATCCTCGGCAACAACCTGCCGGCCATCATCTTCGCCATCGGCTTCATGTACACGCCGCAGATCGCCCGCATCGTGCGCGCCAACATCGTGTCCGAGTACGGCGAGGACTACGTTCGCGCCGTCATCGTCTCGGGTGCCCGCGCCCCGTGGATCCTCATCCGTCACGTGCTGCGCAACTGCATCGCGCCCATCATGGTCTTCACCGTGACGCTCGTGGCCGACGCCATCGTGTTCGAGGCGTCGCTGACCTTCATCGGTGCCGGCATCGGCGAGCCCACGCCCACCTGGGGCAACATCCTTTCCGACGCCCGCGCCGGCGTGCTTGCCGGTCGCTGGTGGCAGGCGGTGTTCCCCGGCCTCGCCATCATGATCACGTGCCTTGCCCTCAACATCCTGTCCGAGGGCCTCACCGACGCCATGGCGGCCGCCCCCGGTGCCCCCGTCGACACCGAGAACAGCGAGAGCCGTCGTGCCGACGACATCCTCGCCTCCGACCCGGTGCGCGCCTACAAGGAGCAGGCCGCCTCGCTCGAGCGCAGGCTCGGGGCGCTCCGCACGGTGGAGCTCGCACGTACGGACCGGCACGTGCCGGACTTCTCGGTGGAGCCGCTCCTGCAGGTCAAGAACCTCTCCATCAGCTTCAAGAGCCACGGCGCGGTGAAGGTCGTCGACAACGTGTCGTTCGACGTGCGCCCGGGCCAGTGCATGGCGCTCGTGGGCGAGTCGGGCTGCGGCAAGTCCATCACCACCAAGGTCATCATGGGCCTCACCGACCCCGGCGAGACCATCACCGGCGAGGTGCTCTACAAGGGCCGCGACCTGCTCAAGCTCAGTCGCGACGAGCACCGTAAGCTGCTCGGCAACGAGCTCGCCATGGTCTACCAGGACGCCCTGTCCTCGCTCAACCCCTCCATGCTCATCTCCGCGCAGATGAAGCAGCTCACGAGTCGCGGCGGCACCCGCACGGCCGAGGAGCTGCTCGAGCTCGTGGGTCTCGACCCCAAGCGCACGCTCGAGAGCTACCCGCACGAGCTCTCAGGCGGCCAGCGCCAGCGCGTCCTCATCGCCATGGCGCTCACGCGCGACCCGTCGCTCGTCATCTGCGACGAGCCCACGACGGCCCTTGACGTGACGGTGCAGAAGCAGGTCATCAAGCTCCTCAACGACCTGCAGGCCAAGCTCGGCTTTGCCATGATCTTCGTGTCCCACGACCTCGCGCTCGTGGCCGAGGTCGCCTCCGAGATCACCGTCATGTACGCCGGCCAGCTCATCGAGCAGGCGCCCACCAAGGAGCTGCTCACCAACCCCATCCACGAGTACACGCGTGGCCTTCTGGGTTCGGTCCTCTCCATCGAGGAGGGCGCCAAGGACGGCTCGCGTCTCCACCAGGTGCCCGGATCGGTGCCCTCGCCCGAGGACTTCCCCACGGGCGACCGCTTCGCGCCGCGCTCGAGCCACCCCACGGTGGGCCTCGACGTGCACCCGCTCGTCAAGGAGCTGGGCGGCGGCACGCATCACGTGTTCGCCGAGCTTCCGGACGACTACCTGAAGGCAAACGGTCTCACGCCCTACCTCGAGTGCGGCGTGACGGAGGACGAGGCGTTTGCCGCCTCGGAGGGCGTGACGGCTACGACCGGTGCGCCAGCGAGCTCCGAAGGGGAGGTGAGGTAGATGGCGGACGAGAAGACCAAGAGCGCCGAGCAGCCCATCATCTTCCTGGATGACATCTCCGTGACGTTCAAGACGCGCACGGGGTCGCTCTTCCACCCCAACTACGTGCAGGCCGTCAGGAACCTCACGCTCAAGCTTATGCCGGGCGAGACGATCGGCATCGTGGGCGAGTCGGGCTGCGGTAAGTCCACCACGGCCAACGTCATGTGCGGCCTGCAGTCTCCCACGAGCGGGCACGTGTACTTCGAGGGCGAGGACGTCACCAAGCGCACGGCCGACCTGCGCAAGAAGATCGGCCGCGTGGTCTCGGTGGTCTTCCAGGACCCGGCCACGGCGCTGAACCCGCGCATGACCGTGCGCGATCAGCTGCTCGATCCGCTGCTCGTGCACAAGGTGGGCGACGCCGCGGGGCAGGACAAGCGCATCCACGAGCTCATCGGCCTCGTCGGCCTGCCCAAGAGCGCCCTGCGTGCCCTTCCCGGCCAGCTCTCCGGCGGTCAGCGCCAGCGCGTCGCCATCGCCCGCGCCATGTCGCTCAACCCGTCGGCCATCATCGCCGACGAGCCCACCTCGGCGCTCGACGTGTCGGTGCGCGCGCAGATCCTCAACCTGCTTACCGACCTCAAGCGTGACCTGGGTCTCTCGATGATCTTCATCAGCCACGACATCCAGACGGTGCGCTACGTCTCAGACCGCATCGTCGTCATGAACCACGGCCAGATCATGGAGCAGGGCCCGGCCAAGCAGGTGTTCGAGCACCCGCAGGACGACTATACGAAGCTCCTGCTGGGGGCGGCTCCGTCGCTTCTGCACCCCAACCTGGGGGCGTAACGGATCCACGCGCCCGTCGGCCACCTCTCCCTGGGCTGGCGGGCGCCTTCTCTGGAGGTGATGCAGGTGCCATACACGCAGGCACAGATCAAGGCGCTTGCGAACTACCACGGCTCCGTGGCTGTGCCGGACGACTTCGACGAGTTCTGGGCCGCTCGCATGGCCGAGGCTGACGCGGTGCCGCTCGAGTGGGAGCTCGTGCCTGCGGCGGAGGCCATGGGCGGGGCAAACATCTCGCCCGAGGCGCTTGCGGCCGCGTCGTGCAGCCTGTATGACCTGTGGTTCACCGGCATGGACGGGGCGCGGCTGCACGCCAAGTATCTCGTGCCCACTGGCGAGCTGGCGCTGACGCAGACGCCCGAGGGCGAGCCCTTCTTTGGCGTACCGCTGGTGCTGCAGTTCCACGGCTATCCGGGAACGAGCCGCAGCTGGCTCGAGCAGATGAGCTACGTGGGCATGGGGATGGCCGTCCTCGCCTTCGACTGTCCCGGCCAAGGCGGGCCTGGTGACGATGCGGGTGGCTACCACGGCACCACGGTGGCGGGCCATATCGTGGCGGGCCTCGACGGCGATTCGGCGGGACTCTACTACGTGCGCTGTCACCAGGACATCCGCGTGCTGTGCCGCATCGTGCGAGAGCTGCCGGACGTCGACCTCTCGCGCGTCTACGTGAACGGGGCGTCGCAGGGCGGCGGCTTGGGCATCGCGTGCGCGGCGCTCAACGCGGACCTCGTGAGCCGGGCGGCCATCCTCTACCCGTTCCTCTCGGACTACAAGAAGGTCTTTGAGCTCGAGGCAGACGACATCGCCTACGAGGGGCTTCGCTACTACGCGCGCTGGTTTGACCCGGCTGGCATCCGCACGGACGAGGTCTTTGGCAAGCTGGCCTACATCGACTCGGTGAGCTTCGCGCATCTCGTGCGCTGCGAGGTGCTGTTTGGCACGGGCCTTGCCGACGTCGTGTGCCCGCCGCCCACGCAGTGCGCGGTCTACAACAACCTGGCCTGTCCCAAGCGGCGCGTGCTCTTCCCGGACTTTGGGCACGAGGAGATCCAGGCGTTCGACGACATGATCATCGACTTCTTCAACGTGGGGCTGGGTGAGGGCCGTGAGTGAGGTAGAGACGGGCGGAGGCGTTCGTGCCGCCGCCACGCTCCCGAGCGGCTTCCGCGAGTTCTGGGAGCTGCGGGCTGCGTCTGCCCGCACGTTCGCGCCAGGGTCCGTTGCCGTGGCGCCCGTGGCGTCTGCGAGCCCGGCTGCCCGCTACGCCGAGCTTCTGGTGACGCCACCCGGCGGACGTACGCTGCGAGGGCGCTATGTGCGTCCCGCCACGGATGCGCCCGCTCCGCTCGTGATCGCGTTCCCGGACTGGTACCAGGGCGTGCGCGGCTGGCATCACCTCACGCGTTTCGTGGCGCTCGGGGCCGCTGTCGTGATGCTCGACGCTCGCACGCTCGGCTGGGACGCACTTGACGTCACGGCCGGGTGGGAGGCGGCCCCGGAGGGCCTTGCGCTCGCCGGTGCCTACACCGACGCCCTGCGCCTCGCGGCAGCGGCGCTCGAGCTTCCGGGCATTGACCGCGCGCGCGTGAGCACGTGGGGCGAGGGGCTCGGCGGTGCGGCGGCCATCTGTGCAGCGGCGTTGCTCGGTGACGAGACGTGGCGCTGCGCCGCGTGCAACCCGCTGCCGGCCGGTATCGACCTCGAGGCGTCCGTGGCGACGGGCCCGCTCGCGGGCATCACGCGGCGCTTCCGGGCCGCCGACCCCACGCGTACAGACGCGGATGCGCTCGCCCACGCCCTCGCCTACGTCGACGCGGCCAACCTCGCGGCCCTTCTGCGCGGGGGCCTGCTCGTGGGCACAGGCGGCATGGACGTCGCGGCACCGCCGTCGGGGCAGGACATCCTGGTTGCGGCTGCTTCGGGTGCGGCGAGCGTCAGGCAGGTTACCTACCCGCGGCATGGTCACGAGCGCATCAACGAGTTCGAGAACGAGCTGCTGGGCTTTTTTGCCCGGTAGGTGCACGTGGTTGCCCGGCAGAAGCGGCAAGCCATTGCCACGTCTTGCTCGGCAGCGAGTACTACACTTCCAACGGTGCCCGCAGGGGGCGGGCACCAACGGGCCGCAGGCCCAACGACCAAAGGAGTTCTCCACATGGCAGGCAAGCGTTTCTCCGGCGTCATCCCGCCCGTCGTCGTCCCCGACACGGCCGACCACCAGCTCGACGTCCCGTCCTTCGAGCGCATCATCAACCGGCTTATCGAGGCCGGCGTCGACGGCCTGTTCTTCATGGGCTCCACCGGCGAGGTGGTCTTCTCCACCGACGAGCGCCGCAAGCAGATCATCGACGAGGCCGTGCGCATCGTCGACCACCGTGTGCCGGTCTTCATGGGCTGCATCGACACCGAGACCGAGCGCGTCCTCGAGCACGCCCGCTACGCCGAGAAGGCCGGGGTCGACGCCATCGTGGCCACCTGCCCCTTCTACGCCCTCGGCGGCACGACCGAGATCGAGGATCACTTCCGCATCCTCCACGAGGAGTTGTCGCTGCCGATTTTCGCCTATGACATCACTGTCTGTGTCCACACCAAGATTCCCTGGAAGCTCCTCGCCAAGCTGGGCAAGGAAGGCGTGCTCGCGGGCGTCAAGGACTCCTCCGGAGACGACATCTCCTTCCGCTACCTCGTGCAGGAGAACGAGAAGAACGGCCACCCGATGAGCCTGCTCACCGGCCACGAGATCGTGGTCGACGGGGCGTACCTCTCGGGCGCCGACGGATCGGTGCCGGGTCTCGCCAACGTGGAGCCCAACGGCTACGTGCGCATGTGGAAGGCCTTCCAGGCCGGAGACTGGGCCACGGTCAAGGCCGAGCAGGACAGGCTCAACGAGATCAGCCACATCTTTGACTGCACCACGGGCGTCACGGGCTACGCCGGCGGCGTGGGCGCGTTCAAGACGGCTCTCTGGCTCATGGGCATCTTCGAGACCAACCAGATGCCGCGCCCGGTGCGTCCGCTCGAGGGCGCCAACGTCGAGGCCATCAGGAAGGTCCTCGAGGACAACGGCCTGCTGTAAGCCAGCACGCATAACGAGGAGGCACGCATGAGCGAGACACGGCGCGTCGTAGGCGTTGACATCGGCGGAACCAAGATCGCGGCAGGCATCGTCGAGCTGGGCGGGGCGACTCCCGTCGTCTCGGCCGTCGAGAAGGTGCCCACCGCCGCTCAGGAGGGCGGCGCGGCCGTGCTCGCCCGCGTGCTCGAGGCCATTCGCGGCGCCATCGCGCGCGCGGGGGAGGGCGAGCTTGCGGGCGTGGGCATCTCGAGCGCCGGCGTCATCGACCCACGTACCGGTGACGTCACCTTCGCCAACGACCTCATGCCCGGCTGGGGCGGCACCGCCCTGGGCTCTGCCGTGACGGCGGAGTTTGGCCTGCCGTGCCGCGTGCTCAACGACGTGCACGCCCACGCCCTCGGCGAGGCCCGCTGGGGCGCCGGGCGCGGCAAGGACAGCTGCCTCGTAGTGGCCGTGGGCACGGGCATCGGCGGCGCCTTCGTCGAGCGCGGGCAGATCATGCTCGGCAGCCACGACGAGGCCGGCCACATCGGCCACGTCTGCTGCCCGGCGGCCGCGGGCGTGCCGTGCTCGTGCGGCGCCACGGGGCACCTCGAGCCCGTGGCGGCCGGTCCCGGTATCATCGAGGAGTACGTGCGGCTCGGCGGCAGCGCCACGCTGCCCGACGGCTCGCCCATGGACGGTGCCGAGATCGACCGGCGCGCGGCGGTGGGTGATGAGGCGGCCCAGGCTGCCGAGGGGCGTGCCGGTCGTGCGCTCGGCGAGGTGCTCGGCAGCATGTGCAACATGCTCGACCCGGCGTGCGTGGTCCTCTCCGGGTCCGTGGCGCAGTGCGGGCCCGCCTGGTCCGACGCCGTCGCCGAGAGCTTCGTCGGCCAGGCCATGCCGCCCGTTCGCACCACCCCCGTCGTCGACGGCGAGCTTGGCGGCGACGCCCCGCTCATCGGTGCCGCCGAGAACCTGCTCACCCCCGGCTACGCCGAGCTGCTGTAATCGCCTGGCCCTGCCCACGCGCCCCGTTGCGCTCCGTGCTCCGCCGCCCCCGCCGAGCTAATCGTTTCTGGACAAAATCAGCCTCCAAACGAGCAAATCTGTCCAATATCGACTAGCTCGACGGCGGGGCAGCCACTTCGCGCTCGATTGCCGCCTCGCCGGTTGCTGTCTCGTGCCGGGCGGTCAGCTCCATGCGTTCGACAACGACAACCAAACACCCAACGCAGAAAGACTGGAGTCGCATGTCAGACACGACAAACGCCGCGCCGCTCATCCAGGCGCTCAAGGGCAAGCTCATCGTGAGCGTGCAGGCCTACATGGGCGAGCCCATGCGCCATCCGGAGACCATGGCCCAGATCGCCCGCTCATGCGAGCTGGGCGGCGCGGCGGCCATCCGCTGCCAGGGCCTCTCCGACATCGCCGCCATCAAGGGGCGCGTCGAGGTGCCGGTGATCGGCCTCTGGAAGGAGGGCCACGACGGCGTCTTCATCACGCCCACGCTGCGCCATGCCCTCGCCTGTGCCAACGCCGGGGCCGACATCGTGGCCCTCGACGCCACGGGTCGCGCCCGTCCGGACGGCCGTACCTTCGAGGAGACCGTCGCCGCCTTCCGCGAGCGCACTGACGCCCTGCTCATGGCCGACTGCGCGGGCATCGAGGACATCCGCCGCGGCTTCGCGGCGGGGTGTGACGTGTGCTCCACCACGCTCTCGCACGGCACCAACGTGATCAACACCGGCCTGGCCGACGGCCCCAACCTGCCGCTCCTGCGTCAGGCGGCCGAGGAGTTCCCCGGCATGCCCGTCATCTGCGAGGGCCGCGTCCACACCCCCGAGGACGCCCGCGCCGCCCTCGACGCGGGTGCCTGGGCGGTCGTCTCCGGCACCGCCATCACGCACCCCATGACCATCACAAAGTGGTTCAAGGCCGCGATGGAGTAGGATCAGCTATGCGGGACGGCTCGCCCGAATCTCCGCCACGCGCGAGTTCGCGAGAATCCACTCCGCGGCCTCGGGGTCTATGGCGGAGGCGATCCACCGTATCGCGCCCGAGCACTCGTCGAGCCTGCGCGACTCCTCGCCAATGTCATCCAGGACGAGGTGCTCCTGATGCGAGCAACGGTTGCGCAGGTTGTAGATGGTAACCACCCGGGACTCGAACCCCGCCCTGCGGCACCCAGGGTAGTTGGGCATGCCGCCGTTGGCCTCGGAGCGCAGGGCTCGCCAGACCGTGGGCTCGAGGCGGCTCACGAGCAGGAAACGCCACACGTCGAACGACAGGGCCGCCACGACCCTGTCGTAGGTGGCCTCCTTGCCCTCCCGCGCGAGTCTCGACTCCGCCCGCTCGAGCGAGCGCGCGAACTCGGCCCGCAGGTTGTAGCGCACGGGGTGGTCGAACCAACGCCGGTCGCCCGTGGCGCGCTCGCAGTCCGCCGCGAGCCTCTCGGAGACGAAGTTACGAAGGAGAACCTCGACGTGGGAAACGTCCTCGAGGTACGCCTTGGAGAGCCTCTCGTCCCACACATAGAGGGCTGCCGGGTCAGGCGCCGCCGCGTAGCGGGCCATCCTCGGCCCCGAGAACCAGGCGCTGAGCCTGGATATGTCCGCAGTCTTGAAATTCGTGTCCATGGGAGGGTATTATACGTGGCGAAAGCCCCGGAAGGTCACTCACGCGAAATATCGTGATACCCCGGGGTTCTTGCGTATATCGGCATTATGCGACTTCGCATGAGAGAGGGCCGCGTCCACACCCCCGAGGACGCCCGCGCCGCCCTCGACGCGGGTGCCTGGGCGGTCGTCTCCGGCACCGCCATCACGCACCCCATGACCATCACAAAGTGGTTCAACGCTGCGTTGGCGTAGGGTCCACGCGCTGCTACGGGGCTATGCCCAGCTCAGCCTCAGCCGCAGGGGAGAGAACAAAGCGCAGCGGTCTCTTGGACGCTACGGTAACGAGAGACTTGTCCTCAAGCCTGCGGAGGTGCTTTCTGGCCATCTGCTCGCCGACTCCGAGACAGTCTCCCATGACGTCAGCGGAAACGTCTGGAAAGGCTCCGAAAAGCCGGTACTGCGCTAGCACATTCAGGACGTCCTTCTCCCTGCGGGGTAGCTCGCTTATGGCATCCGCGTCGTCAAAGGCTCGGTTGACTGCGTCTAGCCGAGTCCTTCCCAAAGTTAGGCCCTCGATGATTCTGTCCTGAGACTTCGAGAGGTAGTCCAGAATGGAAATGACGAACGCCGTCAGCTCCCCATGGTTGAGCTTGGTCTCGCTGTCGCGGAAGGCACGGTAGTACGCCGTCTTGCTCTCGGCAATGGAGCGGGACAGCGAAAGCGCGGAAAGGACGGAGAGCGGCTTGGTCAAAAAGAGCGCGAGCAGATAGCGCCCGATCCGGCCGTTTCCGTCGTAGAAGGGGTGCGCATACTCGAACAGGTAGTGCGAGAGGATGGCCCCGTAGAGCGATGGCACGGCGTCGGAATTGGCAATCTCGAGCATGTGCGTCATCGCGTCGATGATGGCGGGCTCGGGCTCGAGCCCTTCGTGAAGCACCTTGCCCCCGCTGCCGATTATCTCGACTCCGCCCCTGCGAAACAGCCTGCCGTCCGGGGCGTCGTCTCCAAGGTCCTCCCCCTCCATGATGCGGTCGTACACCTTCCGGATGTCTTCGGGCGTGCGGGGGATGATGTGGTTCGCGTCGCTGAGCTCAAGGTACAGGTGAGCTAGCTCGCGGAATCGCTTCCTTTCGATGTCCTGTGCGGAGGAGGGGGTCATGTCAAGCAGGTCGCTGATCTGCCTTCGGGTGCTGTGAACGCCCTCGAGACCGTTCGTGGAGACGACCTCTTCGACGACGAGGCTCCGGACGAGGGCTCCGCGGGCGATAGGGGGGAGTCGTGCCTGGAGGAGGGCGATGCTGCGCTCCTTCTCCATGACGTGCTCGTAGGCAAGGGACAGGTCTCGGGGCATGGCAAGAAAGAGCTCGCCAGCATCAGTCATAAAGCCAGTCCTGAAGGTCGACTCCGCATTGAGCCGCGCCTCGGCGAGCTCCTTGTTGCGTGTGAACCTCTCGTTTGAGGCGTCGGAATAGAAGAGCTTTCCAAGAGTCTGATATGGCATGACGCGCCCCTTGGTCCGTCAGCGAGTCTGGCAAACTTATACTATTTGGAAAAGAGTACGCATTCTGTCCAGATTCCGCACTCTCAACTTATACTAAATCGAAAAAAGTATAAGTTGCAAGATTCTGCTGAACCGCCTTGCAAGGCATCGGCTGCCAACTCCAGCGTCCGTCCCCGAGCCCTATGGAGCATCAGGTGCTGGGGGAGAAAAGCCCCCTCTACGGCAGGCGTACCGGGCAGATTGACCTCAAGCCTTTCGATTATATCGACGCAGCAAGGCTGCTTGATGCAAGGGACCCTATCCTGGCGATGGAGCTCTATGGCCTCGCAGGCGGAGTCCCCCTGTATCTTGACCGGCTTGACGCGGCGCGCGATACCGCCTGGAACATCGAGAACAAGGTGCTGAGCCCAAACGCCCTTCTCTCGATTGAGCCAAGCGCTCATCTGCTCCAGAAGAGAATCGCGTTTGCGATGCATGAAGCTGGCTCATGGTGGGGCAGTCCAGCGAGGGGGGCAGACTGAGGAAGTTGACGTTGTCATTTCCGGAGTGGGCGATGACTGTTCGCTTCTTCTGGGAGCGTGCAAGTGGCGCAGCGAGCCCATTGATGCCACGGTTCTCGAAAAGCTGCGGGAGCGCGCTGGCTACATAAGGGAGAGGCGCTGGAGCTTGCCTGCCTCACCGGTGTGCAGCGCATCAGCAAGGAGAGCATCTTCTCCGACCTCAACAAGCTTGTGGTTAACACTGCGCTTGACTCCAAGTTTGACGAGTGGTTTGGTTTCGCGGACGAGGAGGTGTCGGCGCTAGCCGGCTATCTTGGTCATGATGGCTGCATGGAAGTGGCTCGGGATTGGTACGACGGCTACCGCTTTGGAACGTCAGACGTCTACAACCCATGGAGCGTTCTGAATTACTTTGACTGCGGCTGTTCCCCGGACGTCTACTGGGGAAACACATCGAGCAACAGCGTGGTGGGTGACCTGCTCCGCCATGCCGACCAGGGGACGCTTGAGGAAGTCTATCGGCTGCTGGAGCCCAAGGGGACTGTCGTTGAGCCGCTGGACCTCTCCGTCGTGTTCCCCGACATCGGCATCCGCCGTGAGGCGGTTTGGAGCATGCTTTACCTGGCGGGCTACCTCACGACCGAGGATGTCTCGCTGCCCAACAACACGCGGGCCCCGCGCCGCCTGCGCATCCCCAACAACGAGGTTGCCGAGCTCTACCGATCGAACATTGTCGAGCGCTTTGCCACGGTTGCCGGGAGCTCGAGCCGGCTTGTCGCCCTGCATCGGGCGATCTCCACAGGAGACGGCGTGCTGGCGAGCGACGAGCTGTCCCGCATCTTCCGTGACTCCGCCAGCTCGTTTGACCTCACGAACGAGGACGGCGCCCATATGCTCCTGCTCGGCCTGTTGTTCGGGATGCCTGGCTACGGAGAACCGGAGTCCAGCCGCGAGCACGGCATGGGCAGGCCGGACATTCGCGTTGAGCCCGTGGCGTCGCCGTTCCCCTACGGCGAGCGCCCCCTTGTCACGGTGGAGCTGAAGTATGCCAGTGACGCCACGGATGAGAAGCTGGGTAACCTTGCTCGCGCTGAACTTAAACAGATTGCCGAGAGAGGCCACGACATGGGCGAGCTTCCCATTGAGGCCACGGGGCGCGTGCGCTGGGGCATCGCCACGAGCGGCAAGCTGGTCGTGGCGGTGTGCGAGCGGGTGTGGTAGCTGCCCGGCGGTTTGGCAACGGCGTGTGCCTCTGCCCCTGGGTTTGTCGTACCAGGGAAGAAAATGACAATTTGATGAGTTCGGGTTGCGTAGTGTTCGGGGGGGGGGTATGTGATGAAAAGCTCTACAGCTATTATTAAATTAGTAAGAGCCATAAGTAACTGGAGGAATGACGGGCGGGGCGGCTGATTATCAAGCCGCGTCTGTAGATGCTGGGGGTGCAGGAGGGCCATGGATGGCGCGGGACAGGCATTGGTCGACTTCGACTGTCGCTCTTTAAGCACCACAGATATCGACTCTCTTGTCTGGGTGTAGTTGGGACTCTAATGGAATGCGAGACTACCTTTAAGACTGATGCTCAATCGAGCCCTCAGACAATTCCGCCGCATGATACCGCCACTATTCCTCACCATGTAACGTGGCCCGCTGAATGGGATGACATGGCGTTTGCCTGTGAGCACCCGGAGGTTACCTTTCGGGCGGAGGCGCCGGTGTTCGACCCCTCGCTCCCGAAGCCCGGCGGCGCAGGCTACAAGGCCATCAAGCGTACCTTCGACATAGCCTTCTCTCTGTTTGCGACGGCCATCGCGGCGATACCGGTGTGCCTTGCCTGTGCCGCCGTTGCCATCGAGAGTCCAGGACCACCCATCTTTGTGCAAGAGCGCATCGGCAAGGACGGACGACACATTCACATCCTTAAGATTCGGTCCATGTATCCGGATGCGCACGAAAATCCGGAGCGCTACCTTAATGAAGCGCAGATGAGGCAGTGGACGCTGGAACAGAAGCTTGACGACGACCCCCGAATCACGCATGTGGGTCGCATCCTACGCAAGACCTCGCTCGACGAGCTACCGCAGTTCCTCAACGTTCTGATTGGGGAGCTCTCGGTGATTGGGCCCCGTCCGGTAACCGAGGCGGAGACGTGGCAGTTCGCCAATGCCCGCGACGAGTTCCTGTCGTGCAAGCCCGGGATTACCGGGTGGTGGCAGGTAACAGCGCGCAATGATGCGACGTGGGAGAGCGGAGAGCGTCAGCAGCTCGAGCTCTTTTACGTGCGTCACGCATGTTTCGGGCTCGATGCCCGCATCTTCGCGCGTACGTTCAAGGCCATCTTTGGAAGGACGGGGCAGTGAGCGACAGGCCTTCGATTGTTGTGGCGGTCGCTGCGCATAAGCCTTATCGCATGCCTGCCGGTCCGACCTATCTGCCCATACAGGTTGGGGCTGTGCTCCATCCTGAAGTTGACTTGGGCTTCCAGAAAGACAACGAAGGAGATTCTATCTCCGAGAAGAACGGTTCCTATTCCGAACTCACAGCCCTTTGGTGGCTCTGGAAGAACTACCAGGCTGATTACAAGGGGATTGTCCACTATCGTCGTTTGCTCGGAAGCCCTGATACGGCGCGTCGTCGAGCGCACGATCCGTTTGATCGGGTGGCCACCGGTTGTGAGCTTGTTGATGCCGCGAGCAAAACAGGTGTGGTCGTGGCGAAGCGTCGGAACTACTACATCGAGACGGTCTACGACCATTACGCCCACACGTTCGACGGGCATCAGTTCGACCTGTGTCGTGAGGTTCTTGGCGACCTCTCGCCTGAGCATCTCGAGGCGTGGGACGAGCTGATGAGATCTCGAAGCGCCCACATCTTCAATATGTTTGTGATGCGCTCCGATCTGCTGGACGAGTACTGCAGCTGGCTGTTTCCCATCCTCGAGGAGCTAACGAGGAGACTCGATCCCGCTTCATACGATGCCTTTGGGGCGCGCTATCCCGGGCGAGTCTCGGAGCGCCTGCTCGACCCTTGGCTTAAGGTCAAGGGGATTGAGCCTGCGGAGCTACCCGTGGTAAGCCCCGAGCCGGTCGACTGGGTAAAGAAGGGCTCTGGTTTCCTAGCCGCAAAGTTCTTGGGGAGGAAGTATGAAAAGAGCTTCTAGCGTGGAGGTGCCAAGAGTCTCAGTTATTGTCCCCTTCTACAACGTACGAGACTGCGTCGAGTACTGTGTTTCGAGCCTCTTAGAGCAAGAGTACGAAGACAGCGAACTTCTGCTCGTCGACGACGGATCGACTGACGGCACCGGTGAGTTGCTCGATGCCTATGCCGGGCATCCACGTGTTCGAGTGTTCCACAAGGTAAATGGCGGGCTTTCTGACGCTCGTAACTTTGGCGTTGAGCGTGCGAAGGGCGAGTATGTCACTTTTGTCGACGGGGACGACTTTGTTTCACCCTACTACCTGAGTGCACTTATGCAGGGAGAAGAGGAGTCGGAGGGGGAGGCGCTGGTCGTTGGGACTCCCATGAGGCGGGTTGTCGATGAGAGCAGCGTAGACAAACTGGTTGAGTGGAGTAGGCCCTCGGAGAAGCCCATAGTGCTGAGTCGCAAAGAAGCGTACCGTACCATGCTCTATGATCGTGTGACAGAGAGCGCGTGGGGCAAGCTATTTCCCCGAACCCTTCTCGGAAAAGCACCGTTTCCCGTAGGTGCCTATTATGAGGACCTTTCGGCCATCAAAACGTTTCTTCTTGGCGCTTGCAGCATTGTCGAGATACGAGGCGAGTACTACGCCTATGTTATGAGGCAAGGGGCGATCACAAAGAAGAAGGCGGTTAGTATCAAACAGGCCAGTGACTACGTTGCCGCCCTCGAACGCGTCAATCCACTTCCAGAGATTGATTCGGATGATGTACAGGCAGCGTATTGGTATCGAGAGATGCTCGTATACGCACGCATGCGGCCGATTCTCATGCGTGTGCAAGATGACAAAGCTGGTGCGCTGACTCTCCTGAAGAAGGGTCAGGATTTAGCGCGGCTCAAATGGAAGAGGGTGGCAAGAGATGCATCAGCACCTTTTGCCCAGAGGATTAGATTGTCCATATTTGCGCTTGCTCCCCGGTTGTACGACTTGATGATAAACGGCTATGGCAGTCACCTTAAAGGGAGAAATGGCTCCTTGCGATGAGAACAGATTACATCAGCTGTGCTTGAGTCGGCAGGCCAATACAGTAGGGACAAAAGCATGTCTAAAGGACGTCATGCATATCTCATTCTTGCCCACGGGCATTGGCATGAGCTACAGAATCTAATATCGGCACTAGATTATCCGCGCAATGACATCTATCTGCACCTGGACAAGAAGTGGAAGGATGTTGATACGAGGCAGCTCATGGCTGCAGCCAAGCAAGCGCATATCGTCTTAACAGATAGGCTGCGTCTTGCTTGGGGTGGGTATTCGATTATCCAGGCGGAAATGCTGCTATTTGAAGCTGCGGTTAATGATGGGCCTCATGACTACTATCACCTTATGTCCGGGCTCGATTTACCAGTAAAGTCCCAAGCCTATATCTATAAGTTCTTCGAAGACCATGCTGGTGAGAACTTTTTTACGCCAGTTGACTACGAGGGAACCTCACGTTATCGGATGCGCTTTGAGCAGTACCACTTTCTGCAGGATTCCCTTATAGGACGGAAGCGGAATCTTTGGAAATACCTGGAGTTCGCCTTCTGCTATCTACAGCGCGCCGTTGGAATTCGTCGGTTTAAAGATCGGGAGGTCCACGCAGCGTGGGAATGGGCGAGTATCACCCAGGAACTTGCCGAATACCTCGTGTGCAGGAAGCAAAAGATATTGAAGGATTGGAAGTTTACGTATTGTTGTGACGAGCTTTTCATTCCAACGGAGATAACAGGAACAAAGTTCGAAGGCACGCTCTCCTCGCTTGGCTCTCTTCGATTCATAGAGTGGGAGTGGCAAGCCCGTAGGGATCATGCTCCCAAAGCTCTGACTCTTGATGACAAGGAAAAGCTGGATGATCCCAAAGTGTTGTTTGCGCGAAAGTTCGTATCCCCTCAATCCGATCAGCTAATTAATGAACTAATAAGAGAAGTAAAATAACGATAGGTTCCTATCGTTTGCCTTTTTATCATTGGAGCTTAATGAAAATCATCTCATCTCTCAAAAATAGGTCTAAGGTAATTTGCGTCCCAGACAACATCATTTTCATATTGCTTCTGATTCCATTTGTCGAACCTCAGATGTTCAAGACAGAACAATTCGCTGCGGGAGATAAACTGTATGCAGGCCTGAAGCTAATCTCTGCAGCAGTTATTATCACTTTGTATATTGTAAAACGAAGAAAGTGTTCATTGCTTACAGGTCTTGTGATGGTACTTCAAGCATGGATTCTAATATCTACAGTTGTTGAAAATGGGTCATTATCGAGATATTCGGGCCCAGCCATTTCAATGGTTGCGATGGTCATGCTTGGTGAACTGGTAATAGACGAAGATATTCTAAGCAGTTTTCTTCGACAGATTCGGACTGTTCTTTCCGTGTTCATAGTAGTAAATATCATTAGTATAATACTCATCAAACTGCAAGTGATATCCTGGGAGTATCCTTTTCTAGGCATCGATAACCGATGGTCCTACTTTCTACTGCCTTGGGTAATGGTAGCATTTTTATATGATGAGATAACCTTGGGCCAGACAGGAATTCGATCATGGTCTATATATATGATTGCAACTCTTCATGTGCTTGTAACCTGGTCGGTGGGCGCTCTCCTCTCACTAATAATGTGGCCCGTCTTCTGGCAGGTAGTCTCAAGGAGGGGAAGGGCGGGAAAAGAAACCCATCTCATATATGCGTCCGCTGTTTTTCTACTCATCAACGTGCTTCTTATTGGTGGGATTCTTCTTCCGATGGCGGAGCCTTTAGTTGTCAATTACTTGCATAAAGATATTACGCTTTCAGGAAGAACGCTTCTCTGGAAGGCTGCCCTTGGTGCAATCAACATCAATCCACTATTTGGGCATGGAGTTCAGCCAAGTTCTGTCGACCAGAGTTTCTTTTTCGAACTTGGTAATCATTTAAACTATCTTGCAGTAAATCATCCACATAATTACTTATTAAATGTTATGTTTCATGGTGGGTATATTGCGGGGCTACTCTTTATCATCATATATGCTTACGTATCATCTCATATTATTGTCAATAATAGAGGGGGGCATGTTGTAAACAGAACGCTCTACTGCTCCTTTTCTATCTTTTATATATGTTCGTTGGTCGATACAATGGATTTCTCCTTGTTTCATCTCATGCTTCCTTTGGCGCTGGGAATCACTTCAAGGACCGATAGCACCTCAGTGGAGACCGGCCGGGAAGAGACTTGTGCTGGACATGCCGTCTCGAAATCAAATTCATCTTCCACCAGACATCTTTTCGAAAAACCCTTTGACTTACCTGCGCCTACTAACCCATTTTTCTCAATAGTAATTCCTGTATATAATTGCAATCACTCTTATTTAATCGGTGCTTTGGACTCCATTATGGAGCAAAGCTTGCGTGACTTTGAAATCATTATTGTTAATGATGGATCGGACGAAGCTACAAGTAGTCTTTGTCGAGAGATAGCGCGCGAGGCAGCGCCCTGTGTCACTTTGATTGAGCAGGAGAACAGGGGCACCTATGGAGCTCGCATTTCGGGAGCATATAGAGCTCGAGGCTTCTATACTATTTTTCTTGACGCCGACGATCGCTTGAGAGCTGATGCTCTCGAAAAGATTAAAGGGACAGTTGATTCTTCAGACTCTGACCTAATCATTTATCGCTCTTCAGAGCATGCTGACTTTAGGCGTGATTCTTGTACTTCATTTTACTGGTTCGACCAAGGAAGCGATTGTTCACTCAATGATGTAAGAAGATTATTGCTAGTGAGTGAACATATGAATCATATATATACCTATGCGATTAAAACAACTATTTCCTCTAGGATACCTCTATTAGATAAACACCTAATATATGGTGAAGATAAGTTACATTGCGCACTTGTTGTTAATGAGGTGGCATCCCTTTATGCCCTAGACGAAGTTCTTTATTATTATAGAATTAATAATAATGGCATCACAAAAGGAGGCTACAGTATTTCCAAAGTTGATAACTTGCTATATGTCCATGAAGTCTTGAGGCCTTTTCTTATCAAATGGCATATGCTGCAGAGCAAGGACGAGTTTGACTCACTGTTGCTCTCTCAGCTTTCAAACGAAATCGCGCTTTGCTCAACCCACAGAAGAAATTTGCGTGATTTGCGTTCCTTCCTTGATCGAAGCTCATCATATGCTGACAGTTTGCACGATTCTGCCATAAGACAGCTTAAAATCCACAGACGTCTTATTATCATTTTAATGACAGAAAAGAGATATAATCTTCTAACGATTTATTGCGTTCTTTTCCGTTTTTCAGAATACTTGATTAGCCTGCTTCGTCGTAACAGCTTTAAATAAGAATGATCTAATTATGACTGAATGTCTATATTATTATATATAATATCATATTATTAAAATAGCAATCTATTCACTTTTTGGTATTCGTTTGGTAAGAATAGTCTTTCTGTGCTCGTAGTATGTTAAAGACGTTGTAATGACTTCAATGGGAGGTGTGCGGCTTTAGGGCTCTCTTCTCATCTCAAGCGTTTTCATTATTCGGTAAGTCAAGTCTGGGCCCACGGCGGGTTTCGCAATAGGCGCCTTCTCCGCTTCTGGAGAAGGTGGCTCGTGGGTCTCCCCTTCGAGTCTCGCTATTTTGTATCTAAGAGAAACGTAACTGCGGGAATCTTGCGTCGTCCTTGTTCGGCGTCAGCGTGCCGAGTATGTGGCCTGGTGAGAAGATGTAGGTGTAAGGCTTGGATGGCCTCACAGCAGCGCTTTATCGTCCGACTGACGTTTCTGGAGATCGTTTATGTGCTGGCTCCTGGAGATGGGGGCAATGTCGCGTATGATGAGACATCGAAACACGTGTGACCGCATCTTATGGTGACGGTCGCAAATCAGGTGTGCTGTGCTGCTGCTAGGTGGCTCTCTGGAAGACCTCCGACACCGTTCCGTCCAGGTGGGTGTAGGCGCCGAAGTTAGCGAGCCTAAAGCTGCGATTACTTTTCTTTCGGATACGCCGCAGGAACGCGAGCCGGTACTGTTGGGCTCGATGCGAGGACACCAAACGCGAGAGCGTGGCACTAGCCAACTGAACTGTAGCCGACCACGGCGGCGTCAGGGAATTCGGTCCTCTCTTCGGAGCTTTCGCAGGAGGCATCCTGCCACAGGTAAAGTAACTCGAGGGCTCCCGGGCTCCGGGGAGGAGCAGTTTGTCGGTCTTGGCATCAGCGTGGCGACGATTGCACTCGCGTGGCCTTTCGACATGCCTGCGGTGCCCGTTCTTCTGCTGCCTTCCTGGCGCTGGCACCGGTTATGTTCATCTAGGTCATGGTCGCGACGAGCGAACGGGCGACTCTCTGGTCAAGCTTCTACGATTTATTTGGGGGAGAAGCCGTTGGCCCAGAGCTTGTTGATGCGCACCGTAATCCCACCGATGCAGGCTCCAAGTCCCTTCTCCCTGCAGCTGTGTCCCCTGTTGCCTCTCATCGGTGCAGTGCTGGTCAGCCTCGGCGTCTATGCCCAGGTTCTCCAGCACTCCTGCCAGTGTGCACTCGAACCCCTGGAGGTTGGCCACCCCGTCGTCGAAGTGTGGCATACGGCGGGCGCCAGAACATGCTCTAGACACTTCATTGCGGTTCCCGTTTCCGCTGAACCAATCGTGTCGCTACTCAAGATTCTAGAGCAGGAGCGCTTTCGTAAACTAGCCCTATTTCAACATTTCCAGCGTAATTGACAATGCGGTGATGAGGTCTTCATTGACAGGCTCAAAATCGTGTTATTCGAAGACATCGACTGATTCAGCCGGAGCGGGATGCCTTCATGGGGGAGCTGGTGCCTAAAACGTGCGGTACAACTTGGGAAGACTGAAGACATTCCATGAAACTCAATATACCATAATAACGCAATTGACGTGAGGCGCCGGCAAGTGAGCCTCACGATCAGAGCCGTGTACGGCCCCAAAATGAGTATGTTCTCCCTCGACAGGGATGTGAAAATAGAATCTGAATAAGACCGTTGTCTGCCCTCCGGGTGGGATCGGGCGAAGATTGAAGGCCAAAGAGCAATTTAGGGGAGCTGCCCGTGAGCGACGCCGCGTTCGAGCCCACCAGCATCATCGTCACCGGCGGCTGTGGCTTCATCGGCAGCAACTTCGTGCGCTATGTCGTCCGCGAGCACCCGGGCATGCACGTGACGGTGCTCGACAAGCTCACGTACGCGGGCAGGCGCGAGAATCTCGAGAGACTTCCGACGAGCTGTGTCGAGCTCGTTGTGGGCGACATTTGCGATGCTGAACTGCTCGATCGCGTCGTCCCTGGTCACGACGCGATCGTGCACTTTGCCGCAGAGAGTCACAACGACAACTCCATCGCCGACCCGGAGCCGTTCCTGCGCACGAACGTGGAGGGCACCTATCGGCTGCTCGAGGCCTGCCGGAAGTTCGACGCGCGCTACCACCACGTGAGCACCGACGAGGTCTACGGAGACCTTGCCCTCGACGACCCGGCGCGCTTCACCGAGGAGAGCCCGTATCGCCCGAGTTCGCCGTACTCCTCCACGAAGGCGAGCTCGGACATGCTCGTGCGCGCCTGGCACCGCACCTACGGCGTCCGAGCCACCATCTCCAACTGCTCCAACAACTACGGCCCCTTCCAGCACGTTGAGAAGTTCATCCCCCGCCAGATCACGGGCATCCTCGACGGCGTGCGCCCCAAGCTCTACGGCGACGGCAAGAACGTACGCGACTGGATCCACGTCGAGGACCACTCCCGCGCCGTGTGGGAGGTCCTCACGCGCGGCCGCGTCGGCGAGACGTACCTCGTAGGGGCCGACGGCGAACGCTCCAACAATGATGTGCTCCATGCCATCCTCGAGCTCATGGGCCGTCCTGCCGACGACTTCGACTGGGTGCGCGACCGGCCCGGCCATGACCGTCGCTACGCCATCGACTGGGGCAAGTTACATCGCGAGCTCGGTTGGGAGCCCATCCACACGGACTTCGCGAGCGGGCTGGACGCGACCATCGCCTGGTACCGCGACCACGAGGCCTGGTGGCGCCCCGTGAAGGCCGCCACCGAGGCTCGCTGTTTAGCAATGGGACAATAGCGTGAGTCATATGACCGCTTGAAATTATTGCTCCTTCAACAGCGATGCTCGGGCTAACCTACTGCAGAGGGCAAATCAACAGGTGTTTATCTCACGGTACAATGTCAATTAATAGTATTGGCGCAGGTGCGCGAGGGGGGACGATGACGCGAGACGAGGGCCAAAGGGATTTCCAAATCCACTCCGTCAAGTTCAACGCAGTCATGAACACGTTGCTCACGGCATCCAACATGCTGGCGAGCGTTATCACAATTCCCTACGTCACGCGCGTTCTCACAGTCGAGGGGTATGGCGACGTGTCGTTCGCGCAGAGCGTCTCGTCATGGCTGTCGGCCCTGTGCCTCGTCGGTATCAACGTGTACGGTGTGCGCGAGTGCGCGAATGCCCGCGATAACCCACGGGAGCTGGCAAGGGTCGTTCGCGAGCTGCTCGCCATCATCACCATCTCCACCACCGTCGTGCTCGGGCTGTTTGCGGTCTCCATCCTGTACGTGCCGCAGTTCCGGGCTCTCGCGCCGCTCATGTGGATGTTCTTGCTCGGCACGCTGCTGCTCTCCTACGGTGTGGAGTGGTTTTACCAGGGCATCGAGCAGTACTCCTACATCACCAAGCGCGGCATGGTCTGCAAGCTCATCTCGCTCGTCGCGACGTTTCTGTTCGTGCGCAACCCGGACGACTACCTGGTCTATGGTGCAATTCTCGCGCTGGTCATGTGCGCCAACAACGTGCTTAACCTCCTGCGGCTCCACAAGCTCGTCGATCTTAGGAGCCCGGGAAAGCTCAACCTGCGGCGCCATGTGCGCTCGCTGTCTGCCTTCGGCATCCAGTCTGTGGCTTCGGCCGTCTACCTTTCGTTTGACAGCACGCTCTTGGGGATGCTATCCGCCGGTAACTACCAGGTGGGGCTCTACCAGCTTGCGACCAAGCTCAAGGGCGTCATGTTCCAGGTGCTCAACGCGGTGCTCGGCGTCATGATCCCACGGCTTTCGTATCACCTCGCGAGCGGAGACCGCGAGGCGTTTCGCGCGCTGCTGAGGCGCGGCTTCGGCATCTCCATCAACGTGTGTTGTGCCATCGCGGGATACCTGCTCGTCTTCTCCGAGCCGGTCGTGCTGCTCGTGTCCGGCCGGGACTTCGTCGAGGCGGCAGCGCCGCTGCGCATCATCGGCCTCGTGAACCTTGCCTCGTGCATGAGCTACTTCTTCGGTCTGTGCATCCTGACACCGCTCGGCCGCGAGCGCCAGCTCGCGTTCGCCAATCTCTCTGGTGTTCCGGTGAGCGTGGTTCTCAACCTGCTGCTCGATCCCACTCTTGGCGCGCTGGGGGCGTCCGTCTCCATCCTTGCCTCCGAGCTGCTGATTCTCGTGATCCAGGGATGGTGCTCGCGCGACGTGCTGCGGGAGTTCGTCCGCGTGCGCGACGTGGCCGGGCCACTCGTGTCAAATGCCGTCGCCGTCGTGGCGTCGCTACTTGTGACGGGAGCCCTGGCGGGCGGGGGGGCATACGTGGCGCTCGTAGGGCTCGCAGTGTATTCGGCGGTTGACGTCGCGTGTGCCCTCGTCCTGCGCGACGAGACGGCATGGTCGCTCGTGAGCTTTGCCAGGGGATTCTTGTGTCGCAGCGCGCGGTGAGTGTCTAGAGCGAGTCTGGGGCGAATCTGGGGCGGGGCTGGTGGAATGGCTCCGAAGGTTTGTCTGTGTCGTGTCGGCTGCGAGGGGCCGCTCCATGAGGGCCTCGGCTATCATTGACCTATCTGTGTCGAAACCGAAAGGCGAGAAGCATGGCTAGTCACATGGCAGGCGGGGACGGGTCGACGGGCGGGCGCAGGCATGCCCGTTCTGACAATGGCAGGGCAGGACGCGCGGCTGCGCCCTCCTCGCGCTATGACGAACGCCCGAGCGCGGCCTCGCGTCTCGACGAGGTGGAGCGCGTGAAGCGCTCGCACAAGGGGCCCAAGCCCGGCAAGCGCGTGCATCGCCATCGTGGGCTCAAGCGGTTCCTTATCGCGTTCTTTGCCATCCTGGTCGTGCTCGGCGGCGTCGGTGGCTTCTGCGGCTACAGGATGTACCGGGACGTGAAGTCCGTCCAGGCCGATGCCCAGAAGGTGCTCGGCGTGTCCGACGCGCTCAAGCAGGCGGTCAAGGACGGTGATGGCACGAAGGTCGCCTCCGCCATGAACGACGCGGCCGCCGCGGCGTCGCGCATGAAGGTGACCACCCACACCACGCTCTGGAATGTCGCCTCCCACATCCCGGTCTACGGCGAGGACGTCAAGACCGTCCAGAGCCTCACCACCACGGTCGACACGCTCGCCTCCGAGGGCCTGGTGCCGCTGGGCAAGGGCCTCTCGCAGGTGAACTTCGAGGACCTCATCGGCGACGACGGCAGCATCGACGTCGCCACCATGCAGACGGCCGTCGACGCCCTCCAGACCAGCGCGCCGTCGATCCACCAGGCAAACCAGGAGCTCCAGGCTCTTCCCAAGGCGCACATCGGCAAGCTCAACGACGTGCTGACCAAGGCGCAGGACAAGTTCTCCTCCGTCGACGCGGGCGTGACCGCCGCCGAGGCCGTGGCCCCCTACGTCCCGCAGCTCTTCGGCGCCAACGGGCAGACGGCCACCTACCTCGTGACCGCCCAGAACACTTCCGAGATCCGCGCCACCGGCGGCTACCCCGGCTCCATGGGCCTCATCACCGTCACCGACGGCAAGATGAGCGTCGGGGACTTCTCGTCCATCTACTCGGTGATGGGCGGCTTCGACACGTCGGCCCTCGGCGTGACCCAGGAGGAGGTCGACGCCTACGACTGGGGTAGCCTCTCCAGCGCCGGCAGCGTCGGCGACGCGAGCTTCTCCCCCGACTTCACTCGTGCGGCGGACGTCTGGAAGCGCGCCTACGAGGCGGGCCACCCCGGCACCACGATCACGGGCGTCATCGGCGTCAGCCCCGTCTTCCTGCAGAACATGATGAAGCTGACGGGGCAGACGGTGGAGGCCGGCGGCATGAGCCTCAACGGCGACAACGTCGGCAAGGCCCTCATGCATGACACGTACTGGAAGCTCCCCGTCGACCAGCAGGACGCGTTCTTCGCGGGGGTTGCCAGCCAGGTCTTCTCCGGCATGATGGGCAGCCTCGGCAAAGTGAACATGACCGACCTCCTGCAGTTCGTGAAGGACAACGGCTCTGCCGGCAACTTCCACGTGTGGTTTGCCGACGACGCGCTCAACAGCGCCTTTTCGTCCATGAACGTGAGCGGCTCCATTCCCGATACGGACGAGGCCAAGCCGCAGGTTGGCGTCTACTACAACGACCGCAGCTACTCAAAGATGGGCTGGTACATCTCCATCAACAACCAGGTGGGCCAGGGGGTCAAGAACGCCGACGGCACCACGACCTATCAGGTGACCACCACGATCAAGAACAACCTCGGTGGCGGCGAGCTCTCGAATATCCCGCAGTACGTGAGCGGCTACTCCACGAAGAAGCGCGGCGTTGGGGACGCCGTCTTCATCCTCTCCATCACGAACCCCGCCGGGGGCACGGTCTCGGACGTCTCGGCCTCGAGCGACAAGGGCGGGGGCCTCTCGTTTAGCCAGCACGCGGTCGACGGGCACACGCTTCAGCGTGCCATGGGCAACCTCAACGCCGGCGAGACCATGACGGTGACCTACACGGTCACGGTGTCGGCCAACGCCACCGAGCCGCTTACCGTCCACCAGAATCCCACGGCCCAGGCGATAGCCGGCTGGCAGTAGAACGGTGTGCGGAACGAAGTAAAATAAGGCTACCTATGCGGCCGTCTCGGGGCATCCTGGGGCGGCCGCTTCGCTATCAGTCCGAAGCGGCGCCAAGCCGCCCGATGAGGGGGAGACATGGACGACAAGATTCGCGACATTGCCCAGACGTGGAAGGAAAACGTCACCGAGCCCTACCTGCTCGAGGAGCTCGACGCCCTCATGGCCGACGCCGACGAGGAGAAGCTCTCGGACGCCTTCTACCGTAGCCTCGCCTTCGGTACGGCCGGCCTGCGCGGCACCCTCGGCGTGGGTACCAACCGCATGAACGTCTACACGGTGGCCCAGGCCTCCCAGGGCCTCGCCACCTACCTCAACGCCCATTACGACAGCCCCACGGTGGCCATCGCGCGCGACTCGCGCAACAAGGGCGAGGACTTCGTGAAGGCCGCTGCCGGCGTGCTGGCGGCCAACGGCATCAAGTCGTTCGTCTACCCGCGCATCGAGCCGGTCCCCACGCTGTCGTTCGCCACGCGCGACCTGCACTGCTCGGCCGGCATCTGCGTCACGGCCTCGCACAACCCCGCGCAGTACAACGGCTACAAGGTCTACGGCGACGACGGCTGCCAGATCGCCAACGAGGCAGCCGACGAGATCCAGGCCACCATCGACAAGACCGACATCTTCCACGGCGTCAGGCAGATGGACTTTGACGAGGCGCTCGAGAAGGGCCTCGTGGAGTGGACGCCCGACGCGGTGCTCGACCGCTTCATCGACGCGGTGGCCTCCCAGTCCATCGGAGCCAAGCCCAACCCCGACTTCTCGGTTGTCTACACCCCGCTTAACGGCACGGGCATGGAGTGCATGCACCGCATCCTCGAGCGCGTGGGCATCACCAACGTCACGGTGGTTCCCGAGCAGGCCAACCCCGACGGCAACTTCCCCACGTGCCCGTACCCCAACCCCGAGTTCCGCGAGGCGCTCGAGAAGGGCCTCGAGCTCTGCGACAAGGTGCACCCCGACCTCATGCTCGCGACCGACCCGGACGCCGACCGCATGGGCGTGGCCGTGCCGCACGACGGCGACTACAAGCTCCTCACGGGCAACGAGATGGGCATCCTGCTCACCGACTGGCTCACCAAGATGAAGGCCGAGGCGGGCGAGGACATGAGCCGCAAGGTCGTCGTCACCACCATCGTCTCCACCGTCATGCCCGATGCCATCGCCCGCGCCAAGGGCTTCGAGGTTCGTCGCGTGCTCACGGGCTTCAAGAACATCGGCGGCCAGATGGACCAGCTCGTCGAGGCCAGCACGGGCGACCGCTTCCTCATGGGCTTCGAGGAGAGCTACGGCTACCTCGTTGGCCTGCACGCCCGCGACAAGGACGCCATCGTGGCGAGCATGCTCACCTGCGAGATGGCGGCCTGGTACGCCGAGCGCGGCATGGATCTTTACGAGGCCATGGAGGCGCTCTACAAGGAGTACGGCTATTACCTCAACGGCGTGGTGAACGTGAGCTTCCCGGGCGCCGCCGGTGCCGACAAGATGGCGGCCATCATGACGGGTCTGCGCGAGAACCCGCCTACAGAGATCGCCGGTCTTCCGATCGAGGGCTTCGTGGATTACAAGACCGACGTGGAGATGCCGGTCGTTGGCGGCGACGGCTCCTGCCCCAAGCAGCTGCTGCCCAAGTCCAACGTGCTTGAGTATCGCCTGGGCGAGGGCGTGAAGGTCATCGTCCGCCCGTCCGGCACCGAGCCCAAGATCAAGGCGTACCTCTTCAGCAAGGGGGCCACGCGCGAGGAGTCCCAGGCGCTCAACGACAAGCTGGCGGAGTTTGCCAAGAGCGAGCTGCTGGCATAGCGGCGATGTGCTGAAGCAGGTCAAGTCCGCCAACAGGGGAGGCCCGGGCCCATATGGCTCGAGCCTCCTTTCATATGCACGGCCCACGTAAGTCGTCGGTCAGGTGCTCGAAATATGTAGGCCCTGTGGAGGCGCCCCCCGCCCCTTGCCACGGCGGCCGGGGGTGCGTA
>UWSJ01000001.1 GCA_900549525.1 uncultured Coriobacteriaceae bacterium | reverse complement strand
CCGGCGGCGAAGATGGCGATGTAGCCCTTCTCGAGGTGCTTGATGGCACGACGGCGGATGTAGGGCTCGCAGACCTCGTCCATCTTGATGGCGCTCATGACGCGCGTGGTCATGCCGTGACGCTCAAAGCTGTCCTGCAGGGCGAGCGCGTTCATGACCGTCGCGAGCATGCCCATGTAGTCGGCCTGGGCGCGGTCCATGCCGCCCGCCGCGCCCGCGACGCCGCGGAAGATGTTCCCGCCGCCCACGACGACGCCGATCTCGACACCGTCGTCGTGGATTACCTTGATCTCGTTGGCAAGGTGGTCGACGACCTTCGGGTCGACGCCGTAGCCGTTCGTGCCCATGAGGGCCTCGCCAGAGAGCTTGAGAAGTACGCGCTTGTACTTGTAGTCCGACAAGGAGCTTCCTTCCGCTTGGTTGCATTCCGGGTGATTCTACCAGAGGGCATATGGACGGGCTGGGGAGCGCCCGGAACGGCATGAAAAAGGGGCCGCGCCGGGCGCGACCCCTTGAGGACCAGCTGTGTTGTGGCCTACTCGCCGAAGGTGATGCGCCTGAAGGCGACGACCTCGATCTTGTCGCCAAGCTCCTTGCCGACCTTCTCGGCGTACTGGCGAATGGTGATGTCGCCGTCCTTGATGAAGGCCTGCTCGGAGAGGACGGACTCGGCGAAGAACTTGTTGAGGCGACCCTGGGCGATCTTCTCCTGGATGGCCTCGGGCTTGCCGGACTCGGCGGCCTGCGCCTTGTAGATGGAGAGCTCGTGCTCGACGACGTCGGCGGGCACGTCCTCACGACGGGCGGAGATGGTGCCGGGGATGGCAGCGGCCTGCATGGCGCAGTCGTGGGCGAAGGTCTTGAAGGACTCTGCCTCGGCGGTCTCGGGCTTGGAGAAGGAGAACTCGACGACGGTGCCAACCTTGCCGTTGGCGTGGACGTAGGTGCCGAAGGCCCCGTTGTCGGCGGCGAGACGCTCGAAGCGGGCGATCTTCATGTTCTCGCCCATGACGTGAATCATCTCGGTGAGCGCGGCCTCGACGGTCTCGCCCTCGGAGAACTCGGCGACCTTGAGGGCATCGACGTCGGCGGGGTTTGCCTTGGCGACCACGGCGGCCACGCTCTTGGCGAAGCCGGTGAACTTAGGGTTGGTGCCCACGAAGTCGGTCTCGCAGGTGACCTCGACGAGTGCGGCGGTCTTGCCGTCCTCGGAGACGTAGGCCGCGACGGTGCCCTCGTTGGTCTCACGGCCAGCCTTCTTGACGGCCTTGGCCATGCCCATCTTGCGCAGGACGTCGACGGCCTTCTCGATGTCGCCGTCGGCCTCGACGAGGGCCTTCTTGCACTCCATCATCGGGGAGTCGGTCATCTCGCGGAGCTGCTTGACGAGCGCGGCGGTAATCTGAGCCATGTGTGCCTCTCTCTCGTGATGCCCCGGGTCGGGGCTCTGTGCCATTGCAATTGTAGCGGGGCGCCGCCCGCTGCGGACGACGCCCCGACCGTTCGTGCCTAAAGCTTACGGAGCCGTGCTACTCGGCGGCCGGAGCCTCGGGGGCAGCCTCGACGGCGGGGGTGGTGGCGCCAGCGGCCATCTCCTCGGCCGTGATCTGCTCCTTGCCGGTGCCGGCGAGGATGGCGTCGGCGACGAGCTCGGTCATGAGGGCGACGGAGCGGATGGCGTCGTCGTTGGCGGGGATGCCGTAGTCGATGACGTCGGGGTCGGAGTTGGTGTCGAGGAGGGCGACCACCGGGATGTGGAGGCGATTGGCCTCACGGACGGCAATCTCCTCGCGCTTGGAGTCAATCACGAAGAGGGCCTGCGGAAGGCGCTTCATGTCGCGGACGCCGCCGAGGTTCTTCTGGAGCTTCTCGAGCTCCTTGGTGAGAACGGCCTGCTCCTTCTTGCCGCGGGCGGCCATGGAGCCGTCCTCGACCATCTTCTCGAGCTCCTCCATGCGCTCGATGCGGGAGCGCATGGTCACGAAGTTGGTGAGCACGCCGCCGAGCCAGCGCTGGTTGATGTAGGGCATGCCGCAGCGGGCCGCCTGGGTGGCGACGGGCTCCTGGGCCTGCTTCTTGGTGCCGACGAAGAGGATCTGGCCGCCCTTGGCAGCGGTCTCGCGCAGGAAGGTGTAGGCCTTGTCGGCGTCGAGGATGGTCTGCTTGAGGTCGAGGATGTAGATGCCGTTGCGCTCGCCGAAGATGTAGGGCTTCATCTTGGGGTTCCAGCGGCGGGTCTGGTGGCCATAGTGGCAACCGGCCTCGAGCAGGACGTTGAGATTGATCTTTACTGCCATGGTGCAACCTTTCTCGGTTTGCCTCCGCGCTGGTCATTCCCTAGGCCACCCGCTTGCGCGGGCACCGTGGCCGTTGGGTCGCAGCGCGTGTGTGATGGATGCCATGCGGACGCACAGCGACTGATTAGGATAGCAGCGACGTTGCTGGTGCGCAAGGACGCTTTTCTAGGCCCGCGGATGCGCCTGGAGCGTCGCCGCCTTGAGTCGCTGCGTCGAGAGGTGCGTGTAGATCTGCGTCGTGGAGAGGCTCTCGTGCCCGAGGAGCTCCTGCACGCTTCTCAGGTCCGCTCCTCCGTCGACGAGCTCGGTAGCGAAGGTGTGACGCATCGCGTGCGGCGTGAGCGAGGGGTCGAGCCCCGCGAGGGTCACGAGGCGCTCGAAGCGCCTGCGGAGGACGTCCGCGCTCATCCGCTCCCCTCGGCTCGACACGAACAGGGCCTGCGTTTGGGCAGGCGTCTTTGAGCGCCCGAGAAGCAGCGGCCGGGCTTCGGAGAGGTAACGCGCGACCTGGCTGCATGCTCGGTCGTAGAGCGGTACGACGCGCTCCTTGGAGCCCTTGCCGAAGAGCCGGGCCTGGCGCAGATCCAGGTCAACGTCGCGAACGTCGAGGCCGCTCGCCTCCGAGATGCGGGCGCCCGTGGCGTAGAGCAGCTCCACCATGGTCTTGTCCCTGATGCCGACGGCATCGTCGCCGCAGACCGCAAGGAGCCTGTGCACGCCCTCGTCAGCCACGGTCTTGGGCAGCCTGCGCCCCAGCTTCGGGCTTGCGACCGCCTCGGCCGCGTCCTCGACGGTGATACCTCGGCCGAGCATCCACGCGTAGAGCGACCTGACGGACGAGAGGTGTCGGCTGACGGTGGTAGAAGCATAGCCCGCGGCGGTGAGCTCGGCGAGCCACGCGCGGATGTCTCGGTGCTTGACGTGCATGGGGTCGATGCCTTCGCGCTCCGCCCACGCCTCGTAGGCCTCGAGGTCGATCCGATAGCCCCGCACGGTGTTGGGCGAGAGGTTGCGGACGGCCGCCTCGTAGGCGAGGAAGTCGCGCGCGTGGCCCGCGAACTCCCGCTGGCCGGTCTCGCGACGCGCAAGCTCGTCGGCCATGGGCTAGGCCTCGGGGAAGAGGTCTGTACGCGTGGATAGGTAGGAGCGCAGGTCGTCGAGGGCTCTTCTGGAGTAGGCGGCGTAGCGCTCGCGCTTCTTGAGCCGGGGGCCGCCGAGGGGCGGTACGATCCCGAAGTTCACGTGCATGGGCTGGTAGGGGCTTGTCGCCGGGTCGGTGGCATAGGCAACGAGCGACCCCAGGGCGCCCGTCCGAGGAAGCGAAACGGCGGGCGCCGACGTGAGGTTGGCGTACGTGTTGAGGGCCGCGAGCAGGCCCGATGCGATGGCCTCCGTGTAGCCCTCCGTCCCGCAGATCTGACCGGCAAGGCGCACGCTCGTGCCCGGAACGGCGAAGGTGCCGTCGAGCACGCGCGGGGCGTCCACGAAGGAGTTCCTGTGCATGACGCCGTAGCGGAAGAAGTCGGCGTTCTCGAGGCCCGGAATCATGCGAAACACGCGGCGCTGCTCAGGCCAGGTGAGATTCGTCTGGAAGCCCACGAGGTTATAGGCCGAGTGGTCGGCGTTCTCAGGGCGGAGCTGCACCACCGCCCAAGGACGCCGGCCCGTGCGCGGGTCGACGAGACCAACGGGCTTCATGGCTCCGAAGCGCGCGGATTCGATGCCAGTGCGGGCCACCTCCTCGACGGGCTGGCAGGCGCAGAACAGGTCGCTCTGCTCGAAATCCTTGGCGATGACGCGATCGGCGTCAACGAGCTCCGTGATGAACGCCTCGTACTCGTCCTTGTCCATGGGGCAGTTGAGGTAGTCGCCCACGCCGTCGTCCTCGTAGCGAGACTGGGAGAAGACGATAGAGCGGTCGAGGGTATCCGCGTCGACGATGGGCGCGGCGGCGTCAAAGAACGAGAGCGCCCCCGAACCGACGAGCTCGGCAAGCGCGCTGGCAAGCGAGTCCGAGCACAGGGGGCCAGCGGCGATCACGCAGGGGCCCTCGGGGATAGCCGTGACCTCCTCGCGCACAAGCTCGATGAGCGGCTCTGCGGCAACCCGCTCGCCTACGAGGCTACTAAACGCAGCGCGGTCAACGGCGAGCGAGCCGCCAGCGGGGACAGCCGTCTCTCGGGCGCAGGCAAGCAGCCTCGAGCCCATGAGGTCGAGCTCGGCTTTGAGCAGCCCGGCCGCCGACTCGACCCGCACGGCCTTGAGCGAGTTGGAGCAGACGAGCTCGGCAAGACCGTCCGTGTGGTGTGCCTCCGTCGAGTGGGACGGACGCTGCTCGAAGAGCCTCACGCGGACACCCCGCGCCGCAAGCTGCAGCGCGCACTCCGAGCCCGCAAGACCCGCCCCGACCACGCTGACCGTCTGACCTGATCCCATACGCTTCCCATCTCCCGTCCGCCGGCCTCGTGTGTCACAACCTCCTATTGTGCCCCAGCAGCTCGTCCTCCGTGAGGGTGAACCGTCCGTCCACAAGTCGCTCCACGACGCCGAGCGCCTCGAGCTCGGCAAGCGTGACGAGCGCCTCGGATATTCCGACGCCAAGGTGAGCGGCCACGTCGTCGGGGCCCATCGGGCTGGCGGCCAGCGCCCTCGTGAGCTCGTCGGGGCGCTCCGCCGACCCGCCCGACGACAAGCGCAGCAGCCCATAGTCTCGCGAGAGGAGCTGCTCGAGGGCCGCCTCGTCGGCAAGCACGGAGGCCCCGGTCTCGATGAGCCAGTTCGTCCCCGACGAGAGCGGCGAGAAGATGGAACCGGGAACGGCGTAGACGTTCCTCCCCAGCTCGGCTGCCTTGGTGGCAGTGCCGAACGTGCCGGACGGACGTCCGGCCTCGCAGACGATGAGGGAACCGGAAAGCGCCGCGATGACGGCGTTCCTCTTCACGAAGGTGTGCCGCATGGGCCCCATCCCCCACGGTTCGATGGAGACGACGCAGCCCCGTCCGCGCGCTGCCTCGCAGAACACGTCGTCGCTCGAGGAGGGATAGAGCCGGTCGGCCCCGCAGCCTGGTATGACCACCGTCGAGCCACCCGCGTCTAGCGCCGCCCGCGACGCCTCGTAATCGCAGCCGCGAGCGCCTCCCGACACGACGGTTATTCCGCACTCCGCGCACGCCCTGCCGGCAAGTCGGGCGCACGCAAGCCCGTAGGGGGTGGCCTTCCGCGCCCCGACGATGGAGATGCAGGGGCCCAGGAGACGGGAGGCGTCCCCGTAGCCCCTGAGCGTCGGGGCCGTTCCCTCGAGGTCGAGCAGCGCCTCCGGGTAGCCCTCCTGCCCGCGCCTCAGCTCCCAGGGAGCAAGCTTGGTGACGAGCTGGTGGTAGTGCGCCGTCCAGCGAGGAGCGCCCCACGCCCCGCTAGCCATGGCGTCCGCCGTCCGCCTCGAAGCGGTTCCGAAGCGAGCACGCCTCCGCCACGTCGGCGGGACGCACTTCGGCACGCTCGTCGAGGTCGGCGATCGTGCGTGCAACACGAGCCGTCCTGGCGATGGCACGCCCGCCAAGGGCAAGCCGCATCGACATGCGCTCGAGCGCGGAAGCGGCCTCAGGCGTGAATCCTATGCCGGACACCCCCTCCCGCCCGAGTGTACGAGCGTCGTCCTGACCCGACTTCGACCGCCTCCAGGCAGCGTGCGCCCGCGCCATGGCCACCCGCTCGCGCATCTCTGCGGAGGACGTCCCCTTCGCCCCGGCTATGACGCGACCGGCCTTGGGCCTCGACACCCCCACGAACACGTCGATGCGGTCGAGCAGGGCTCCCCCTATCCTCGACTGATAGCGGACGACGTCCTGGGGCGAGCACCGGCAGGGACGCGAGGGGTCGCCGGCGTGCCCGCAGGGGCAGGGATTCGCCGCGCCGACGAGCTGGAACCTCGAGGGAAAGACGAAGGAGGCGTCGGCCCTCACGAGGTGTACCTCACCGTCCTCCATGGGCTGACGGAGTGCCTGGAGAACCGACGGGGCAAACTCGGGCATCTCGTCAAGGAAGAGAACGCCGTTATGGGCAAGGGAGGCCTCCCCGGGCTTGACCGGGCGCCCTCCCCCGACGAGGCCAGCAGCCGAGACCGAGTGATGGGGCGAGCGAAAGGGCCGCTCCCCGCGCGCCAGGCCGTCAAGGGGAAGCGAGCAGACGGAGTGGAGCAGCATCGTCTCGACACGTTCGTCGTCATCGAGGGCGGGAAGGATCGAGGGAAGCCTGCGGGCGAGCATGGTTTTGCCCGATCCGGGCGGACCCACCATGAACAGGCCATGCCCGCCCGCCGCCGCAACGACGAGCGCGCGCTTGGGGAGTTCCTGGTCGACCACGTCCGCGTAGTCGAGATCGCCCTCGTGCGGCTCGTGCGCCTGGGCCTCGTGCTCGCCGGGCTCTTTGAGCCCCCGTTCCCCCAGCCTGAGCCCTGACAGCGTCGAGAGCATCGCGTGCCGGGAGCCCGAGACGTCGGCGTCGCGCGCCTCGCGCACGAACGAGGACGCCCCCACGAGCACGAGTCCCGACTGGCGTGCGAGCAGCGCGTAGGCCATGGCCCCGCGTACCGGGCAGGTCTCCCCGTCGAGCCCGAGCTCCCCCACGAACAGCAGCCCGTCGAGCCCCGCTGCGGGAATCTGGCCGCCAGCGGCGAGGAGGGCGACGGCAATGGGCAGGTCGAAGCCCGTGCCGGACTTCCTGAGGTCGCTGGGGGCGAGGTTAACGGTTGCGTGCAGACGAGGTATCTCGAAGCCGCAGCTTCTGAGGGCGCAGCGTATCCTCGAGCGGGCTTCGAGCACCGCGGAGTCGGGCATGCCGACGATGGTCATGCCGGGAATGCCGCCCGAGAGCTCCACCTCGACGGTGACGGGCACGGCCTCCATGCCGATGAGCGTCGCGGCGTGAACGGAGAAGGTGGCCATCAGGCATCACCGAGCCATACGCCCGAGATGTAGTGCAGGTGAGCCACGTGGTCTGGCGTGAGCGTCACGCCCGCGACGTCAAATCGCACGTTCTCCACGTAGTCGTGGGTGGAGAGGTAGACGCGGGCGATCCGCTCGTAGCGGGATCGCTTCGCGTCGTCGACGGCAAGCTCGGGGAGAACGTGACCCCCGAGGTCAACCCTCGTCTTGACCTCCACAAGCACGCAGGTGCCGTCGTCGTTGGCAATGACATCCGCCTCGCCTGCGGGACAGACCCAGTTGCGCTCGACCACCTCCAGCCCCCTGCGCTCGAGAAAGTTGGCGCAGAGCTGCTCGCCGAGCCTTCCCACCTCGGCAGACGTAAGCGTGGTCACGTCAACGTGGCCGTCCATGGCTCCTCCTCGTGTCCGCAGTTCGTGGGGACATCGTGAGGAACCGGTCTGACAAAGGTCTGACCGCGCGCAGACACGAATCTGACGCCGCAGCTAGAAGAGCCGCTCCGTCTCCAAAAAGTTCTGGCAAAACGACGCGCGGTGCACGGGCGAGAGGCCGCGCTCCCGAATGGCGGCGATGTGCTCGGGCGAGGCGTAGCCCTTTGACTCCGCCAGGTGATATCCGGGATAGGCCTGGTCGAGCTCGACCATGAGGGCGTCTCGGGTGACCTTGGCCACGATGCTGGCGGCGGCGATGCAGGCGACCTTGGCGTCGCCCTTCACGATCGTTCGCTCAAGCGGATGGACGTGAAGCGGGTTGCCGTCGATGAGGACGGCGTCCGGCGCGACTCCCGAGTCGTCAATGGCCCCGAGCATCGCCTCACGCAGGGCCCGCGCCATCCCCACCTCGTCGATGCGCTCGGGTGGGATGTGACAGATGCCGAGGCCGAGCGCCACGCCCCGAATCTTCGCGGCAAGCTCGCTTCTCCTCTGCGGCGAGAGTTGCTTCGAGTCGTTGATGCCCCAGACGACCGGCTCGTCGGGAAGGACGACGGCGCAAACCGTAAGCGGGCCCGCGACCGAGCCCCTCCCCACCTCGTCAAGCCCAATCACGACGCCCGCTCCCCCGAGCTCGCGCATGAGGGTATACATCCCCTGCACGCGCTCCCGCTCCGCTCGCTCGCGCTCGAGCCTCCTGCCGGCTACGGCAACGGCACGCCTGACCTGGGTTCTCGGGTCATCTGCGTAACGTGCCTTGAGCTCTTCGAACTCACGCTCGCCGGCGTCGGCGAGCGTCGCCTGGATCTCCCGAGCCGTTGCGGGATGAGGGGTCGTGGGAGCCATCGTTCCTCCGTGGTCTCGACATGAAAAAGGAGCCGCCCCCCACGGGACGGCTCCCCTGCATGACTATGGGTAAACCTAGTCGCGCTTCTCGCGGATGCGAGCAGCCTTGCCCACGCGGTCGCGGAGGTAGAAGAGCTTGGCGCGACGGACGTCACCGTGACGCACGACCTCGAGCTTGCCGATCTTGGGCGAGTGAAGCGGGAAGGTGCGCTCGACGCCGACGCCGAAGGAGATCTTGCGAACGGTGAAGGTCTCGCGGGAGGAGCCGCCGCTCATGCGGATGACGTCACCCTCGAAGACCTGGATGCGCTCGCGGTCGCCCTCCTTGATGCGGTAGTGCACCTTGACGTGATCGCCAGGAATGACCGTGGGGATGTCCTCACGGATCTGCTGACGCTCGATTGCGCGAATGTAGTCCATGCCTTTTCCTTGTCTCTCTGTCCAGAGGTCCCGACGCAGCGCGAACGGTACGTGGAGCTTGCACACGAGGGAGCAGTATATCGACTCACCCGTGGTGCCGCAAGCAAAAGCCGCGCATCGCGGCTATTCTCTATACTGCTATCTGCCCGGTCGTCTGCCGCTCCCAAGGCAACTTCGGCGGGCCGTCATGGGTGAAGGCTCACGACGTCGTTATCAAACCCGAGAAAGAGAATCATATGGCACTCACCGGCAAGCAGGTCCGTCATCTCCGCAGCCTCGCCCACCACCTCGACCCCGTGGTCCTCGTCGGCAAGTCTGGCGTCAACTCAAACGTGGTGTCGCAGGCAAACGCGGCGCTCGAGGCGCGCGAGCTCATCAAGTGCGGCGTGCAGGACGGGTGCCTGTCCTCCGCCGACGAGGTCGCCCACGAGCTCGCGGAACAGGCGAGTGCCGACGTCGTGCAGGTGATCGGGCACAAGTTCTCGCTCTATCGCAGGAGCGAGAAGCCCGGCATCGAACACATCCAGCTCCCCTAGCGCGCAAGACCCATACCAGACGCAAAGGCGGCCCGAAGCCCCGAGGGGAATCGGGCCGCCTTCGTCAGCGGTCACTCTGACGTGGCGCAGCCTTACGCGGACTCGATCATCGAGAGGACGTCGGCCGCAAGCTCTTCGACGGTCTTGCCGTCGACGTTGAGCTTCACGCAGCCCAGGCGCTCCATTGCCTGGGTCGCCGCAAACTGCTCCTCCTCGATGCGCGCAAGGTCGACCGTGGCGGCCTCGGAGGCGGGGGCGCCGTTCTCGAGCTGGCGCTTGCGGCTGCGGGCGAGGACGTCGGACGTGCTCACGAGACCGAAGACGCGGGACGGGTCGACCTTCGAGAGCTCGGCTGGAATCGCGTCGACCGCATCGAGCGAGATGCTCGCGACGTTGTAGCCGAGAAACGACAGGTGCATCGCGAGCGGCGTCTTGGCGGAGCCCGTAAGGCCCACGAGCACCACGTCGGCCTTCGGAAGGTCCTGGGGGTTCTTGCCGTCGTCGTGGTTGATGAAGAACTCCATGGCGTTCACGCGCTTGAGGTAGCGCGAGTCGATCGAGTGGTGGGCCGACGCGAGGTTCTTGGGACGCTGGCCCGTAAGCCCGGCGAGGAGCTGGACAACCGGCCCAAGGATGTCGACGGACATGATGCCACGAGCGTTCAGGTTGGCCTTGACGGCCTTCCTGAGGTCGGGGTTGACGATCGAGTGGAAGACGGCCGTCGAGACGATGTCTCCCTCGTGTTTGTCAAAGTAGTCGCCCACACACTCCACGTCGACGATCTGGGCAAGTCGGACGATGCGCACCGAACCCTCCTGGAACTGGGCGGCGGCGGCAAGGACGACATTAAGAGCGGAGTCGCCAAGCGAGTCAGAAATGACATAGACGACGGCGGCATCCTCCTGGGCCACCTCGCCAAGCTGGTCGTACGTTACCTTCACGGGTTCCCTCCCTTACCACATGTCTTCCGAGCAGAGTCATAGTACTTCTTACGGCCCGCCAGTGGGGTGGGGCCGTATGCAAACGGGGCGGGTTGACACTCCGACCCGCCCCGTCATCCAACGCGGCAAACGCTATTTCTTCGCCAGCGCCCCAAAGTCGGCGACACCGCGGAAGACACCCGTGAAGCGGTTGAGCAGGCGCAGGCGGTTGTCACGCAAGCGCTCGTCCTCGTCCATCACCATGACGTCGACGAAGAACCGGTCGATGGGCTCGCGAAGCGCGGCAAGCGAAGCGAGCGCCCCCTCGTAGTCACCGCTCCCAAGCAGCGACTCGACCTCGGACGACGCCGTGTCGACCGCCGCAAGCAGGCTGCGCTCGGCATCGCCGAGCAGGCTCTCGTCCACGTCGGACCCAAGCTCGGGCTTGGCAAGGTGCGCGGCCCGGGCGAAGGCGGTCGCAAGGTCCTCGAAGAGCTCAGCCGAGCCCGCGCGGGCGGCCTCGAGGGCCTGGGCCCGGAGGAAGAACTCGGCGGGGTCGACGACGCCAGCGGCCGCGACGGCCTCGATGGTGTCGGGAGCCACCCTCTCGTCTCGGGCGATTGCAGCGAGACGACCGGAGAAGAAGTCGAGGACGGCGGTGCGCGTCTCGGCGAGGTCGAACTCGAGGCCCTGCGCTTCGTAGGCCTTCAGCGAGGCGTCGACGATCGGCTCAAGCCGTGCGGAGCGCGAGCCCCTCAGCATGGCGACGACGCCGATGGCGCTCCTGCGCACGGCGAAGGGGTCGGAGGAGCCGGTGGGCGGCTGCTTGATGGCAAACATTCCGCAGATGGTGTCGATCTTGTCGGCCACGGCGACGGACACGCCCACGAGCCCCGCGGGAATCCCGTCACCGGCGAAGCGGGGACGATACTGGTCGCGAATGGCCTCGGCCACCTCGTCGGGCTCGCCCGCTGCCTTGGCGTAGTAGCCGCCCATGACGCCCTGCTGGCTCGTGAACTCAACGACCGCCTGGGTCACGAGGTCGGCCTTGGCGAGCTTGGCCGCACGTGCGGCCATCGCCGCACGGCCCTCGTCGAGGCCGAGCTCGGCCGCGACGACCGGCGCCACGACCTCCATGCGCTCAGACTTCTGGAGCACCGTGCCGAGCTTCTCCTGGAAGGTGACCTTGGCGAGCTTGGGCAGATAGGCCTCGAGCGGCTCCTTGAGGTCCTCCTCGAAGAAGAACTTCGCGTCATCGAGACGGGCGCGCACCACGCGCTCGTTGCCGTCGACGACCGTCTCGGAGACAGCGGGGTCGGCGTTGGAGACCACGACGAAGGCACGCGTGAGCTTCCCGTCCTTGTCGTAGGTCGGGAAGTAGCGCTGGTTGGAGAGCATCGAGTCACAGATGATCTCGTTGGGGACGGCGAGGAACTCCTCGTCGAAGTGACCCACGAGGACCGTCGGCCACTCGCACAGGTTCACCACCTCGTCGAAGACCTTCTTGGGAGTGTCCACGCGCACGCCAAGCTCGGCCTCGACCTTGGCGATGCCCTCGCGTATGACCTCGACGCGACGCTCGGCGGGAAGCACGTGGGCGGCCTCGAGCACCTGCACGTAGGAGGCGGGGTCGGCGACGACGTGCTCGCCGGCGCCCAGGACGCGGTGGCCGCGCGTGACGTTGGAGCTCGCGACGCCGGCGTAGGTGACGGGCACGACCTCCTCCCCAAGCAGGCAGCAGATCCAGCGGATGGGGCGCACGAACGTCTCGTGCGTGGAACCCCAGCGCTGGCTGCGGTAGTTGGGCCACTCCAGCGAGGAGATGACGTGCTCGGCAAGCGCGGTGAGAATCGGCGCGGCGGGCTTGGAGGCGACGTTGCGCTCGGCAAACACGTACTCGCGGCCGTCGGTGTCCTCACGCCGGACGAGCTCGGCGGCGCTCACGCCGTTCTTGCGGGCAAATCCCTCGGCAGCCTTGGTGGGGTTGCCGACGGCGTCGAAGGCGATCTTGGCGGCAGGCCCGCGCTTGACCTCGTGAACCTCGTCGGTTGCCGTGGCAAGCGTGTCGACGAGCACCGCGAGGCGACGCGGGCTCGAGACGACGCGGATGTCGCCGTGGGCAAGCCCGGCGTCCTTGAGTCCGCCCGAGACGAGCTTGCCAAGCTGCTTGACGGCGTTGTTCAGCGGCGCGGAGGGCATCTCCTCCGTGCCGATCTCGAGCAGAAAGTCCTTCGTCCCTGTCATTTAGGCCATCTCCCCCTTCTGGGCGCCGGCATCGGTCTCGGTGTCCTGCTTCGCGGCAACGCACTCGAGGTAGCACTCGCAGGCGGCCTTGGCGACCGTGCGGACGCGCAGAATGTAGTGGGCGCGCTCGGTGGCGGAGAGGGCGCCGCGGGAGTCGAGCAGGTTGAAGGCGTGGCTGCACTTGAGCACGCAGTCGTAGCCGGGAAGCGGCAGCTTGGCGTCGAGGCAGGCGTGGCACTCGCGCTCGTAGTCGTCGAACTTCTGACGCATCATCTCGACGTTGGCGACCTCGAAGTTATAGGCGCTGAACTCGCGCTCGTTCTCGAGGAAGACGTCGCCGTACGTCATGGGCGTGCCGTCGGGTAGGTAGCTCCACACGAGGTCGTAGACGCTCGTGACGCCCTGGGCGTACATGGCGATGCGCTCGAGGCCATAGGTGATCTCGACGGGCACCGGGTCGCACTCGATGCCGCCTACCTGCTGGAAGTACGTGAACTGCGTGACCTCCATGCCGTCGAGCCAGACCTCCCAGCCAAGGCCCCAGGCGCCGAGCGTGGGGCTCTCCCAGTCGTCCTCGACGAAGCGGACGTCGTGCTTGGCCGGGTCCAGGCCGATGGCCTTGAGCGAGCCGAGGTAGAGGTCCTGGGAGTCCTCGGGGCTCGGCTTGATGAGCACCTGGAACTGGTAGTAGTGCTGAAGACGGTTGGGGTTCTCGCCGTAGCGGCCGTCGGCGGGGCGACGGCAGGGCTGCGGGTAGCAGGTGCGCCAGGGGTCCTTGCCCAGCGAGCGCAGGAGCGTGGCCGTGTGGAACGTGCCCGCGCCCACCTCGGAGTCATACGGCTGCATCACGGTGCAGCCGTGACCGGCCCAATAGTGCTCAAGGGCCAGGATCATGTCCTGGAACGTAAGGGCGTTCTCTCTCATGCCTCTCCTACCTTCCTGTGTTGCGACTAGATAGAGCCCGCGTGGTCAAGGGGCCAGAAGACGAAAACGGCCCTTGACGTGACGCTCGAGACCGGGACGGCCCCGAAGTAGCGTGAGTCCTGGGAGTTGGTGCGGTTATCCCCCATCACCCAGATGTGCCCCGCGGGCACGGTGTACGGATACGAGATGCCCGAGGGCAGCTCCGGCGAGTGCGCGGGAAGCGGCTCCGAGGGCTTTCCGTCAGTGTAGGGCTCGTCGAGCACGGTGCCGTCGACGACGACCTTCCCGTTCTCAAGGTCGACGACCTGTCCCTCGGTAGCGATGACCCGCTTGATGAGGATCTGCTCGGAGTTGTCGGGGTCTACGAAGGTGACGATGTCGCCCACCTTGGGGCTCGAGGCCCGGTACGTGAGCTTCTCGCCGACGAGGCGGTCGCCCACGTTCAGCGTGTCGCTCATCGAGGCGCTCGGGATGACGAACGGCTCGGCCACGAAGGTGCGGATGAGAAGTGCGGCGACAAGCGCGACGATGACGAGGATGGCGACCTCGAGAACGTCGAGAACGGGGTTCTTGCGCGCGTGCTTAGCCACGGTGAGCGTCCTCCCCAGCTTCGATGACGGCTCGCGCCCACGTGCGCTCCTCCTCCGTGAGCCCCGCGGACTCGAGGAGGTCCGGGCGAAGCCTGGCCGTGCGTTCGACGGCGTTTCTGCGCCTCCACGCGTCGACGGCGGCATGGTCGCCCGAGAGCAGGACCTCGGGGACGTCTCTGCCTTCATAGCTTGCCGGACGCGTGTATTGCGCGTACTCGAGCAGCCCGGTCGAGAACGACTCGTCAACGGGACTCATGGAATCCCCCAGCGCGCCGGGAATCAGACGAACCACCGCGTCGGTCACGACCATCGCGGCGAGCTCGCCTCCCGTGAGCACGTAGTCGCCCAGGGAGAGGCATTCGTCAGCGAGCTCGTAGGCGCGCTCGTCCATGCCCTCGTAGCGCCCGCACACAAACACGAGCCGCTCCTTGTGCGAGAGCCGCTCGGCGACGCGCTGGGTGAAGGGCGCGCCCACCGGCGTGAAGAAGACGACGTGCGCGGGCCGTTCGTCGCTGGCCTTGATGTCGGCGAGCGCCTCGAAGATGGGTGCCGGCTTCATGAGCATGCCAGCGCCACCGCCGAAGGGCGCGTCGTCAACCGTGCGGTGACGGTCGTGCGTCCAGTCGCGAAGGTCGTGGGCCCGGAACTCAAAGAGGCCCTTTGCCTGGGCGCGTCCCATGATAGACGCGTCGAGGTAGGGGGCGAACACGCCCGGAAAGACGGAGAGCGCCTCGACCAGCACGCTCATCGGGCGTCACCCCCCTCGTCACCGGGAACGAGGCCCACCGGGAGGCATACCTCGATCGGGCCATTCCCGGCGTCCACATGACCCACGATCTCCTCGACCACGGGCACGAGCGTCTCGCCCCGGAGCCCGCGCACGACCCAGACGTCGTTGGCAGGGCCGTACATCACGTCGTCGATGACGCCCACGGAGCCGAGCCTGGCGTCGACGACCTCGCGGCCGATGAGCGCGCGCGCGTCATGAGCGGCGAGGTCGTCCGGAAGGTCGGCGGATGCGGCGAGCAGCCACTTGCCCGAAAGCTCGCGGGCCTCGCCCACGTCCTCCACGCCCGAGAGCGACACGAGCTGCCCGCTCTGGGACGTCTCGACGTCCTCGACCACATGCCAGCGGCTGCCCCTCAGGCTCGGCGGCACCACGCACACGCGCGCCCCAGGCTTCAAAACGGCGGGAAGGCCGTCGACGGAAACCGCCACGACCTCCCCGTGCGTCCCGTGCGCTTTGGCGACACGGGCTATGCGTCTATATCCTGAAGCCACGATCCTAACCAAGCACCTCGACGTCCACGGACGTTCCCACGCGTTGCCCAAGGGCGCGCGCGATGGTACGGATGGCCTTGATCTGACGGCCATGACGGCCGATGACCTTGCCGGCGTCGTCCGGGGCGCACTCGACCTCGATGAGCGTGCCGTCCTCGCGGTCGGTCACGTCAAGCGAGACGCTGTCCTGGTCGTCCACGAGCCCGCAGACGATGAGCTCGACGAGGTCTGCCACGCGGTCGCTCGGCAGCTCCTGCGCGGACTCCTCGCCCTCGAGCTGAGGCTCCTGCGACTCGTCAGCCACGTCTTACTCGGCGCTCTCGGCAGCGGCCTCAGCGGCAGCCTTGGCCTTGGCCTGGGCCTTCTTGGAAAGCTTGGCCTTCTTCTCAGGGGCAGGCTCGCCGGAGCGAACGATGTCGATGAGGTGGGACACGGCGCTGGAGGGCTGAGCACCCTTGGCGACCCACTCGTCGATCTTCTCGAGGTCGAGGGTGATGGTCTTCGGGGACGTCAGCGGGTTGTAGCGACCGACCTCGTCGATGTGGCGACCGTCACGCGGCATGCGGCCGTCGGCGACGACGACGCGGTAGTACGGACGCTTCTTGGAACCGTGACGGGCCAGGCGGATCTTGACTGCCAATGGAAACTCCTCCATTCGAGCGACGCGAGCATGAGTTGGCGTGGCGCCGCAAAACCAAACAAGCAGCTGCTCATATTACGACAAACCTTCACGCTGTTGAAGTGACAATCTCATGGCCACGCCCTGCGTTTGCAGATTGCGTGAACGGCCACGAGCTTTCAGGAACCTTCAGACGCGCTTCAGTGCCGCCCGTAGAATTGACCCAACCACGTGAGAGGAGCCGACTTGAACATACTTGTGGTCGAGGACGAGCGCAACCTGGCAGACGCGACCTGCCACATACTCGAGCAGGGCGGGTTCAAGACCGAGGCCGCCTACGACGGCCCCACCGGCCTCGCCTACGCCGAGAGCAGGCTCTATGACGCCATGGTCCTTGACGTGATGCTCCCCGGCATGGACGGCTTCGAGATCGTGCGCACCCTGCGCAAGGAGGGCCGTGACCTGCCCGTCCTCATGCTCACGGCCAAGACCTCTACGTCCGACAAGGTCTCGGGCCTTGACTGCGGGGCCGACGACTACATGACCAAGCCCTACGAGAACGCGGAGCTCCTCGCCCGCATGCGCGCCCTCACGCGCCGCAAGGGCGAGGTCATGCTCGACGAGGTGACCTTTGGCGACCTCAGCCTCGACCTCAACACCCACGACCTCGCCTGCCAGGACAGGAAGGCGCACCTCTCCCAGAAGGAGTTCGAGGTCATGCGCATGCTCATGAGCAGCCCCGGCCGCATCGTTTCGAAGCAGGACCTCCTCACGCGCGTGTGGGGCACGGACTCTGAAACGAGCGAGAACTCCGCCGAGGCCTACGTGAGCTTCCTGCGCAAGAAGATCTCCCACGTCCGGTCGAAGGTGGAGATCACGACCCTGCGCATGCTGGGGTATCGCCTGGAGGAGATGGGCTAGCGTGCCCGGGCTCATCAAGGCGCGCGCCAAGCGGCCCAAGGGCGGCGTGATCAGGCGGCTGAGAAGGCGGCTCGTGGCCATCATCATGGGCGTCGTGGGCGTCGTTGTGATCGGCGTGCTCGTCATGAGCTCCATGAACGCCCAGTCGTCGCTCGACGAGCTCGTCAACCGCTCGCTGGCCCGCGCCCTCGAGTCACGGGGCGAGCCGGGCTCCGACAATCCCATGGGCATGGAGCACCTCCCCGTCGTCTGGGTCGACATCAACGAGAACGGCGTGGTGCTCGGCACAAACCAGGCCATGCTCTCCGTCGACGGGGGCGAGCTTAGCGAGGTGCTGTCCCAGGCCGTCGCATCCGACGCTACCTCGGGGCGCATCACGAAGTACCACCTCACCTGGCGCTCACGTATCTTCGAGGGAGGCTGGAGGATCGCCGTCGCCGACACCTCGAGCATCGACGCCGCCCGGATGTCGCAGCTCACGAACGACGCATGGGTCGCGGCGCTCGGCCTCGCGGCGCTCTTCGTTATCGCGAACGTCCTCGCGCGCCGGGTGCTCAAGCCGGTCGAGCGCGCATGGGAGCAGCAGCGCCAGTTCGTAGCCGACGCCTCGCACGAGCTCAAGACGCCCCTCGCGGTCATCCTCGCCAACGCCCAGATACTCCGCGGCGAGGCCGCCGGGCTTCCGGAGGAGAGCCGTCGCTGGGTCAAGAGCACGGCTGACGAGGCCGAGCGCATGAAGGGCCTCGTCGAGGGCCTGCTCGAGCTCGCCCGCACCGAGGAGGGCGCCGTGGCCCGGCGCGACGTCGACGTGGACCTCTCCGACACCGTCGAGGGGGAGGCCATGCAGTTCGACGCCGTCGCCTTCGAGCGCGGCTGCACGATCGACACCAAGGTCGAGGAGGGGCTTCACGTCTCGGGCGACCCTGACCAGCTCGAGCGGCTCGTCAAGACGCTGCTCGACAACGCCTGCAAGTATGCGGCCGCCCAGACCACCGTCACGGTCGTGCTCGCGCGCCGGGGCTCACAGGCCGAGCTTGCCGTGACGAACCAGGGGACGCCCATCGACCCCGAGGACCTTCCCCACCTCTTCGACCGCTTCTATCGCTCCGACAAGGCCCGCGCCCGCTCCACCGGCGGCTTTGGGCTCGGCCTGGCAATCGCGCGCGGCATCGTCGAGTCACACGGGGGCCGCATCTCCGTCACGAGCGACGACGAGAGGGGCACGTGCTTCCTGGTGAAGCTCCCCCTCTCCCAGAGGCAGTCGTGAGCGTTGGGGCAGGTGCCGGCCTCTGGTCCGGCCCCGCCATAGGCCTTCTCGACCTCGACGCCTTCTTCGCCAGCGTCGAGCAGCTCGACCACCCGGAATGGCGCGGGAAGCCCGTCATCGTGGGAGGCGACGCCGACCGCCGTGGCGTGGTCGCCACCGCCTCCTACGAGGCTCGTCGCTTCGGGGTGCGCTCGGCCATGAGCGCGGCTCAGGCGCAGCGACTGTGCCCCGAGGCCATCTGGACGCACGGCCACTTCGACCGCTACCGGACCGTGAGCTCCCGCGTCATGGCCATCATCGGCGACGAGACGCCCTACGTGCAGCAGGTCTCGATCGACGAGGCCTTTTTCGACGTCACGCCCGGGCGTTTCTCGAGCGAAAGCCCCGTCAAGATATGCCGACGCATCCAGCGGCGCGTGAGTGCGCTCGGGGTGACGTGCTCCATTGGGATCGGCGTCTCCAAGGCGGTCGCGAAGGTGGCGTCGGAGGCGGAGAAGCCCCGAGGGCTCACCGTCGTCATGCCCGGTACCGAGGCCGACTTCCTCGCACCCCTCCCCGTCCGGGCGCTCAGCGGCGTGGGCGGGACCACCGAGGCGAGGCTCGCCCGGATGGGCGTGCGCACCCTCGGGCAGCTGGCGCACACGCCCGCGGCCGACCTCGAGCGTGCCCTCGGCGTCACGGGCCCCGAGCTGAAAGAGCGCGCCGCCGGGCGCGGGTCGGCGCTGGTCACGAGGATGGCCAGCCCCGCCGAGGCGAAGTCGGTCTCGAACGAGCGCACCTTTGCCCATGACATCTGTGACGAGCGTGGCATCGTACGCGCGCTCGAGGCCGTGTGCGCGCTCGTGGGCAGGCGCATGCGGCGCAAGGGCCTCGTGGGAACGACGGTGGTCGTCAAGGTCAAGTACGACGCGACGACCTCGAGAAGCGCCCAGGCACGGCTTGGGGAGCCCACGGACGACGAGGGGACGTTTGGCCCGGTCGCAAGGAGGCTCCTGGACGGCCTCTGGCACGACGGCCAGCGCGTGCGGCTTCTTGGCGTGGGCCTGAGCGGCCTCGGCACCACCGAGCCCTACCAGCCGGGGCTCTTCGACGACCCGGCGGAAACGAGGAGACGGGAGACGATGCGGCGCCTCCATCTCGCCACCGACGAGGTGCGCGAGCGCTTCGGCGACGCCTCGATCGCCTTCGGGCGCGACCTCAGGCTCGCCTCGTCAACCACCAACACGCAGCCGCAGCACAAGGAAGACGTCTGAGTCTAAGAGGCCCCCGCACACGGCCGCTCCGGAGCTCTACCCTCCAGGCCGAGGTCGAGGCGCGGCGCGTCTCCCCAGAGCCGCTCGAGTCGATAAAATGCGCGATCCTCTGGGGAAAAGACGTGGACGACGCAGCCGCCGTAGTCTACGAGGACCCATTTCCCCTCCGAGCGGCCCTCGATGGAGAGCGGGTCTGCCCCAAGCTCTGCCGCGACGCGGTCGAGCACCTCGTCCACGACCGCGTCGACAAGCCGGGAGTTGGCGCCCGTGCACACGACGATGACGTCGCACACGTCCGAAAGGGCCGTGAGGTCGAGAGCCACCACGTCCGTCGCCTTCTTAGCGTCGGCCGCCCGGGCGGCGACGCGTGCGATGTCAAACGACCGCCCGGCCGTCGTGCGCGTCACCGCATTGGCATCGTCTCCCACGCCGTCGAGGGTCGTGACCGTCTCCCGCCCGCTCATGCGCGCTCCTCTAAGTCGCGACGACGCAGCACGATGGCGTTGTAGATGTCGAGCGTGCCGGGGTAGAGATAGCGCCGCGTGTTGACCACGTAAGCGACGCCGTCCGCGAAGCTCGCCCAGAAGAGGTCGTCGAGCGAGGTCGCGGCCACGTGGGCGCGCTGGGCATCGAGCGCGCCCACGCTCCCCCGCCTCGGCTCTATGCCGTCCGCGACGAAGAGCACCATGTCGAGTGGGCTCATGTCGGCCGCACCGAGCGTGTGGCGAGAGATAGCCTGCCACACCTCGTCGGGAAGCTCCGGGTAGCGCTTCGGGAGCTCGCGAGCCGCGACCATCCCGTGCAGGAGCGGCTCGACGAGCGCGTAGTCGACCCCGAGGTCAATCCCGAGGCGAGACGCCCGCCCCTCAAGCTCTGCGGCGGGAAGCGCCTTGGACCAGTCGTGCAGGATGCCGGCTACGCGCGCACGGTACGGGTCTGCCCCGTAGCGCACGGCAAGACGCTCTGCGGTGAGTCCGACGGAGAGAGAGTGGAGGTAGCGCTTGCGCTTCTTGGCAAGCTGCGTGCCGAGGTCATCCTGGTAGCGCACGATGGAACGGAGCTGCTCCGCGTCGTAGGCGGGGGCCGGACCCGGCATCCATGCCGGGACACCCTCCGGCCACACAAGCACCTCGACGTCATCGTTGGTCATTGCGAACCCCCCCTGCTCATACCGCCCATGAGGCCGAGGGCGTCAGGCGCGACGTAGCGATCCTGCGCCCGGTCATACAGGCCGCGCTTCTCGATGAAGCCCACCACGGAGTCAGGCGTGAGGTAGCGCAGCGACTGGCCGCCCGCACGCCGGGCCCTGAGGTCGCTCGAGGAGATGGCGAGCGCCGGGACCTCAAGGTAGTGAACCTGGAAGTCGATTCCCGAGGCGGTGATGCGCGAGCGCGCGGCGTTGAGGTCGTAGCCCGGACGCGTGGCCCCCACGAGCCGAGCGAGCCGCGCGATCCTGCCGGCGTCGCGCCACGTGAGTATGTCGATGATGGCGTCGGCACCCGTGATGAAGTAGAGCTCGACGTTTGCCGGGTAGTGCCCGCGCAGGAGCGCGAGCGTGTCAACCGTGTAGGTGATCCCCGGCCGGTCGACCTCGATGCGGCTCACGAGGAAGCGCGGGTTGTCGGCCGTGGCAAGCAGCGTCATGGCGTGGCGGTCCTCGGGGCTCGAGACCCTGCGGTCCTGCTTGAACGCGGGGCTGCCAGCGGGCACGAAGACCACGACGTCGAGGTCGAGGTCCCCGGCCGCCTGCTCGGCCGCCACAAGGTGCCCGTTGTGGATGGGGTCGAAAGTGCCGCCCATCACGCCGAGCCGGTACGTGCGCGACCCGTCCGCGCCGAGTGGCGGGAGGTCGCGCACAAGCCGCTCGACCCAGGCGGCGTCGAGCCTGTCTGCGTCGGTGCCGGCAGACGTCATGCGCGAACCTGGCCCTCGCCGCGAAGGAGGCACTTGGTGGTGGTCAGTGCCGCGGCTCCCATGGGGCCGCGCACGTGCAGCTTCTGGGTGGAGATGCCGATCTCGGCGCCGAGGCCGAACATGCCGCCGTCGGTGAAGCGCGTGCTCGCGTTCACGTAGACCGCAGCGGCGTCGACGCGGGCGAGGAAGGCGTCGGCCGCAAACGAGTTGGAGGTCACGATGCACTCGGAGTGGTGCGTGGTGTAACGGTTCACGTGGTCGATGGCCTCGTCTACGCCCGAGACCACATGGACGGCAAGGTCGAGCGAGCCGTACTCGCGAGCCCAGTCCTCCTCCGTGGCCGAGACGAAGGCGCCCTCCTCGAGCCCCTCGACCTCGGCGGCCGCCGAGACCCGCTCGTCACCGTGGACGACGACGCCCCAGCGCGCGCAGGCACTCACGAGCGCGGGGAGGAACTCGTCCGCGACGGCAGTGTCGACGAGCACCGTCTCGATGGCGTTGCAGACGCCCGGACGCTGGGTCTTGGCGTTCTCGATGATGTTGAGCGCCATCGCGAGGTCGGCCGAGGCCTCGACGTAGACGTGACAGTTGCCCTCACCCGTCTGGATGACGGGAACCGTGGCCTGCTCCACGCAGGTGCGGATGAGCGAGTGGCCACCGCGCGGGATGAGAACGTCGACGAGCCCGTTGGCATGCATGAGCTCGACCGTCTCGGCGCGGTCGGGGCTCTCGATGAGTGTCGCGCAGTCGGCGGGCAGCCCGGCGGCGGCGATGCCCTCGCGGCACGCCGCCGCGATGGCCACGCACGAGTCGTGCGCCGCAGAGCCCCCGCGCAGTACGCAGGCGTTTCCGGAGCGCAGCGTCAGGCAGATGGCGTCGGCGGTCACGTTGGGACGCGCCTCGTAGACCATGGCGACGACGCCGAGCGGCACCTTGACGCGGGTGAGCCCGATGCCGGACGCCAGCGTGCGACCGCCCACGACTTCGCCGATCGGGTCGGCCTGGCCCGCGACCTCGCGCATGGACGATACGATGCCGTCAAGGCGCGCGTCGTCGAGCATGAGCCGGTCGAGCAACGGGCCCGGCATGCCATTCTCCCGGCCGCGCTCCATGTCGCGGGCGTTAGCAGCGAGAATGTCGGCGCGGTGCGACTCCACGGCGTCGGCAGCCGCGTTGATCGCGTTCGTGCGACCCTGCGCCCCGGCCTGGGCGAGGACGGCCGACGCCCCCTTCGCGAGCCGTGCCTTGTCTAGTGCCTCAGACATACGTCCCCCTTCGGTAGGTATGCGCCTAGTGTATCCCCCTCCCCCGAGCGCTATTCGCGAGGCGAGGATGACGAACTAGAAGACGAGAAGCTCGTCGCGATGAATTGCCGGGCAGTCGGCGCGGTCAGGCATGAAGCGGGCGATGACGTCGAGCCTGAGACCGTGCACCTTGCGGAGGTCGTCGCTCGAGTAGCGCGTGATGCCACGAGCGAGGAGCCTTCCGTCGGGGTCGAGCACGTTGACGGTGTCGCCAGCGTCAAACTGCCCGTCGACCTCGGTCACGCCCACGGGCAAAAGAGACGCTCCCCCGCGCTCGACGGCACGAGCGGCGCCGGCGTCAACCGTGAGCGAGCCGCGCGCGAGGCCCGCGAGCCCAATCCAGAGCTTGCGCGCCTGCTCGTGACCGGAGCCCTCGTCTCCCTCGAAGCGCGTGCAGCGCCCCGTGCCCTCGACGGCCGCCACAAGCGCGCGCTCGCCGCGGCCACGGCAGATGACCATGGGAATACCGGCCGCGATCATGGCACGGCCCGCGCGAATCTTGGTGGCCATGCCGCCCGTACCGAAGCTGCTCCCCACGCCTCCGCCCATGGCGACGACGTCGGCGTCGACCTTGCGGACGCGCTCGACGAGCCGCGCATCTGGGTGCGTGTCGGGGTTGGCCGTGTAGAGCCCGTCGATGTCGGAGAGGATGACGTACAGGTCGGCGTCGATGAGCGAGGCCACGATCGCCCCGAGCATGTCGTTGTCGCCGAACGAGAACTCACGGACGCTCACCGTGTCGTTCTCGTTGACGATGGGCACGACCCCGAGGTCGAGCAGGCGCTCGAAGGTGTTGCGTGCGTTGAGGTAGCCCGTCCTGTCGACGACGTCGCCGCGAGTAAGCAGCACCTGCCCGCAGGACAGCCCGTCCTCGGCGAGCACCTCCGCGTAGCGCTCTATGAGCTTCGTCTGCCCGGCGGCGGCACAGGCCTGCAGCGTCGGAATGTCGCTCGGGCGCTCCGTGAAGCCGAGGGTCGAACGGCCCACGGCGGCGGCCCCGCTCGAAACGAGCACGACGCGGTCACCTGCGGCGCGGAGCTCGGCGATCTGGGAGCAAAGGGAGCGAACGAAGTCGAGGTCAAGAGACCCGTTCTCGTCAACGAGCGTGGACGAGCCGACCTTCGCGACGACAAGACGGCTCATCGCTGCTCGCCACCCTCGCGAGCGTCAGACGTCTCGGGGGCAGATTCGGCCGCGTAGCCGGCATCCGCCTCGCCCGTGGCCGCATTCGTATCCGCCGCGATCTCTCCGACGGTAAGCACCGGCTCGTCCTCCCCGAGGTCGGCAAACTCGTCGGCTACCTCGCCCGCGAAGTCGAGGGCGTACCCGAGGATGCGCACCTCGTCGCCCGTCTTGCATCCCGCCTTCTTGAGCTGGTCGTAGAGGCCCATGCGGTCGAAGCGATGCTGCAGGTAGGCGATGCCCTCGGGGTTGTCCCAGTCGGTCTGCATGACCATGCGCTCGACGGCCGTGCCCCTGACGCGCCAGACACCGCCGCCGAGGTTCTCGACGCGCATCTGGGCCTCGCGGCGCTGGCGGCGCTCCTCCCAGAGCTCGTCGCGCACGGGTGCGCTGTCCTGCTCGCGCTCGGCACGGAGCCGCGCGACGAGCTGAGCGCAGGTGGCCTCGAGGGCTTCGATGCCCACACCGGTGACGGCGGAGACGGCGAAGAAGGGGCACCCGTCCTCGGCGACGCGACGGCGCAGCGTCTCGAGCGCCTCGCTCGTGCCGGGCATGTCGCACTTGTTGGCCACGACGACCTGCGGACGCTCGGCAAGCTCGGGGGCGTAGGCCGCAAGCTCGTGATTGATGGCTTCGTAGTCCTCGACGGCGTCTCTGCCCTCGTAGCCGCCGGTCAGGTCGACGACGTGCATGATGAGGGCGGTGCGCTCGATGTGACGCAGAAACTCGTGCCCCAGGCCCTTACCCTCGCTCGCGCCCTCGATGAGCCCCGGAACGTCAGCGACGACGAACGAGCCCGCCTCCCCCGCACGGACGACGCCGAGGTTGGGGACGAGCGTGGTGAACGGGTAGTCGGCGATCTTGGGACGTGCCGCGCTCATACGCGCGATGAGAGAGCTCTTGCCCACGCTCGGCATGCCCACGAGCGCAGCGTCGGCCATGAGCTTCATCTCGAGCTCGATCCAGTGCTCGCGCGCGGGCTCGCCCTTCTCGGCAAAGGCCGGGGCACGACGCACCGAGGTGACGAAATGGATGTTGCCGCGACCGCCCACGCCGCCCGGCCCCACGACGACGCGCTCGCCGGGACGCGTGAGGTCTGCGATCTGCCAGAGGGGCTCCATCGTCTCGGGATCGAGCTCACGCACGACGGTGCCGCAGGGAACCCGGAGGACAAGATCCTCGCCGTCCCTGCCGTGCCGCCTGGCACCCTGGCCATGCGTGCCGCGCGTGGCGCGGAAATGATGCTTGAAGCGATAGTCGATAAGCGATGAGAGCTGGGGGTCGCAGACGAGCACGACGTCGCCTCCGCGCCCGCCGTCTCCGCCGTCGGGCCCTCCCTTGGGCACGAAGGCCTCGCGCCTGAACGACATGCAACCGGCGCCTCCGTCACCGCCCTTGACGTTGATGCGCGAGATGTCGGTGAACTGTCCCATGGGGCTCCTCACGGTGACGCCGACGGCTAAGGCTGTGCGCCGTCGGCTCCCTCACATACAAAGAAGACCCTCGGCCGAATTGAGGCCGAGGGTCCATACATGCACTACATGACGTGCAACCGGAAGCCCTAGGCCTCCTGCACCGGACGAACGTGAACTCGGTGCTTGGCACCCTTCACGAACTCGACCGTACCGTCGCAGAGAGCGAACAGCGTGTCGTCCTTGCCGCGGCCCACATTCTCGCCCGGGGTGATGTGCGTACCACGCTGACGAACGATAATCTGACCGGTCTTGATGGCCTGGCCGCCGAAGATCTTGGTGCCAAGTCGCTGAGCGGCGGAGTCGCGGCCGTTGCGCGAGCTTGCCTGACCCTTCTTGTGTGCCATGAGAGGTACCTGCCTATCTGTCTAGATCTGTCTTACTCGGCGTCCGTCGACGCGGTCTTGGCCGCGGAGGACGTGATGCGAGGCATGCCCGTGACCTCGAGCTTGGTGAGGTTCTGACGGTGGCCCTTCTTGCGCTGGTAGCGCTTGCGCTTCTGGAACTTAAAGACAAGCTGCTTGGCGCCCTTGAACTGCTCGACGACCTTGCAGGTGACCTTCTTCTTGGCGAGCGCGGCGGAGTCGACAAGAACCGTCTTGCCGTCATTGAGCATCAGAACGTCGAGCTTAACCTCGTCGCCAGGCTGCGCGTCGAGCTTCTCGACGTCAAAGACGTCGCCCTTGGCAACCTTGTACTGCTTGCCGCCAGTCGAGATGATTGCGTACATGTATGAGCCCTTCGGTGCTGTGGTTAGTGCAACAGCTGGTGATGTTACGCCACGGATTGTGGTTCGTCAACGAAAAACGGAGCATACTGCGTGCGTTTTCCATGGCAGCGGCACACGCGCCTCGTCGGCTAGGCGCCCTTCCCCGAAGCCATGCCGCGCCCAAGCAGCGACCCCCTCTCGCCGGTCGTACGGGAGAGTTCGTGGCTTACCACAAGCGCGCGGCCGAGAAGCTCCGTCACCCCGTACGCAACGACGGGACGCGCGAGCCACCCGAGACCGGGAAGCGCGCGGCCGGCAAGACGCGCGACGGAGCGGGCCAGAAGCGAGGACGCCCCCACCGCCGCCAGTTCCGCCCCGCGCGTGGGCGAGGCCCCCTCGCCATAGGCGGAGGCGATGTCAAGCGCCATGAGCACCTGGTTGGCCGCCATAAGCGGGAGGTCGGAGCCGTTCCCAAACGGCAGGGCGCCAATCGCGGCGTTCTGGGCGGCCCGCTGGGCGACAAGCCGCTGCGTGACGGCCCGACGGCAAAACGGGAAGCTCGCCGCCAGCGTGACGCGCGCGGGGCACACGTCCGCCATCCACTCGGCGAGCTTGTCGAGCAGGATGCCCGCACTCGAGCCCGCGACGAGCGACACCCCGGAGGCGCCTGCGAGCTCCTCGCCCTCGGGCGCGTCGACGCCTGACTCCACGGCAATGGCAACGGGAAGCCCGGCCTCGGAGAACGCACGGGCGTAGGCGGCGGCGTCGTCTCGGCCTCCGGCGCAGACGATGGCAAGGTCTGCGTCGGGGTTGACGACGAGCGCTCCCGTCTTGAGCGGGGCCTCCACGTGCACGAGGCCATAGGGCGTCTCGGGGACGAGCGCCTCCTTGAGCGCAAGTACGAGGGCGTGCGGGGCCCTCGGGCCGATGACGACCGTCACGCGGACGCCCGAGCGCCCCGAATCCCCCAGCGAGGCGAAGCCGGCGAAGACGTCGCGCACCGCACCGACGGGAATGTCTCTCACTCGCATGTGCCCTCCTCTACGCAGACTTCGTCCTGTGATAGTAGACCGACTGGACGATGCCCACGCTCGTGACCTGGATGACCATCGACGTGGCGCCGTAGCTGATGAACGGCAGCGGGATGCCCGTGATGGGCATGATGCCGATGCACATGCCCACGTTCTGCAGCAGCTGGTAGCTCCACATGGCCACGACGCCCGCCAGCACGAGCTTCGCGAAGGGGGCCTCGAGCCTCATGGCGAGGACGAGCGTGGCGAAGATGAGCCAGCCATAGAGCGCGAAGAGCATGAGCACGCCCATGAACCCAAACTCCTCGGCAAGAAGGGCGAAGACGAAGTCGGTGTGGCTCTCGGGAAGAAAGCCTCCCACGGACTGCGTGGCGTGACCCACGCCCTTGCCGAAGAGTCCGCCCGAACCGACGGCGATCTTGGCCTGCTGGAGGTTGTACCCGTTTCCCGAGGTGTCGCCCGTGGGGTCGATGAAGACGGTGAGGCGGCCCAGCTGGTACTGCTTGAGCGGGAAGCCGAAGTTCATCGAGCACACGACGATGAGCGCGCATCCCAGCACGAAGAGGGCGAGCGTCACGAGCACCCACTCGCGCCTAGCCCCGCTGCAGATGATGATGGCGGCGCCCGTCACAAGGAGGATGAGGCCGGTGCCGAGGTCGGGCTGAACCATGATGGCGACGAAGGGCACAAGCAGGGTGGCGCAGAGCTTGACGTAGTCCCTGAGCTCCTTGATGCGCCCGTTGAACTGGGCCCCGAGCGACGCCATGAGGAAGATGGTGACGAGCTTGCCGATCTCGGACGGCTGGAAGCGCAGGGGGCCGAGCTGCACCCAGCCGGTCATGCCCTTCGCCGCGTAGGCGATGCCGGGGACGCGCGGCAAGAGCATGATGATGACGTCGAGGACGAGCAGCCACGTCGAGAGGTTTTGGAGGTTGCGGTAGTCATAGCGCCACAGCACCGCCGCCCCCGCAAGGCCAATGACCGCGCCGACGGCCTGGCGCAGAAACGACGCGTTGGCGTTGGTGAGGCTCGCGCTCCAGACGATGACGAGGCCGTAGCAGACGAGCAGGGCCGCCGGCACGAGCGCCGGGAAATAGAGCTCGCCGAGGATGCCGCGCCGACGGGGCATGCGCGCATGGGCCGAACCCGGCCGCTTGCCCGCGTCCCCGCCGAACAGCGAGGAGACGACGCTGCCGAAGCCAACCCCTCCCGCGGAGTTTTCCGCCATGTGACCTCCCTCCCCTAGCGCGTGCTGTCGGTGACCTCGGTCGTCGAGGTGTCCGGCTCCCCAAACAGGGCGCCGAGCACGTCGCGAACGACGAACATCGAGGTCGTGGATCCGTAACCGCCCTTGTCGATGACGCAGCAGACGGCGTACTTGGGGCTGTCCGCCGGAGCGTAGGCGCAAAACCATGCCGTCGGCGTGCCGTTTCCGTGCTCGCCCGTGCCGGTCTTGCCGGCCACCTTCACGCTCATGTTGGTGAAGTGGCGCGCGATCGAGGTGCTCTCCTCGTAGACCATGCGGAGCAGGCCCGCGTGGGCGATGTCGTAGGCGGCCTGGGTCACGTCGGGGGTGAGGCTCGCGCGCGGCGTGTAGGCGAGCATGCCGCCGTTGTCGCCGCGGCCGAGAATGCCCTTGAGGACGTGGGGCTTGTTGATGGTGCCGCTGTTGGCGATACCGGCGTAGGCGCAGGCCATCTGGATTGGGGTGACGAGGATGTCACCCTGCCCGATGGCGATGTTGGTGTAGTCGCCGCCGTTCCACTGGCGGTCGGAGTCGGGCCAGTCGCTGAAGTAGTCCCACTTCCACTGCGCGTCGGGCACGCGGCCCGAGGCCTCGCTCGGCAAATCGATGCCCGTGGTGGACCCCAGGCCCCACGCGCGGAAGGTTTCCTGCATGCCGTCCTTCGTGCTGGAGTTGAAGAACCCCTTCGCGACCTCATAGAAGACGACGTCGCACGAGTAGAGGATGCCCGTCTCGAGCGTCATGGTGCCGTGGCCCTTGTGGTTGTAGCACCACTTGCCGCTCGCCTCCCCAAAGCCCGTCCACCAGCCCTTGCAGTCGAAGGTGGAGCCCGAGTTGGCGATGCCGTAGTCGACGGCGGCGAAGGTCGTGAGCGGCTTGATGGTGGAGGCCGCCACGAACTGGCCCGAGACCGCACGGTTCATGAGGGGGTTTCCGGCGGAGTCGCTCGAGAGCGCGTCCCAGTCGTCCTGGGAGATGCCGCCCACGAACAGCTCGGGCCTGAAGCTCGGGGCGCTTGCCATGGCAAGCACCTCGCCGTTGGTGACGTCGAGTGCCACGACGGCCCCGGAGATGGCCTCCTTGTCCACGCGCTGCGCGCGCTCGAGGCCCGAGGCCAGCGCGGCCTCGGCGGCCTGCTGGATGGAGAGGTCGATGGTGAGCACGACGTCGGATCCGCTCTCGGCCGGCACCGACGTGGAGTAGGAGGTGATGTTGCCGTGCGAGTCGACGTAGACGGTCTGCTCGCCACGGACGCCCTGCAGGACCTCCTCGTACTGGAACTCGACGCCCGCCTGGCCGGTCGTGTCGCCGTTCTGGTACACGAGACCGCTGCCCTCCTGCTGCGAGGCGGTGATCTGGTCCTGGGTCACGGTGCCGGTGTAGCCGAGCAGGTGGCAGGCGAGCTCGCCGTGGGGGTAGGAGCGCTGCGTACGCTGCTCGATGGAGACGTCGGGGAAGGCGTCGATGTGCTCCTGAATGAACGCCACCGTCGAGCGGGAAACGTCAGCGGCGACGGTTCGGGTGGACTGCGCGCCCTGGGTCGAGTCCTGGATCTTGCGCCGGGCCGCCATGTAGGGCATGCCGAGGATGTTCGCGAGCAGCTGCACCTCGATGGCGTCGGACACCACGTCGGACTTTGCGGTGACCGTCAGGCTCGGTCGATTCGTCACGAGCTCGGCCCCGTTGCGGTCGAGGATGCGCCCGCGCGGCGCCACAGAGGTCACCGTGCGCGTGCGGTTCGACTCGGCCTGCTGGGTGTATTCGTCACCGGAGAGGAACTGCATCGACCAGACGCGGCCCACGAGCACGGCGATGACCGAGCCGGCGAACACGCCGAGGCCGGCCAAGCGCCCCCTGAAGGTCTTCTCGGGAGAGTTGTCGTTACCGCCGGCTGCCCGCGGCGTCTGGCCGCCAATGTCGAAGGTAAACTTCCCACCCCCGCGACGAAGGGCCGCTACGGCCATAAGCGCGGCCGCGACGAGCACGACCGCTATGAGGACGATGGTCCCGAAGGGCATGCTAGAGCCCCTTCATGCTGAGATGCGAGCCCCCGCGCCTACCGCCGCCCATGCCCGAGCCCTGACCCTGGAAGCGCGAGAGCGCGAGCCCGACGATTGCGAACGAGGCGCAGTCGAGCACGACGCCCGGGATGGCGCGGAGAAAGACCGCGTCGACGAAGGAGGAGCTCAGGCCGGTCGCAAGCAGCACGACCGCATAGACGAGCTCGACGACGAAGGCTGCCGGAACGAAGAGCGCGACCGATCCCCCGAGGTCATCGGCCACGCGGCTCCGGTCGGCCGAGGCGAACAGGTAGCCGCAGACGGTGAGCAGGAGCGCCATGAGCCCGATGGGGCCGGAGCCCGCGAGGTCGAAGAACAATCCCGCCGCAAAGCCGACGAGCGGGGCCTTGGACGCGCTGCCGCCGAGGCAGGCGCACCCTACGAGGACGAGCGCCAGGTTCGCCCGCCCCCCGAGGAGGGCAACGTTGGGCACGAGCGCAAGCTGCGCCACGGCAAGCACGACGGCAAGGATGATGGACGAGCGCCTGCTTTTACTGGAGTCGTTGACGATCATGCGCTCATCTCCCTAGTTTCCCGAGGTTCCGTCCGAGGAGCCCGTAGCGGCCCCCGACGTGTCCGCCGACGCGCTTGCGTCCGTGCTCGCCCGCCCTGCCTGCGCGTCCGCGGTAGCGGAGCTTGCCGTCATGTCCTGGGCGTTGGCGGCGCTCTGGTCATCGGCCGAAGCCTGCTGGTCGCTCGAGAGCGACGTGATGACGAGCACCTCCTCGAGCGTGTCGGCACTTGCAAGCGGCTCCACCGTGATGTCGTAGTACATCGCGCCCGACGACTTCGTCACGTTGCTCACCGTCCCGATGGGCAACCCCTTCGGGTAGACGCCGCCGAGTCCGCTCGTGATGACAGTGTCACCGACGTTCACCTGCTGGTCGGCCCTCACGAGCGTAAGGCGCAGGGCGCCATCTGCCGAGCCCACGAGCTGGCCCTGCGCACGGCTCGACTGAACCATGGCCGAGACGCCGGAGTTCTCGTCTGTGACGAGACGGACGGTCGCCGTCGTGGGCCCGCACTCGCTCACCTGGCCGATGACGCCGGTCGAGCTCGTGGCCGGCATGCCCACGGCAAGACCCGACGAGGAGCCCTTGTCGATGGTGATCGTCGACGTCCAGGAGTCGGTCGACTGCGCGATCACGCGGGCCGCCGTCGAGTTCAGGCTGTAGGTGCTTCTGAGCTGCAGGAGGTCAGAGAGCGTGTTGGCCTGGTCCTCGTACTCGGTCAGACGCGTCACCTCGGCCTTGAGCTGCTCGTTTTCCGCCTGGAGGTCGGAGAGCGTCGCGGAGTCAGCCGTGAGGTTGCCAAAGATGTTCGACACGCCCCTGATGGGTGCCGACACAGCGGCACCCACGTAGCGTACCGGCGTCGTGACCGTCTGGAACATCCCGCGGACGGTGTGAAGCGGGCCCGTGTCTCCCTCACGAACGCCCACGACCGTTAGCGCAAGCGAGAGGACGATGAGCACGACGAGCTGTCTGGGTAAGCCGGACTGGCTCCCTCTCCCAAGGGAGGAGCGAGGAGCCGAAAACCGTTGCGCCATGCGCCGCGCCTACTTGCCCGAGCTCTGCACGAAGCCGCCCGAAAGCGCGTTGGCGTCAAGCACCTTGGCGCAGCCGAGCACGACGTTCTCAAGTGCGGTGGGGCTCACGTTGACGGGGACGCCCGTTTCCTCGCGAAGCCGCTGGTCGAGCCCGCGCAGCAGGCCACCACCACCCGTGAGCATGATGCCGTAGTACATGAGGTCGCTCGCAAGGTCTGGTGGCGTCACGTCGAGGGTGTCCTTGACGGCCTTGGTGACTTGGTCGAGCGGGGCGTTGAGCGCCCGACGAATCTCCTCACTCTCGATGCGCACGGTCTTGGGAAGGCCGTTTATGACGTCACGGCCGTTGACCTCGACGTCGAGCTCCTCCTTGAGCGGCGCCGCTGAGCCCACCTTGATCTTGATGTCCTCGGCCGTCCGCTCGCCGATGGAAAGGTTGTAGGCGTCACGGACGTGCTCGAGAATGACCTGGTCGAACTCGTCGCCGGCCGTACGGATGGACTGCGAGACGACGATGCCGCCCATCGCGATGACGGCCACCTCGGTGGTGCCGCCGCCGATGTCGACGACCATGGAGCCCGTCGGGTCCTCGATGGGGAGGTTGGATCCGATGGCCGCCGCCATGGGCTCCTCGATGAGGAACGCCTGGCGGGCGCCCGCCTGGATCGTGGCCTCGAAGACCGCGCGCTTCTCGACGCTCGTGACGCCGGAGGGCACACAGACGACGACGCGCGGGCGCGGGCTCCACGGGTAGCGGCGCTTGGACGCCTTCTCGATGAAGTAGCGAAGCATCACCTCGGTGACGTCAAAGTCCGAGATGACCCCGTCCTTGAGCGGGCGAATGGCGGTGATGGAGCCCGGGGTGCGGCCGACCATGCGCTTGGCGTCGGCGCCCACCGCGAGCACGCGCTCCTCGTTCTGGTCGATGGCGACCACCGAGGGCTCGTTGATGACGATGCCCTCGCCGCGAACCGACACGAGCGTGTTAGCCGTGCCCAGATCGATGGCGAGGTCACCGCCGTATTCACCAAATATCGAGTCAAAGAACGACATGGCACCATTCTTTCGGGTCTCCGCCTCGAGGCGGACGAGGTCTAGTTCGTAGCCGCCTGCGTAGCGGCGGAGGAGGTCGTCGCGAGCGTGCCGGAGGTAGTCGAGGCGCCCCGCGAGGAGAAGCTGAGCTCGACGCCCGTGACCTTCCAGCCGAGTCCGCTGCGGACCAGGGTGACGGTGTAGTCCTGCGTGCCGCCGTCTGAAAGCGTGGCCTCAACCAGGACGGTGGAGCTGGCCACGGAGCGGTCGACGCCCGTCACCTTGCTCGTGGCGCCCAGCGGCATGATGGCCTCGATCTGCGCGCTCACGTCGGAGGTGACGCCGTCGGCGAGGTACGGGGCAATGTCGTTGCCGGAAGCCGCCTGGGCGAACATGTCAGAGACGACGGATTCCTGCGTGGGCCAGCCGTAGCCCTTGAAGTAGGCGAAGGCACCGCCGCCGCCAAGGATCACAAGCAGGACGATGATGACGACGAGCACCTTGAGGCCGCGGTGCGAGTGCTTGCGACGCATCTTGCGCTCGTGCTTGTCGGCGTTCATGAGGTCCTCCTCCGTGACGGAGAAGAAGCCCGTGTCCTCGGGGCTGGGGATGAACTCCCCGGACTTGCCCATCGGGTCGAGCGGGTCGAGGGAGGCGGAGCTGGATGGATCGGGGCCGTCGACGCCGTAGCCGGCGTGCGCGAGCAGCTGGTCGGTCTCGGAGGGGCCGTCGCCGTGGATTGCCGCGAGGGCCTTCTGGGCGGCTGAGAACGACGTCTGCTCCTCGGGCGTGAGCTGGTAGCTCGGGTCGGACACGGCCTGGGTGAAGGCGTCCGCGGCCTCGGCCACGCGATTGGAAGCCATGTAGGCAAGTCCGAGCTGCGCGTAGATGGAGCCCTGACCGCCTTCCGTGGAGAAGTCGAGCGCCGTGCGATAGGCCTCGACCGCGTCGACGGGGCGTCCCAGCCGCATGAAGCAGCCACCCAGCTTCACGAGGGCGGCGCTCGGGTCGGGGTTGGCCTCGTCGATGGCGGCGTTGCGCCAGGCGGTGCCGGCCTCGCGAATCATGCCCGTCCTCGTGTAGAGGTTACCAAGCGCGAGATAGGCCTTGTAGGGCGTGGCGTAGTCGGGGTCCTGGGCGGCCGCCTCGAAGCACGCCACCGCCTCGTCGGCGCGCCCCACGGCCGAGAGGGCGCGCCCTCGGTTGCAGTTGAGGGCCCCCACGTGACCGTAGGAGACGTCGGCGAGGGCGTCGGCATAGGCGGCCGCGGCCTCGGCGTAGCGCCCGAGCTTCATGAGGGCGTTGCCAAGCAGGTGGTCGACCTCGCCGGAAAGCTCGCCGGGCGCCTTGGTGCTCGCGAGGGCACCAGCGGCCCCCGCCCAGTCTCCGCGCTGATAGGCGGCCTTGGCCATCTCAAAGGCTTGCGTGTTCACCTGAGCTCCCCTTCGTTAGTGGGACTCGTGCTCGATGCGCACGGAGACGATCTCGTCGCCGGCGCGAAGCTTGGAAATGACGTCCTTGCCCTCGACCGTCTGACCGAAGACGGTGTAGTTGGGGTCGAGGAAGTGCTGCGGCCCGAGACAGAGGTAGAACTGCGAGCCCGCGGAGTCGGGGTGCTGGGAGCGCGCCATGGCAAGGGCGCCGTCCTCGTGGGAGTTACGGGGGTTCGTGTCGTACTCGTGCTTGATGCGATAGCCGGGGCCGCCCGTGCCGGGCATGCCGTCAGGGCCGGGACGCCCGCTCGCGACCTCCGCGCTCGTCATGTCGCGGGTGTTGGGGCAGCCGCCCTGGATCACGAAGCCCTCGACGTAGCGGTGGAACTTGAGGCCGTCGTAGAAGCCCGAGCTCGCGAGCTCGCAGAAGTTGGCGACGTGGATGGGGGCGCCGACCGCGTCGAGCTTGACGCGAATCGTGCCCTTGGAGGTGGTGATGACGGCGACCTCGTCGCCCGTGCAAACATACTCGGGCGTGTACAGGGGCTCAGGCTGTCCGAACATAGTTCCTCCCATGGCGTGCGGGGGTCGGCGCTCGACCGACCCCTATGACGTATCCGCATAATCTTAGCAGCACGTCCCGTCGTTCACACATTCGGCATCTGCGCCCCGCACCGCGCGGAGCTAACGCTGCTCGGGCTTCCACGCCTCGTAGTTCTTTTCGAAGAGGTTCACGTACGCCTGATCACCGTCGGAGGCACGGTTTCCCGCCATGGGCTTCAAGATCTTCTTCGCGTCGGCCTCCGGGTCTGAGCTCTTGGCGGAGAGCTGCCACGCCTCGTCGATGGCCTCGATGCGGTTCCTGAGCCAGCTCGCGAGCGTGGCGACGTGGTCGCGCTGGTCGGTGTAGGTGCCCGTGGTCTGGACGTCGATGTTGGCGATGGTGCTTACGAGGTTGCTGATGTCGTAGGAGAGTTGCTGGGCCTGCTTCGCCCCGTCGGCGCGTTCCTTGGCCGAGCCGCTCGTGCCCTTCTCGTCGAGAAGGGCCTCGAGGTCGTCGGCCCGTGACCTGATGCCCTCGAGCTGCCCGTAGGCGTCGGTAAGCGCCGAGTAGGTTGCCTCGTCGGCGGAGACCACGGTCTCGGGCAGGGTCTCGGCCGTGCTGTCCTGCCCCTGGAGCCTCGACACGGTGCCGGGAAATCCCGCCTGGGAGGTGTCTGCGGGCGTGGCGGCCCTAGCGTCGTTGAGGTTCGGGTCCCAGGGATGCGTGATGACGAGGGCCGCTCCGCCCACGATGAGCACGCTCGCGAGGGCGGCCACGAGGAAGACCTTCGTGTGGGGAAGCCGCTCCCTGCCGTAGGCGCCCTCGGCGGACGGGTCGGGCTCGGAGGGGATGGCGCTCTCGATGCGCGGCAGCGAGGTGGTGCGCTCTCGCTCGAGCATACGCTCCTCCATGCGGCGGTCATCAGGGCCACGACTGCCCTGGACGCGCGAGGGGGCGCCCACCGGCATGCCGCACTTCGGGCACGTCGTGGCACCGGTGGGCACGAGCGCACCGCACGAGGGGCACCAGGTGCCCGTGAGACGCGGCATCACGCGCGTGGCGGCGAGGTTGGCGTGGCAGGCGGGGCAAACGTCGAGGCCGTCGGGGACCTCGGTACCGCAGACGGGGCAGATCAAGAAAGGCTCCCGAGAACGTAGGGAAGGATGCCGCCGGCCGCGAGGAAGGCCCCCTCGCCGGCGGTGTCGACGCGAACGACGCACTCGAAGCTCACGCTCGTGCCGTCGGCACGCGTCGCGCTCACCTGCGTGCGGGGACGGGCTGGCAGGCCGGCCGAAAGGTCGACCGGCTCGACGTCGTAGGTCTCGGTGCCGTCTAGCCCGAGCGACTCGGCCGACTGACCCTTGAGGAACTCGAGCGGCAGGATGCCCATCTGCACGAGGTTGGAGCGGTGGATGCGCTCGAAGCTCTGGGCGAGCACCGCTTGCACGCCCAGGAGCAGCGGCCCCTTCGCCGCCCAGTCGCGGCTTGAGCCCGACCCGTACATCTTGCCCGCCAGGATGACGAGCGGCACGCCCGCGCGCTCGTAGTCGGCGGCCGCGTCATAGACGCTCGCCACCTCGCCCGTGACCTGGTCGAGAGTCACGGGGCCGGGGCGTCCGGCGAGCTTGTTCTCGAGACGCACGTTGGCGAAGGTGCCGCGCGCCATGCACTCGTGGTTGCCGCGACGCGAGCCGTAGGTGTTGAAGTCCTTGGGCCCGACCCCATGCGCCTCGAGATAGCAAGCGGCGGGAGACGTGGGGGCGATGGCGCCCGCGGGAGAGATGTGGTCGGTCGTCACGAAGTCGTCGAAGAGGCACAGGGCGCGTGCCCCCGAGACGCCAACGCGCGTCGAGGGGCGGGCGATCTCGAAGTAGGGCGGGCGCCGCACGTAGGTGGACGCCTCGTCCCACGTGAAGGTGGCCGACGAACCCGCGTCGATGGCGCGCCAGGCGGCGTCGCCCTCCATGAGGCCCTTCGCGCCCTGCACGAAGAGGTCGCGGTCGAGCACCTGAGCGAGCACGCCGTCTATCTCGGCGGCAGTGGGAAGGATGTCAGCGAGAAACACCGGCTTTCCCTCGTCGTTCGTGCCGAGGGGCTGGGTTGCGAGGTCGACGTCCATGGTGCCCGCGATGGCATAGGCAACGACGAGCGCCGGCTGGCAGAGGTAATTCTGCGCCACGTCGGGGCTGATGCGCCCGTCAAAGTTACGGTTGCCGGAGAGCACGCTCGTGAGCTCCACCTCGGAGGCGACCGGCTTCAGGGCAGGCAGGATGTCACCCGAGTTCCCGATGCACGTCATGCAGCCAAATCCGCAGGTGAAGAAGCCAAGGGCGCGCAGGTCGTCAGTGAGCCCGGCGCGGGACAGCAGAAGCGAGGTGGCGTGGCTGCCGGGCGCGAGGATGCGCTTGATCCAGGGCTTCGTCGTAAGGCCCGCCGCATGCGCTTTGCGCGCCGTGAGCCCCGCGGCGACCATCATCGCGGGGTCGGTCGCCGTGGTGCAGCTCGTAATGGCCGCGATGGCAAGGGCACCGTTGCCGATGCGGTAGGACTTCCCGTCGGCGCACGTGACCTCCCAGGAGCGCGAGAGGTCGTCCACGCCGTGAGAGCGGGCGCTCTGCTCGAAGCGCTCCTTGAGCCCCGCCGGCGTCACGCGGTTGTGCGGACGCGAGGGGCCGGCAAGGGAGAGCTCGACCTCTGACAGGTCAAGCTCGACGACACGGGCGTAGTGCGCATGCTCGTGCCCGCCGAATACGCCCTGCTTCTGGGCGTACGCCTCGACGAAGGAAACCTCGCCCTCGTCACGGCCGGTCAGACGCAGGTAGTCGAGGACGTTGCCGTCGACCGGGAAGAGCGTCGAGGTGGCCCCGTACTCCGGGGTCATGTTGGAGACGCAGGCGCGCTGGGTCACCGAGAGCGTGGGGACGCCGGGGCCGTAGGCCTCGACAAGGCAGCCCACGACGCCCTCGGTGCGCAGGCGCTCGGCGATGGTGAGGGCGAGGTCCATCGCCGACACGCCGTCCGAAAGCCTGCCCATAAGGTGCAGGCCCACGACCTCGGGCACGCGCAGGCTGATCGGCTGCCCGAGGGCCGCCGCCTCGGCCTCGATGCCGCCGACGCCCCACCCGAGCACCCCGATGCCGTTGGCCGTGGGCGTGTGCGAGTCGGTGCCCACGACGGTGTCGAAGCACGCGAGCTCGCCCGCGCCGTCCCAGAGGGCGTCGGTCGTGACCACGCGGCAGAAGCGCTCGATGTTGAGCTGGTGGCAGATGCCCTGTCCGGGCGGGGCGATCTCGACGTTGTCGAACGAGTGGCTCGCCCACTTGAGGAAGGCGAAGCGCTCGCGGTTGCGCGAGGCCTCGATGGCGAGGTTGTCGGCCGCCGCGCGGTCGCTGCCCGTCTCGTCGGCGCAGACGGAGTGGTCGATGACGAGCGTGCAGGGGATGCGCGGGTTCACGCGCTCGGGGTCTCCCCCGCGCTCGACCATGGCGTCGCGCATGGCCGCGAAGTCTACGAACACCGGCACGCCCGTGAAGTCCTGGAACAGCACGCGCGCGGGCATGAACTCGACCTCGTCACCGGCGGCGCCGGCCTTGCCGGCCTCAAGCACGCGCTCGGCCAGGCGAGCCGCGGTCTTGTCGTCGGGGGCGCGCCGCACGACGTTCTCGAGCAGCACCACGAGGCAGACCGGGAGCTCGTCGACGCCGGGGATGCCGGAGACGTCGACCACCTTGCGCGCAAGTCCGCCCGCCTCGAGCGTCGGGACGCGCCTTGCCTCGGCAACGGCCTCAGATACGCGTGTCTGGTTCATGGGGATCCAGCCCTTCTCCACCGGCCCCTCGCTCGGCGACGAACCGGTCAAGCCATCCGGTACCATCGTTGGCGAGCGAGACGCCCAGGTTGTACAAGACGTTGAACACAACGAGCGCCACGGCACCCACGCCGCAGACGCAAGCCCACATGATAGGCGCGATGGGCTCGATCTCGAAGAAGTCGGCGAACAGCGTGCACCCAATCACAACAATCGCGACGACGACGGCGAGCAGGCAGGTGCGCAGGGCGTTGAGCGGCCTCGAGATTCTCAGGACGAGACAGGCCCCCACGAGGGCCGTGAGCAGCACGCATGCGGTCGAGGTCTGCCCGTGCTCAAGCCCAAGCACGCCTCCGAGCGCCGTCTGCGCCCCCACGGCAAGCACGATGGCGAGCGACGCCGGGGCCGAGCGCGCGAGAACGTTCACGAGGAAGTTGCCGCGCACCCGCTCGTGGTTGGGCTCGAGCGCGAGCACGAACGAGGGAACCCCGATGATGGCCGTGGAGACGAGCGACATCTGCACCGGCTGGAAAGGATAGGGAGGGAACAGCGAGCACACAAGGGCGAGCACCGCCGAGAAGGCCGTCTTGACGAGGAAGAGCGAGGCGGAGCGCTGGAGGTTGTTGATCGAGCGTCTGCCCTCGGCGACCACGTCGGGCATGTGGGAGAAGTCGTCGTCGACGAGCACGACCTCGGAGACGTTCCTCGCGGCGTCCGAGCCCGAGGCCATGGCCACCGAGCAATCGGCCTCGCGCAGGGCCAGCACGTCGTTCACGCCGTCACCGGTCATGGCGACCGTGTGGCCCTGCCCCCTGAGGGCCCGGACAAGCTCGCGCTTCTGCTGCGGCGTGACGCGCCCGAAGACCACGTACTCCCCCGCCGCGCGCTCGAGCGCCTCAGGCGTCGTGAGCGTGGAGGCGTCGACCCACCGATCGGCCCCGGGAACGGAGGCGGCCACGGCGACGCTCGAGACGGTCCGGGGGTCGTCGCCCGATATGACGCGTAGCCCCACGCCCTGCCCGACAAAGTAGGAGATCGTGGCGGGGGCGCTCGAGCGAATGTGGTCGCGCAGCGCCACGGCCCCGAGAAGGCGCGGCTCGCCCACGATGCTTCCGTCGTCCTCAAAGCCATCGCAGGAAGCCACCACCAGCACGCGGTCTTGGTCGCAAAAGCCAGCGACCAGCTCGGCGAGGCCCTCGGGGGGCTTCTCGAAGACGAACTGCGACGCGCCCATCACCCACGAGGTACCGCCCGCACAGACGCACCCCGAATACTTGCGCGCGCTCGAGAAGGGCACCGAACGCACGGCGTCGGGCATCTCGAGCCCCCGCTTGTCCGCATGGCGAAGGATCGCGCGGGCCGTCTCGTTGGCATCGCGCGCGCTCGCGCGGCAGACGGTCGCGGCCGCACGCTCCACCTCCTCGCACGGGACGCCCTCAACACCAACGGCTCGTCCGAAGTCCATGGAGCCGGAGGTGATCGTGCCGGTCTTGTCGAGGCATAGCACGTCCACGCGCGCGAGCATCTCGATGCAATAGAACTGCTGGATGAGCACCGATTTCCTCGCCAGCCGCGCCGTGGATATGGCGAGGACGGTGGAGGTGAGCAGCACGAGCCCCTGCGGGATCATCCCCACGAGCGCCGCGACCGTCGTGAGTATGGCCTGGGTCATGGTCGAACCGTCCTGCATCGTGCGGAAGAAGAGCGCCGCGCCAATGGGGCCGAGCAGCCACGTGGCAAGCCGTATGATCGCCGAAAGCGTGAGCATGATCTCCGACTTCGCAACCTTGACGTACTTCGCCTCGGCGTTGATGCGGGCGGCGTAGGAGCTCGCCCCCACCCGCGTGACGCGGGCCACGACGCAGCCCGAGTCAAGGAAGCTGCCGCTCATGAGCTCGTCGCCCACAACCTTGGTCACCGGCTCTGACTCGCCCGTGAGCAGGCTCTCGTTCACACCGGCCGCGCCCCAGGCGACCCCCGCGTCGGCGGGCACCTGGCAGCCGCGCGTGAGCACGACGAGGTCGTCGAGCACCACCTCGCCGTGCGAGACCTCGACGTCAGTGCCCTCGCGACGAACGGTCACGGGGCGCTCCGCGAGGATGGACAGGTGGTCTATGGTGCGCTTGGAGCGGATCTCCTGGAAGATGCCGATGGCAAGGTTGCAGAGCACCACGCACATGAAGGAGAGGTTTCGCCACGAGCCCGTGAGCGCCACCATGCAAGCGAGCACGAGGTTGACGCCGTTGAAGAGCGTGAGCGTATGCCCGCACACGATCTGGGCCACCGACTTGGTGCGCGGGCCGGCGTAGGCGTTCGTCTCGCCGCGCTCCCTCCGCTCCTGCACCTCGGCGGCGCACAGCCCGCCGAGCTCGGGGGCGACCACGTCGTCGGCCATCTCCCCGGCCTCAGGACCAGTTCCCATGCAACCCCTCTCCATCGAAGCCATGCATTCATTGTGACCCAAAACGGGTCGGGGTGTCGGAGGGCGGCGCGCGTTAGACGAGCGCGCGAACTTGTCCTATACTCAGCCATCGCTGCTCTCTTAGCTCAGCTGGATAGAGCGTCCGCCTCCGGAGCGGAAGGTCGCGGGTTCGAATCCCACAGAGAGCACCAGTGCATGCGACGGCCCCTCTCGAGGGGCCTTTTTGTTAGCTGCCGGAAAAGAAGGTGCGTCCGCCGCGTGTAGTACCATCGACGTCGCACGGCCGAGGGGGCACGGAGGCGCAGGGCGCCGGAGGGGAGCGGAACGGATGATCGCCGTCGTCAAGCAAAGCGCCACGGAGGAGCAGGTCGCGGACTTCGTGGGATGGATTCACAGCAAGGGCCTCAAGACCGACGTTTCGAAGGGCGACAACGAGACCATCATAGGGCTCGTCGGCGACACCACGCAGGTTGACCCCTTCCTCATCGAGAGCATGGACATCATCGAGCGCGTTCAGCGCGTCTCCGAGCCGTTCAAGAAGGCAAACCGCAAGTTCCATCCGGAAGACACCGTGGTCGACTGCGGTCACGGCGTGAAGATCGGCGGCGGGCACTTCCAGGTCATCGCCGGCCCCTGCTCGGTCGAGGGCGACAACCTCATCCGCATCGCCCGCCGCGTCAAGGCCGCCGGGGCCACGATGCTGCGCGGCGGCGCATTCAAGCCCCGCACGAGCCCCTACGCCTTCCAGGGCATGGGAGCCGCAGGGCTTGACCTTCTGCGCGAGGCGGCCGACGAGCTCAGCATGCCCATCGTCACCGAGGTCATGGACCCGCGCGACGTGCAGCTGTTCCTCGACAAGGGCATCGAGGTCATGCAGATAGGGGCCCGTAACGCCCAGAACTTCCCGCTGCTCAAGGAGGTTGGCAGCACCCAGGTTCCGGTGCTGCTCAAGCGCGGCGTCGCCGGCACGGTCGACGAGCTGCTCATGGCGGCCGAGTACATCATGAGCGAGGGCAACGCCAACGTGATCCTGTGCGAGCGCGGCATTCGCACCTTCGAGACGCGCACGAGAAACACCTTCGACCTCAACGCCGTTCCCGTCCTGCACCATCTCTCGCACCTGCCCGTCGTCGCCGACCCGAGCCACGCCACCGGCTACACGCGCTACGTGCCACCCATGGCGCTCGCCGCGGTGGCCGCCGGAGCTGACGGCCTGGAGGTGGAGGTGCACGACGACCCGAGCCACGCCTGGTCCGACGGGGCCCAGGCCCTCACGCCCGACCAGTTCGACGACCTCATGCGGCGCGTGGCGCTCGTACGCGCAGCCGTCACCGGGGGGGAGCGCTAGCGTGGGCGCCACGAAGGGCCGCGTCGGCGTCGTAGGCCTTGGCCTCATCGGCGGCTCGTTCGCGCGGGCGCTCGCCCGTGGGGGCCGCGAGGTCTACGCCTTCGACCCGAACGCGGACATCGTCCGCTTCGCCTCCATCGACGTGTGCGCAGGCGGGCTTACTGACGAGGTCGTTCCCACCTGCGAGCTCATCGTCCTCGCCTGCTACCCCACGGCCTGCACCGACTGGCTCGAGGCCCACGCGCACCTCGTGAGCCCCGACGCCATCGTCATTGACACGGGCGGAGTGAAGCGCACCATCTGCGAGCGGGCCTTTCCCGTGGCCAAGGCCGCAGGCATCACCTTCCTCGGCTGCCACCCCATGGCCGGCACGCAATTCTCCGGCTACGCCCACTCCCGGGCAAACCTGTTCGAGGGCGCGCCCATGGTGGTCTGCCCGCCGCCGGACGTCCGTGGCGTGCGGTGCCTTGCGCTCGTCGACCGGCTCGAGGGCCTGCTCGGCCCCTGCGGCTTTAGCCGGTTCACGGTGACGACGCCCGAGCGCCACGACGAGGTCATCGCCTACACCTCGCAGCTCGCGCACGTGGTGTCCAACGCCTACGTCAAGAGTCCCACGCTTGGGCTTCGCGAGGGCTTCTCGGCGGGTTCGTACAAGGACCTCACCCGCGTGGCGCAGCTCAACCCGAAGATGTGGTGCGAGCTGTTCCTCGACGACGCCGACAACCTCGCGCGCGAGATAGAAGTGCTCATCGACGCGCTCGCAAGCTACCGCGACGCCATCGTGGCCCGCGACGGGTCTCGGCTCGAGGCACTGCTCGCCGAGGGCGACCGCATCAAGCGCGCTGACGTGGCACGCTCCGAAAAGGACAACGACGCCGAGGAGGCGTGAGCATGCAGACGGTTCACGTAAGTACCGACTCGAGGGACTACGACGTCATCGTAGGGCGCGGAATCCTGGGGGCCGTTGGGCCCAAGACACGAGAGTGCGCGGGCGGCACGAAGGCATTCCTCGTGAGCGACACCAACGTCGATCCCCTCTATGGCTCCGAGGTCGCGGCCTCGCTCGAAGGCAGCGGCTACGCCGTGACGCACGTCGTCGTAAAGGCCGGCGAGCCCACGAAGAACATGGGTGAGCTCGCGCGGCTCCTCGAGCGCATGGCCGCCTCGGAGCTCACCCGCGACGACGTGGTGGTGGCACTCGGCGGCGGGGTCATTGGCGACCTCGCGGGCTTTGCCGCGGCGGTCTTCATGCGCGGGTGCAAGGTCGTGCAGGTTCCCACGTCGTTGCTCGCCATGGTCGACTCCTCGGTGGGCGGCAAGACCGCAGTCGACCTCGAGCATGGCAAGAACCTCGCCGGAGCCTTCTTCCAACCCCGCGTCGTCATCGCCGACATCGAATGCCTCTCCACCGTAGGACGCGACCTCTTCACCGACTCCTGCGGCGAGGTCATCAAGTACGGGGTCATGCGCGACGCCCCGCTCTTCGACGAGCTCGTGCGCACGCCGCTCAACGTCGGCGATCTTGACTACGACCGCCTCGAGCGCGTCGTGAGCCGCTGCGTGGAGCTCAAGCGCGACGTGGTGGACGAGGACGAGCGCGAGGGCGGCATACGTCAGACCCTCAACCTCGGGCACACCATCGGGCATGCCATCGAGAGCGCCAACGGCTATCGTCTCGCCCATGGCTCGAGCGTCGCCGCTGGCATGTGCTTCATGGCCCGCGCCTGCACCCGCCTTGGCATCTGCAGCAAGGCCACGGCCCAGCGCGTCGTCGAGGCCGTCACCGACTACGGGCTTCCCGTCGCCTCCGACGTGCCCACCGACGAGCTCTTCCGCCACGCGCTCTCGGACAAGAAGCGCCACGGGGACACGGTCAACGTCGTCACGATCCACGACATCGGCCAAGTGGCCGTCGAGAAGGTCTCGCTCAACCGCTTCCGCGAGATGATCGACCTCGGCCGGGACGCGCTGTAGCCCCGCCGCTCACGACACGAAGGACATCCATGGACGCCATCATTCATCCTCGGCCGCTGCACGGCACGGTGCGCGCCATCGCCAGCAAGTCGATGGCTCACCGCCTGCTCATCTGCGCCGCGCTTTGCCCGGGTCCCACCAGCATCGCATGCCCCACGACCTCGAAGGACATCGAGGCCACCATCGCCTGCCTCGAGTCGCTCGGGGCAGGCGTTGAGCGCGAAGGCGAACGCCTCGCCGTGGTGCCGCTTCCGGGCAGTCCTTCCTCGGACAACGTGAGACTTGCCCATGCGGGGGCCGTCCTCGACTGCGGCGAGTCCGGCTCGACGCTGCGCTTCCTGCTGCCGGTGCTCTGCGCGCTCGGACAGGGCGGTGAGCTCACGGGGCACGGGAGGCTCGCCGCTCGCCCGCTCTCGCCGCTCTACGAGGAGCTCGTCGCCGGCGGTGCCGACATCTCCGAGCCCGGCACCTTCCCCCTCACGGTCTCGGGCACCCTCCGGCCCGGGCGCTTCGAGCTGCCCGGCAACGTGAGCTCGCAGTACGTGAGCGGCCTGCTCATGGCCGCCCCGCTTCTGGGAGGCCCCACCGAGGTGCGCGTCTCCGAGCCCTTCGAGAGCCGCCCCTACGTCAGCCTCACCATAAGCGCCCTCGCCACCTTTGGCGTCGAGGTTCACGAGAGCCACGAGCGCATTGACGGCCGCGGCTACACCTCGTTTCTCGTCTCGCCCGCGACGCCCTACGTCTCTCCGGGCGCAGTGTCCGTCGAGGGTGACTGGTCCAACGCCGCGTTCTGGCTCTGCGCCGGCGCCCTCGCGATCGAGCCGCTCCCGAGGGCGGGTCGCGTCCGGGAGCTTGGCGTGAGCGGGCTCGACCTCGCGAGCCGCCAGGGTGACCGTGCCGTGCTCGCCGCCATCGCCAAGCTCGGGGGACGCGTCTCCCGTTCAGGCGATACGGCCCGCGTGAGCGCCGGCTCCCCCGTCGCCTGCGAGATGGACGTCTCGGACTTCCCCGACCTCGTCCCCCCGCTTGCGGCCGTCGCCGCGCTCGCCCCCGGCACCACCACGCTCACAGGCTGCGCGCGCCTGCGCCTCAAGGAGTCCGACCGCGTGGAGAGCGTGTGCGCTGCTCTCAACGCGCTTGGCGCGCGTCTCACCCCTGGCAGCGACACGATCACCATCGAGGGCGTGGGCAGTCTGTTGGGCGGCGTCGTCGACGCTGCCAACGACCACCGCATCGCCATGATGGCCGCCATTGCCGCCACGCGCTGCGGGGGCGACGTCACCATTCGGGGCTCCCAGTGCGTCGAGAAGTCCTACCCCTCATTCTTCGAGGACTACCGCACGCTCGGCGGCCTCGTCGACCTCGTGAACTAGGAGCCGCCATGTCCTCCACCATAGGCGAGGCCCTTCGAGTCTCGATCTTCGGGCAGTCCCACTCCCCTGCCATTGGCTGCGTCGTCGAAGGACTTCCCGCCGGGCTTTCGGTCGACCAGAAACGGCTCTCGGCCTTCCTCGCCCGTCGCGCCCCCGGCCGAACCGACACCTCGACGACGCGAAGGGAGCCCGACGCCCCCCGCTTCGTCTCCGGCATCGTTGACGGTCACACCTGCGGCGCCCCGCTCGCGGCCGTCATCGAGAACACCAACACGCGTTCGCAGGACTACGCGGAGCTCAGGCGCAAGCCCCGTCCGGGACACGCCGACTACCCGGCCTTCGTCCGCTATGGCAACCATCAAGACGTCGCCGGGGGCGGCCACTTCTCCGGACGTCTCACAGCCCCGCTCTGCGTGGCGGGCGGCATCGCCCTGCAGGCGCTCGAGGACGCGCTCGGCGTCCGCGTCGTCGCGCATATCAAGTCGCTTGCGCCCGAGGGCATCGTCGACGTGGCCCTCGCTGGCCGGGCCTTCGACCCTGCCGAGCGCGACGCGATTCTCGCCAACCCCCTGCCCTGCGTGAGCCGTGACGCGGCCCTCGCCATGCGCGAGCGCATCCTCGCTGCCAAGGACAACTTGGACTCGGTGGGCGGCGTTGTCGAGTGCGTCGCCTACGGTATGCCCGCTGGCGTGGGCGACCCCATGTTCGACGGCATCGAGAACCGCATCGCCCGCGCCGCCTTTGGCATCCCGGCCGTCAAGGGCGTCGAGTTCGGTGCCGGCTTTGGCGCGGCCTGCATGGCGGGATCTGTCCACAACGACCCCTGGCACATGGAGAGCGGCCGCGTCATGCCCGATAAGAACGACGCGGGCGGCATCGTCGGCGGCATCACCACGGGCGCCCCGATCGTCTGGCGCATGGCGGTCAAGCCCACGGCCTCTATCGGCATCGCCCAGCACACCGTCGACCTCATGACGGGCGAGGACGCGGAGCTTGTCGTCAGGGGGCGCCACGATCCCTGCATCGTCCCGCGCGCCGTTCCCGTGGCCGAGGCGGTCTGCGCCCTGGCGCTCATGGACGCCCTGCTCGCAGAGGGCAAGTTCCCCACGCCGCCAGCGGCCCCGCTTGCTTAGAAACGTCACCCTCACCACCACACGCTTCGACCGCACGAGGAGCACCATGGAAGACCTCGGAGAAATCCGTCAGCGCATCGACCGCATTGACGCCGACATATGCCGCCTGTTCACCGAGCGCATGCAATGCGCCCATGACGTCGCCGTCTACAAGCAGGCGCACGGCAAGCCCGTTCTCGACCGCTCCCGCGAGCGCGCCAAGCTCGCCTCGGTGGCGTCGAAGGTCCCGGCCGATCTCGCCGACTTCACGCAGGTGCTCTTCAGCCTCCTCATGGAGATGTCGCGAGCGCGCCAGAACGCCGAGCTTGGCGGCGGCACCGACCTCGAGCAGCGCATCTTCGACGCCGTCACCTCCACGCCCGGCCTCTTCCCCCAGGCGGCCCAGGTGGCGTGCCAGGGCGTCGAGGGAGCCTACTCGCAACTCGCGGCCGACCGTCTCTTCAAACGCGCGACCATCTCGTTCCTCGACTCCTTCGAGGGCGTGTTCCGTGCCGTTGACGAGGGGACGTGTCGCTACGGCGTGCTTCCCGTTGAGAACTCCACGGCGGGCACCGTCCACCAGGTCTACGACCTCATGGAGCGCCACCAGTTCTGCATCGTCAGGAGCCTGCGGCTCAAGGTCGACCACCAGCTGCTCGCCATCCCCGGGGCCACGCTCGACGGCATCCGTGACATATACAGCCACCAGCAGGCCATCAGCCAGTGCCGTGACTTCCTCGAGTCCCTCCCCAACGTGACGGTGCACGTGTGCGAGAACACGGCCGCGGCGGCCAAGCTCGTCGCCGAGAGCGGGCGCAAGGACGCCGCCGCACTCTCGAGCCGTGCCTGCGCCGAGCTCTACGACCTCGCTACGCTCGCGAAGAACGTGCAGGACATGGGCAACAACTACACCCGCTTCGCCTGCATCTCCAAGAACCTCGAGATCTACCCGGGCGCCGACCGCACCTCGCTTATGGTGGTGACGGGCAACACGCCCGGCAGCCTCTGCAAGGTGCTCCAGCGCTTCTACGCGCTCGGCATCAACCTCGTCAAGCTCGAGAGCCGTCCAATCCCCGAATCAGACTTCGAGTTCATGTTCTACTTCGACCTCGACTGCCCGGTGGCCGCGCCGGAGTTCTCGAAGCTCCTCGCCTCGCTTGACGACCTCTGCGAGGAGTACCGCTACCTCGGCAGTTACTCGGAGCTGGTGTAGATGGACGGCGCAAGCGAGAGGGAGACGCACGTGGAGACAACCGACATGCCGGAGTCGGCCGGAGCCGGCCGGGCACGGGACGGCCGCGGGCCTGTGACCTACGGGCTGCTCGGGCGCACGCTCGGTCACAGCTGGAGCCCCCGCATCCACGAGATCCTGGGTAGCACGCCCTACCAGCTCGTCGAGCTCGAGCCCGACGAAGTTGCCCCCTACGTCCGCGAGAGGCGATGGCGTGGTCTCAACGTCACGATCCCGTACAAGTCCCATGCAGCCCAGCTCGCCGACGAGCGGACGACGCGCGTGGAGCGCCTCGGAGTCGCCAACACCCTGCTGAGAAGGCCCGACGGCCTCATCCTCGCCGACAACACCGACGTCCTCGGCTTTGGCTGGTTGCTGCGACGCTTCTGCCTGCGCGAGCTTGGGGCCGAGGCTGAGAAGGCGCTTCGCGACCGCGAGGTGCTTGTCCTCGGCTCCGGCGGTGCCTCGCAGGCCGTCCAGGCCGCACTCGAGGACTGCGGGGCATGCGTCGTCGTGGTGTCGCGCAAGGGCCCCGAGCGCTACGAGGGTCTGGCCGAGCGCCACCCCCACGCCGCCCTCGTGGTGAACACCACGCCCGTGGGCATGTATCCCAACTGCCCGGCGTCCGCGTTGGACGATGACGCGCTCGCGGACATGCGCGAACTCAGGGGCGTGCTTGACGTCGTCTACAACCCCGAGCGAACCGGCATATGCCTCGCCGCCGAACGAGTGGGGCTGCCCTCCGAAAGCGGACTGGCCATGCTTGTCGCCCAGGCGCTCTACTCCAGTCAGCTCTGGCAGGGCCACGACCTCGACGAGGCCCTCGTCTCGACCATCGAGGACGAGATTCGCCGGGAGACGAGAAACGTCATCCTCATTGGCATGCCAGGATGCGGCAAAACCAGCTGCGGACGGGAGCTCTCACGTCTTACGGGTCGCCCGCACGTCGACCTCGACCATGCCTTCGCCGAGCGCTTTGGCAGGAGCGCCGCCGAGGTCATCGAAGGCGAGGGCGAGCCCACCTTCCGCGTCATGGAGACCGAGGTGCTCGCCGCGTACGCCCGCAAGTCGGGACACGTGCTCTCCTGCGGGGGCGGCGTCGTGACGAGGCCGGAGAACCTCGCACTCATGCGCCAGAACGGCGTCGTCGCCATGCTCGACCGCCCGATCGAGGAGCTGTCGAGCCGCGGCCGGCCCATCTCCCGCACGCGCGGTGTCGAGGCCCTCGCCGCAGAGCGCATGCCGCTCTACCGTGCCTGGGCGGATGTTGTCATCTCTTGCACGGGTTCAGCACGTGGAGATGCCCTGGAGATTTCGCGTAGGCTTGGTGTCTAGGGCACCTGAAGCAACCGCTTGTCCGCCCATTTCCACCTCCGGCACATGTTTTGTGCCCGGATTCCTCGGGCATGTCAAAATGGCATATTTGAATTCGCGCATTGGAAGAGGATTGCATGAACTACGGGGACGTTGCCGCCGACACGCTCATAGCCGTCGGTGGTGCCGAGAACATACGTAAGGTCATGACGTGCCTGACTCGGCTCAGACTCACACTGGTTGACCCCACGAAAGTTGACTCTGCTCGCCTCCAGGAGCTCCGCGGGGTGCTCGGCGTCGTCTCGCACGGCAAGGACGGCATCGAGGTCGTGTTTGGCCCGTCTGCCATCGAGGGCGTGGCCCGCGAGTTCGCCATCCAGTCGGGCGTCGGTCTCGACGAGCCGGGCGGCGTATGCGTAAATCCGCTGCAGTCCATGCCGGAGGACAGTTCCGTCGAGAAAGACACGGAGGAGCGCACGACGACGGTCAGGAGGGCAGGAGCCAACCCGATCATCATCACCCCCGGACGTCGGCGCAGCTATCGGGCTCAGCAGCAAGCCGCCATCGATGACGAACGCCTTGGCAAGGAGGACATTGACGCCCTCAAGGCGTTTCTTGACGGCGACGCCGAGAAGAAGACCCCTCACCTTGCGGCGAGCGCGGCCGAGCGCCATGCCGTGCTTGTGATCAATGGCCCCAACATCAACATGCTCGGCATACGCGAGCCGGGAATCTATGGCAAGGCCGACTATGCCGCGCTCGTGCGCACCTGCAAGGACGCCGCGCATGAGGCCGGGTTCGACGACATCCGGTGCTTCCAGTCCAACCACGAGGGATCCATCGTCGACGAGATCCAGGCGGCCTTCGGCACCTATGACGGCATCGTCATCAACCCAGCTGCCTACACGCACACCTCGGTGGCCATCCTCGACGCCGTGAAGGCCGTGTCACTGCCTGCCGTGGAGGTGCACATCTCCAAGGTCGAGGAGCGAGAGGACTTCCGTCAGGTCTCCTTCGTCCGCAAGGCCTGCTTCGAGACGATCACCGGCATGGGAATCGAAGGCTATCGCAAGGCCATCCTCGACCTCGCGGCGCACCTGGGCGTGTAGCGCAAGTATGGGGCGGAACCGCCCGCGAGAGCCGCGCTTGACCCAGAACGCGCCTACATCGTGTGCGTGGCGAATACCGGGTCGTCCGTCCATGCGACGACCGTGCCGCCGACAGGTGCCCCCGGCTCCCCCATCGTGGCCCGCGTGGCTGCTAGGTCAATCAGCCGCTGGTTGGCCGAGCCACGAAACCGCAGCGTAATGTCCTTCTTGGCCGCAATGAAGGGGCCGTCCACGAGCACGTCGACGCAGTCGAGCAGGCGGTCGGTGACGCCCTCGAGCCAGTGCGAGCCGCCGGGGACAAGATCGCGGTCGTACGCGTAGCCTGAGTAGCACCAGATGTCCTTGTCGGGCAGCTCCTCCACCACACGCTCGATGAGATGCAGGAGCACCCGCTGGTTCTCGGGCTCCATCGGGTCGCCGCCCAGCAGCGAGAGACCCGCCACGTAGCTGGGCCGTAGGCTGTCGATGATGGCGTCCTCCGTCTGACGCTCGAAGGGCTTCCCAAACCCGAAGTCCTGCGCCTCGGCGTTGAAGCACCCGGGGCAATGGATGCGACATCCCGAGACGAACAGGCTCGTCCTCACGCCAACCCCGTTCGCAATGTCGAAGTACTTAATAGCCCCGTAATTCATGCACAAAACTCCTATAGGCCCCACCAAGGCGCGGCCAATAAACAGCAGGTGGAACCACCGTTGGCCCCACGGAGGAGCCTCCACAACGATGGTCAACGAAGGCAGGTCCCCGTCGGCGCAAGCCGTAGCGAATGGCTAGGGACTTGCAAAGCAAGCGACCCTGAGCGCAGGTTTGCGCCGACGGGAAGACGTAGCCTACAGATGCATCACACGGTCGCGAATCTCCTCCGTGCGGCCCTGGTTCCAAAATTGGGTGCCGATATAACCGCAGGTACGACGGGCAACATTAAGCTTGTTCTGGTCGCGGTTGCCGCAGTGCGGGCACTCCCAGACGAGTTTGCCGTCATCCTCGACAATCTTGATCTCGCCGTCGTAGCCGCACACCTGGCAGTAGTCACTCTTGGTGTTGAGCTCGGCATACATGATGTTGTCGTAGATGTAGTGCAGCACGCTCATGACGGCTTCGAGGTTGTCCTGCATGTTGGGAACCTCGACGTAGGAGATGGCGCCACCCGGAGAGAGCGGCTGGAACTGGCTCTCGAACTTGAGCTTGTCGAAGGCGTCGATCTTCTCGCGCACGTTAACGTGGTAGCTGTTGGTGATATAGCCGTGGTCCGTGATGCCGGGAATGATGCCGAAGCGACGCTGGAGGCACTTGGCGAACTTGTACGTCGTGGACTCAAGCGGCGTGCCGTAGATGGAGTAGTCGATGTCCTCGGCGGCCTTCCACTCGTTGCAGCGGTCGTTCATGTGCCGCATGACCTGGATGGCGAAGGGCGTGGCCTCCGGGTCGGTGTGAGAGTGGCCGGTCATGTACTTGACGCACTCATAGAGCCCGGCGTAGCCAAGCGACATCGTGGAGTAGCCACCATAGAGCAAGGGATCGATGGGCGCACCCTTGGGCAGGCGGGCCAGCGCACCATACTGCCAGAGGATGGGCGCAGCATCGGAGAGCGTGCCCTTGAGGCGCTCATGACGGCAGCGCATGGCCTTGTGGCAGAGGTCGAGGCGTTCGTCGAAGATCTTCCAGAACGCCTCCACGTCCCCGCCGGAGGACAGCGCCACGTCGGGGAGGTTGATCGTCACGACGCCCTGGTTGAAGCGGCCGTAATACTTGGGCTCGCCCGGCTCATAGTTGAGCGCGTGGGCGACGTTGCCAAAGCCGTTGCCCGAGCGGTCGGGCGTGAGGAAGCTACGGCAGCCCATGCAGGTGAAGCAGTCTCCGTTGCCCTCCGTCTCGCCCTTGGAAAGCTTAAGCTCCCTCATCTTCTTCTCGGAGATGTAGTCGGGCACCATGCGCTTGGCCGTGCACTTGGCCGCAAGCTGGGTGAGGTGGAAGTACTTCTGGCCCGGCTCGATGTTGTCGTCCTCGAGCACGTAGATGAGCTTGGGGAACGCCGGCGTGATCCAGACGCCCTCCTCGTTCTTCACACCCTCGTAGCGCTGGCGCAGCGTCTCCTTGATGATGAGGGCGAGGTCGTGCTTCTCCTGGGCGTTGCGCGCCTCGTTGAGGTACATGAAGACGGTCACGAACGGAGCCTGGCCATTCGTAGTCATGAGGGTGACGACCTGGTACTGGATGGTCTGCACGCCTCGACGGATCTCCTCGAGCAGGCGGTTCTCGACCACCTCATCGACCTTATCGGGCGTGGCGCCGACGCCGAGCTCCGCGAGCTCGGCCGTGACCTCGCGGCGAATCTTCTTGCGCGACACGTCGACGAAGGGCGCGAGGTGCGTAAGCGAGATGGACTGGCCGCCGTACTGGCTCGACGCCACCTGGGCGATGATCTGCGTGGCGATGTTGCAGGCCGTCGAGAAGCTGTGCGGCTTCTCGATGAGCGTGCCCGAAATGACCGTGCCGTTCTGCAGCATGTCGTCGAGGTTCACGAGGTCGCAGTTGTGCATGTGCTGCGCATAGTAGTCGGAGTCGTGGAAGTGGATGATGCCCTCCTGGTGGGCCCTCACGACGTCCTCGGGGAGCAGCATGCGCATCGTGAGGTCCTTGGAGACCTCGCCGGCCATGTAGTCGCGCTGGACAGAGTTGACCGTGGGGTTCTTGTTGGAGTTCTCCTGCTTGACCTCCTCGTTGTTGCACTCGATGAGGGACAGGATCTTGTCGTCGGTGGTGTTGGACTGGCGCTTGAGCCCCTGCACGTAGCGGTAGGTGATGTAGTTGCGCGCCACCGAGAAGGCGCCCTTGGCCATGATCTGGTCCTCGACCATGTCCTGGACCTCCTCGAC